>NZ_JACEHF010000182.1 GCF_014180685.1 Nocardioides pelophilus | reverse complement strand
AGCTGGGCGCAGAGCTCGGCCACCGCGGCGTCGAGCTGACCGGCGGGGACGGCCCTCGTGGCCAGCCCGTAGTCGACCGCCTCGGAGCCGGTGAAGACCTCGCCGCCGAGTGCGGTGAGGGCCGCCGCACGCGGGGTGAGGCGCGGCAGCACGGTGAGCGAGATGACGGCCGGCGTCAGCCCGAGCTTCACCTCGGTCAGCGCGAAGGTCGCGTCCTCCGCGGTGAGCACGATGTCGGAGGCGGCCACGATGCCGATGCCGCCGGCCCGCGCGGCGCCGGCCACGACGGTGACCACCGGCTTGCTCAGCGCGACGATCGCGCGCTGGAGCCGGACGATCGCGCGCGCACCCTCCTCCATCGGCGTGGTGGACGCCTCGGTGAGGTCGGCGCCGGAGCAGAACACCCGACCCGAGGACCGGAGCACCACGGCGAGCACGTCGGCGTCCTGGTCGGCCCGGTCGAGCCGCTCGAACAGCTCGGTCACCAGCTGCCGCGACAGCGCGTTGCGGTTGTGCGGCGAGTCCAGGGTGATGGTCGCGATCCGGTCGGCGACGTCGTAGTGGACGAGTTCGGGGGAGGTGTCGGCCATGCTCCCATCTTGGTCGAGCCCCTCCAAAAATACAATCAGGCGTGACTGTTTCTTTCTCGATCCAATCCGGGAACCCGGTCCGCGCCGAACAACCGCCATGAGGACCCGACTGCCCTGGGCTGCGTACGGCGTACTTGCCACCATCGGTGGCCTCGGCCTCGCCCACGCCGTCGCGGCACTCACCGACGCCGACACCTCACCCGTGCTCGCTGTCGGCTCCGCAGTCATCGACCTCACGCCCACCCCCATGAAGGAGTGGGCGATCCGGACGTTCGGCAGCGCCGACAAGCTGATCCTCGTCGGATCCGTGCTCGCCGGCGTGCTCGCCCTGGCCGCGGTGGCGGGCCTGCTGGCCCGCCGTCGCATCCGGTACGGCGCCGGCCTGCTCCTCGTGCTGGTGGCAGTCGCAGCGACCGCCGTCATGACCCGACCCGAGGCCTCGGTCACCGATCTGGGACCGAGCCTGGTTGCGGCGGTCGCCGCGGTGCTCGCACTGGCGTGGCTGGCGCGGGAGCAGGCCGGCGCTCCGGCGGGCGGGCGGCGCGGCATCCTCGTCGCCGCCGGCGTGATCGGCGCCGTCGCCGTCATCGGCGGCGTGGGCGGCCAGCTGGTCACCAAGCTGCGACTCCGCCCCGAGGACGTGACCCTCCCCGACCCGACGGACCCGGCGCCCCCGTTGCCGCGCGGCCTGGACAAGCAGGTGCCGGGCATCACTCCGTTCCGCACCGAGAACGACGACTTCTACCGGGTCGACACCCGCCTCGACACCCCGGTGGTCAGCAGCGAGGACTGGACGCTGACCATCGACGGCGACGTGGGGCGCGAGGTCACCCTGACCTACGACGAGCTGCTCGCGCTGCCGATGATCGAGCGCGACATCACCCTCACCTGCGTCTCCAACAGCGTCGGCGGGGAGTACGTCGGAGGCGCGCGCTGGCTCGGCGTACGACTGACAGACGTGCTCGACCTGGCCGGGGTCGGCGACCGCGCCGACCAGATCCTCTCCACCGACTTCGACGGCATGACGATCAGCACGCCGCTGGCGCTGGCCACCGACGGCCGCGACGCGATGATCTGCGTCGGGATGAACGGTGAGCCGCTCCCCCGCGAGCACGGCTTCCCCGTGCGGATGGTCGTGCCCGGCCTCTACGGGTTCATCAGCGCGACCAAGTGGCTCACCAGGCTGACCCTGACGACCTACCGCGACCAAGAGGCCTACTGGACCGAGCGCGGCTGGGCGACCGATGCGCCGATCAAGATCTCGGCCCGGATCGACACCCCGCGGGCGCTGGCCGACCTCGAGTCGGGCGACGTCGTGATCGGCGGCGTCGCCTGGGCCCAGGAACGCGGCGGGATCGCCAAGGTCCAGGTCCAGATCGACGGCGGGGGCTGGAAGGACGCGAACCTCGGCCCCTCCGGCGGCGACGACTACTGGCGTCAGTGGTTCTACCGCTGGCCGGCCACGAGCGGCTCGCACCGGATCGCTGCGCGTGCCGTGTCCGGCGACGGCGAGCCCCAGACGGCCGCCCGGGCCGAGCCGTTCCCGGACGGCGCCAGCGGCCTCCACGAAGTCATCGTCGACGTCGCCTGAATTTCCACCAATCCGTTCCGAGCACCACTCCGAATCACCTCCATCACCGCCCCAAACGGAAGGCAACACCAATGAAGCTCAACAACCTGCGCCGCGGATCCGGCATCGCCGCTGCGGCCATCGCCCTGTCCCTGACCCTCGCCGCCTGCGGCGAGGACGACAAGTCCAGCGACGGTGGCGACGACAAGGCCGCGACCGCTGAGGGCCCCGAGGCCCAGACCTTCGGTGACGGCTGTGCCGAGGTTCCGACAGACGGCGCCGGCTCGTTCGACGGCATGGTCAAGGACCCGGTCGCCACCGCGGCCAGCAACAACCCGCTGCTCACCACGCTCGTGACCGCGGTCGGCGCGGTCGACGGCCTCGGCGACACCCTCAACGGTGCCGAGGAGCTGACCGTGTTCGCGCCGTTCAACGGTGCGTTCGAGGAGATCCCGGAGGCCGACCTCACCGCGCTCGTCGAGGGTGGCATGGCCGAGGGCCAGGACAGCACCCTCTACAAGATCCTCGCCCACCACGTGCTGGGTGAGAACGCGGACGCCGACGAGGTCGAGGGCGACAAGGAGACCCTTGCCGGTGACTCGCTCACCATCTCGGGCGACGCCGAGAGCGGCATGACCGTCAGCGACGGCACCGTCACCGCGAACGTGATCTGCGGCAACATCCCCACCGCCAACGCGACCGTGTACGTGATCGACAAGGTGCTGACCGGGGTCCAGTGACCCCTCGCCAGAACCCTGTAGACACGGAAGGATCACCTCATGGACCCGGGCGTGAACGCGCAGGCCGGTGCCCCCTACCCGGGGGCGCCGGCCGGCGCCGGCGCGGAGCTGGCTGACCTGCTCCAGCGTTCGGCGCGAGGAGACCGGGCCGCGTTCGCGTCGTTGTACGACGCCACCGCCGCCCGGGTCCATGGGCTCGCGGTCCGGGTCGTCCGCGACCCGGCCCAGGCCGAGGAGGTCACCCAGGAGGCGTTCCTCGAGATCTGGCGCACGGCCAGCCGCTTCGACCCCGAGCGCGGAAGCGCGGTGTCCTGGCTGCTGACGATCGTGCACCGCAAGGCGGTCGACCGGGTGCGGAGCGCGGAGGCGTCCAGCCGCCGCGAGGCGACGTACCACCACCGCAACCAGACGGTCGACCACGACGTCACGGCCGACACGGCCCAGGCGTCCCTCGAAGCCCGCCGCGTGCGCGCCGCGCTCGCCGGGCTGACCGAGGTCCAGCGTGAGGCGATCGAGCTGGCGTACTTCGGCGGCTACACCCACACGGAGGTGGCCGCCCTCCTCGACCTACCGGTCGGAACCGCAAAAACTAGGATTCGCGACGGCCTCATCCGGCTCCGCGACACGATCGGAGTAGGACGATGACCGATCACGGTGACATCAGGGACAACCAGGCCGACTGGGACAACGCGCACGCGCTCTCCGGCGCCTACGCCGTCGACGCGCTCGACGACCTCGAGCGCGCCCGGTTCGAGGCGCACCTGCGGACCTGCCCCGACTGCCGGACCGAGGTCGAGACCTTCCGCGAGACGGCCGCGTCCCTCGCCGCCGACCCGGTCGCACCGCCGCCCTCGCTGCGCGACAGCGTGCTCGCGGGCATCGAGGGGATCCGGCCGCTGCCGCCCCTCACCGAGCACGGCCGCGACCGCGCGATCCCGGAGGACACCCGGCGCCGCCGGCCCTGGCTGGCCAGCACCGGACCGCTCCTCGTCGCCGCTTCGCTGGTGCTCGTCGCGCTGGTGACCACGGTGGCGCTGCGGCCGTGGGCCTCCGACAACGACCAGGAGCCCCCGACCGCCGTCGAGCAGGTGCTGGCCGCCGACGACCGCACCCGCATCGTCCGGGAGTTCCCGGACGGCTCACGCGCCGACGTCGTGGTCTCGCGCTCCGAGGGCAAGGCCGTGATCCTCACCGAGGACATGGCCCCACCGCCCGAGGGCAAGGTCTACGAGCTCTGGTTCCAGACCCCCGAGGGCGAGTTCGTCCCGGCCGGACTGATGCCGGAGCAGCCCGACGCCACGGTCCTCCTCGAGGGCGACGCGAGTGACGCCACCGCGGTGGGGATCACCGTCGAACCGGACGGCGGCTCCCCCGAACCGACCACCCCGCCGATCGCGCTGTTCGAGCTGGACGCCTGAGAGGCCCATCCCATGACACCCCGACGGCTCGCCGTCGTCGGGTCCGGCGTTGCTGGACTCACGGCGGCCTATGTCGCATCCCGTACGGCGACGGTGACCCTCTACGAGGCGGACACCCGGCTCGGCGGCCATGCCGACACCCACCTGGTCGACGACCCGGCCACCGGAAGCACGCTCGCCATCGACACCGGCTTCATCGTGCACAACCAGCTGACCTACCCCGTCCTGCTGCGACTCTTCGCCGAGCTCGGCGTCGGCACCCAGGAGTCGGAGATGTCGATGTCGACCAGCGACGAGGAGACCGGTCTGGAGTGGGCCGGCGCGCTCGGTGCCCGCGGGCTCTTCCCCACCTCGGCCAACCTCCACGACCCGCGCTACCTGCGGATGCTGGCCGAGATCCCGCGGTTCCACCGCCGCGCCCGCAAGCTCCTGGCGGTCCGTGACGGCGGTGGCGAGGTGACCTCCGACCTCACGCTCGGCGACTTCCTCGACCAGGGCCGGTTCACGCCGTACTTCCGGCGTCACTTCGTCGAGCCGCTGGTCGCGGCCGTGTGGTCGTGCGACCCGACGGTCGCGACCGACTACCCGGCGGCGTACCTGTTCACGTTCCTGCGCCACCACGGCATGCTCGGCGTCTTCGGCTCGCCCACCTGGCGCACGGTGGCCGGCGGCTCGCGGACCTACGTCGACGGCGTCGCCGCCGCGGTCGAGGCCGCCGGTGGCAGCATCCGCACCGGCTCGCCCGTCCTCGCGGTCACCGAGACCGCCGACGGGGTCACCGTCCGCACCGCCTCCGGCGACGAGCAGTACGACGCCGTCGTGGTGGCCGCGCATCCACGGCAGGCGCTCGACCTGCTCGCCCGGCCGACGCCCCTGCAGGCCGAGGTGCTCGGCGCGCTGCCCTACACCGCCAACACGGCGCTGCTGCACACCGACGTCCGGTTGCTGCCTCAGGCCCGCCACGCCTGGGCCTCCTGGAACTTCCGCCGACCCGAGGTCGAGCGGGGCTCCGTGCTGGTGACCTACGACCTGACCCGTCTCCAGCGGCTGCGGACGCCGACCCGCTACCTGGTCACCCTCGGTGGCGAGGACCTGGTCGACCCGGCGACCGTGATCGCCCGCCGGCACTACGAGCACCCGCTCTACTCCCCGACCTCGGTCGCGGCGCGCGACCGGCTCCCGGAGATCGACACCGACCGGATCACGTTCGCCGGCGCCTACCACGGCTGGGGATTCCACGAGGACGGCGCACGGTCCGGCCTCGCCGCGGTCGAGCGGCTCGGGCTGCGCTGGCCGCCGGCCGTCGTCCACGACGTGCAGCCGGTCGCAGGACCGGCGGCAGGACTGGTCGCGGGACCGGCGGCGGCCGGCACGCCGTACCGCACCACGGTCACGCACACCCGGCGCGAGCCGCTGCGCAGCTCCTTCGCACACCGGTCGACGCTGTGGCTGGTCGACCTCGACCGGCTCCCCGACCACGGCGCGCTCGGCTGGCTCCGCGGGCGCTTCGAGAGCCGCGACCACTTCACCGGTGATGCCCCCACCATCCGGCAGGGCCTCGACGACTTCCTGGCCGGCCACGACCTCGACCTCCGCGGTGGCCGCGCCGTGATGGCCGCCCACCCGCGCGCGCTCGGTCACTGCTTCAACCCGATCAGCGTCTTCTGGGTCTGGAAGAGCCCCGTCGGCACCGGACCGCCGGACGCCACCGTCGTCGAGGTGCACAACACCTATGGCGACCGCCACACCTACCTGGTGCCCACCGACGCCCAGGGCTCGGGGCGGGTCGACAAGGCGCTGTACGTCTCCCCGTTCCACGGGACCGACGGCCACTACCGGGTCGTCGCGCCGCCGCCCGACCCGACGACCGGTCGGCTCGCGGTCTCGATCAGCCTGCACACCGACGACGGCGCCCGCTTCAACGCGGGGGTGGTCGGAACCCCGGCCACCCGGCGCCCGGTCGTCGCGCTCTCCGCGCTGCGGGGCGCCGCCCTGATCCGGATGCACGGCATCGCGCTGTGGTTGCGCGGCCTCGCCGTCCAGCCCCGTCCGCAGCACCCGCCCGCGCTCACCGAGCAACGCCAGACCCCGCAGATCCACCGCACTCATCAGACCGGAGGTGCGCGATGACGCTCACGCACGAACGCCCCCAGCTCGGCACCTGGCCGGGCCTCGACGAGGTCCCCTCCCACGGGATCGGAGCCAGGATCGCCCGCCGGCTCTTCCGGTCGGCGGTCAACCGGCTCGACGTCACCGTGCACCTCGCCGCCGGCGCCTCCTACCCCGCGGAGACGATCGGCAGGGGAGGTCCGGCGGTCCACGTCCACCGCCCCGACGAGCTCTTCGCCCGGCTCTCCCGCGACCAGCTGATCGGCTTCGGCGAGGCCTACCTGACCGGCGCGTGGGGCGAGGGCCCGGACATGTCGGAGAGCGCGCTCGGCGACTTCCTGACCGTCCTCGCCGCCGAGCTGACCTCCCTGGTGCCCCGGCCCCTGCAACGGCTCCGGTCCCTGGTCGTCAGCCGGGTGCCGCGGTCGCACCACGGCAGCCGACGCAACACCCAGGCCAACGTGGCGCACCACTACGACCTCTCCAACGAGCTGTTCGCGCTGTTCCTCGACCCGACGCTCTCCTACTCCAGCGCCCTGTTCGACGACCCCGCCCACGCGAGCGCCGCCGACCTGGTCACCGCCCAGCACCGCAAGATCGACCGGCTGCTCGACCAGGCCGGGGTCGGCGAGGGGACCCGGCTGCTGGAGATCGGCACCGGGTGGGGAGAGCTGGCCATCCGGGCCGCCGCCCGGGGCGCGAACGTCCACACGATCACGCTGTCCGTCGAGCAGCTGGACCTCGCCCGGCGCCGGATCGCCGCCGCCGGGTTCGCCGACCGGGTCGAGGTCGAGCTCTGCGACTACCGGGCGCTCCTCGACACCCCGACCACAGCCGGGGCGTACGACGCGGTGGTGTCGGTCGAGATGATCGAAGCGGTCGGGTGGCAGTACTGGCCGACGTACTTCCAGACCCTCGACCACGTGCTGGCACCGGGAGGCCGGATCGCGATCCAGGCGATCACGATGCCCCACGACCGGATGCTCGCCACCCGCGACACCCACACGTTCATCACCAAGTACATCTTCCCCGGCGGCTCCCTGCCCTCGGTGCGCGCGATCGAGGAGGCTGCGGCGCAGCACACCTCGCTCCAGGTGGTCGACCAGCTGGCCATGGGCGCCCACTACGCAGAGACCCTGCGGATGTGGGACGAGGCCTTCCTCGCCTCCCGGAGCGAGGTCGAGCGGCTCGGGTTCGACGAGACGTTCCGCCGGATGTGGCACTTCTACCTGGAGTACTGCCGGGCCGGGTTCGCCGCCGGCTACATCGACGACCACCAGCTGACCCTCACCCGGGGGGAGCGGTGAACGGGGTCGCCGCGCGCCTGGAGGCGGCGGTGACCCCGTTCGTCGGGGGCGACCTGCCGGTCCGGCTGGTGGCGTGGGACGGGTCGGCCGCCGGCCCGGCCGACGCCCCCCGGGTCGAGCTGCGCTCCCCC
>NZ_JACEHF010000181.1 GCF_014180685.1 Nocardioides pelophilus | reverse complement strand
GGCGACGGCGTGGCCGTCGTCGTGCCACTTCATGCCGGAGTCGCGGTAGGTCCCGAAGCCGCCGAGGAACCGGTAGTCGGTGACGCCGAGCTCGGCCATCGCCGCCGCGAGCTCGCCCTTCCGGTGCTCGCCGAGCCCGTCGTCCTTGTCGGCGGCGAGGTGCTCCAGCTCGGGGATCAGGATCTCGCCCATCTCGCCGGCGGTGCAGGTCACCAGCGTGACGCCGCAGCCCGCGGCGGCGTACTTCGCCATGGTCGCGCCCTGGCCGATCGACTCGTCGTCAGGGTGCGCGTGAACGAGGAGCAGCCGGTGTGCCGGGGTGTCGGTCATGCCCACGAGCGTAATGATGGTCCCCATGCGTCTCGGTCGTCACCTCGTCTCATCGGCCCTGGGGCTCACGCTCGTGGCCGCGCCCACGCTGACGGGGTGCGGTCTCTTCGACGGTGGGTCGAGGCTCGACGAGGCCTTCGAGTACCTGCCTGCAGACAGCTACTCGGTCGTCTTCACCGACCGGCAAGCGATCGCGGAGCGGAAGGGTGTTGACGACATCGATCCGCGAGATGTCAGCGAGGACGACATCGAGCGCTACCGGACGGCCCTCGAAGTCGAGTCGAACGGCACCATCCTCAGCGGTTCGCTCGCGGCGATGCAGAACGCATCGTTCAACGAGTTCGACATCGTCTGGGAGGCCGAGACGTCGTGGGGGGACTTCGCAACTGCCCGCGGCGCGGGACACGCGATGGTGTGGAAGGTCACCGACGACTTCGACTTCGACGCGCTTGCGGAAGAACTGTCCGACCTCGACTACTCGGGCACCTCGACGGGCGAGGCTCAGCAGTTCACGGCGAACGACGCCGGAGCGGTCGGCGGCACGTACACGTGGAGCCACATGCTGCTCGTGCCCGACGAACAACTGGTGGCGGGGACGGCGTGGGAAGGCTCCCTGGACACCATTGCTGGCGTCGCGGCCGACGATGTCGACTCTCTTGCGGACGACGGTGAGTTCGACGACCTCGCCGAGGTAGCGGGCGAGGCTGAGCACGTCGCGTTGACGGGCGGTGCCGCGACCTGCGGACTCGAGAGCGGGCATCCGATACCGGAACGGTTCTGGCCGGAGTACGCGGACCTCGAGGCGCCCGCGCGCCGAGCACTTGTCATTTCCAGCGAGTCGGCGGAGAGCCAGTTCGTGCTCGAGTACGCGGAGGACAGCACGGCGGAGGATGACGTCGACGCCCGGCGGCAACTGGTTGCCGAGGGGATCGAGCCGCAGGGCCGCCAACCCTTCTCCGCACTGGGAGAGTTCGATGTCGAGCGCGACGGCGACCTCATCGTGGTGTCCGCCGAGTACGAACGAGGGCCGCAACAGGCACTCAGCGCCTTTATCGGCGGTACCGGGCCCGACCTCTGCCTGCCCGACTGATCACTCCGGCCGCTTGATCCGCTTCGGCTCGTCCGGCAGCGGCAGCGGGGCGGCAGGGGTCTCGTCGTCGAGGTCCAGCCAGCCGTCGTACGTCTCGACCAGCATCTCCAGCTGGATCATCGGCGCGTCGGTGAGCACGGCCCACGGGTGGTCCTCGTCGTCGTCCTCCCCGGCCAGCGGTTCGCGGACGACGGTCGCCTCGAAGCCGCCGCGGGTGAGCGCCAACGCCACGGCGCGCGCGTCGTCCTCGTCGAAGAAGATGCCCCTCACAGGAGTCATCATCTACGTATGACCGCCGTGGACCAGCCGCCCCCTCCGCCCCTCGGCGTCCATCTCACCCGCACCGAGGAGAACATCGGCCAGGTCGACGCCCTCGCCGACCTGCTCGCGGAGCATGGCGGCGGACGGGTCGGCGCCGCCGGCGTGGTCGGCGACCTGGACCGCCGGATGCGGCGCACCTACCTGCCGCACCCGCGGCTGCTCGGCCTCGCCGTCGACCGGGCCCTCACCTGGGAGGCCCGGGACCGCCGCGACCTGCGGTGGTATCCGCAGGGGATCAGCAACTCCGTGCGCACCGACGTCGAGCGGGACGTGCTCGTCACGTCCTGGTACTCCAAGCACGGGGAAGGCTCGCGGGTCAGCTTCATCGACCTGGAGACCAAGCGCTACCGGCACGTGCTGCTGGTCGAGCCGACCGTCACCGACGGCGTCGCCGGGCTCAAGCCGCTCAAGGCGCACGCCGGCGGGATCGTCTGGCACGGCCCCTACCTGCACGTCGCGGCGACCGGACGGGGCTTCCTGACCTGCCGGGTCGAGGACGTGATGAGGGTGCCGGCATCGGCCGGGTTGGCGACGTACGGCCACGAGTACGTGCTGCCCGTGCGGTTCGCCTACCGCGCCGCCAACGAGGAGGGGGTGGAGCGGCTCCGCTTCTCGTTCATGACGCTGGACCGCAGCACCGACCCGCCGTCGCTGGTCGTCGGCGAGTACGGCAACAGCAAGCAGACCCGACGTCTCGCCCGCTTCCCGACCGACCCGGCGACGGGGCTGCTCGCGACCGCGGAGGACGGGGTCTCGCGCCCGATCCTCGACGGCGAGGACGGGCTGCGGCGGATGCAGGGCGTCGCGGTCGTGGACGGCACCTACTTCGTCACCTCCTCCCACGGCTCGAGCTACGGCCACCTGCACGTCGGCACACCCGGCTCGTTCCGCACCAAGCGCTGGGCCACACCACCGGGGCCCGAGGACCTCGTCTACTGGCCCGAGACCGACCTGCTCTGGTCCCTCAGCGAGCACCCCGGTCGCCGCTGGGTGTTCGCGATGAGCCGTTCGCGGCTGCTCCGGTAGGTTCGCGGGGGATGGACACGACGATCTGGCGCGAGCTCGGCGATCCGCTGGTCGCCGGGGCAATTGACGGCCCGCTCGCGGGATCGACGGTCGCCGTCAAGGACCTGTACGACGTCGCGGGCCACCCCGTCGGCGCCGGCAACCGGGCCCGGCTCGCCACCGCCGTGCCGGCCCCCGACCACGCCCGGGTGGTGGCCGACCTGCTCGCCGCCGGGACGTCGGTGCAGGGCATCACGCAGACCGACGAGTTCGCCTACTCGCTCTTCGGGGTCAACGAGCACTACGGCGCACCGCCCAATCCCGCCGCCCCGGGACGGGTTCCCGGTGGCTCGTCGTCCGGGTCGGCCGCCGCGGTCGCCCTCGGGGAGGTCACCGTCGGGCTCGGCAGTGACACCGGCGGTTCGATCCGGGTGCCGGCCGCCTACCAGGGCCTCTACGGGATCCGCACCACCCATGGTCTGGTCTCCCGCGACGGGCTGCTGCCCCTGGCCCCGACCTTCGACGCCGTCGGCTGGCTGACCCGCGACCCCGAGGAGCTGGCCCGGGTCGGCGAGGTGCTGCTCCCCGCTTCCCCCGGCGGCGGTGACGACCTGGTCGTGGTCCCCGAACTCATCCACCTCGCCGACCGCGACGTCTCGACGGCCGTGACCAGCTGGCTCCCCGGGACGGCAGCGGACGAGGAGTGGGACCTCACCGACCTGCCGGCGTGGCGGGAGGCCTTCATCGTGCTCCAGGCCTGGGAGGCGTGGCAGGCGCACGGCGCCTGGCTCGAGGTGCGGCTCGACACCCTCGGCGCGGACGTGCGGGGGCGCTTCGAACGGGCCAGCGGCGTGACCACCGCGGAGGCCGACGACGCGCGCGCGACGGTCGACGGTGCACGTCGTACGATCCGCGACCTGGTGGGCGACCGCGTGCTGATCCTGCCCTCGGCGCCGACCGTCGCGCCGCGCTTCGGCGACGACCTGACGGTGCAGATGCAGGCGATCCGGGCGACGACGCTCGCTCTCACCTGCATCGCCGGGATCGGCGGCCTGCCTGCCGTCAGCATCCCGCTGACGACCGTCGAGGGCCTGCCGTGCGGCGTCTGCCTGGTCGCCGCGCCCGGACGCGACCGCGACCTGCTGGACCTCGCCCAGCAGCTTGACGGAGAACTCGGCAGCCCGTAAGCCCCCGTGCAACGCCTGTTTCGGCGTACCTTCTCCTCGCGGCCCTTGTTTCGAGGCCGAGGAGAGGCAGGACCGTCCGTGCGGATCGAGGAGTTCAACGCGCTGCCCGACGACCGGGTCGATGCGGCGCTTCGGGCGTGCGTCGGCATCGACTCCTGGGTGCACGTCCTCGCCGTCGGCCGCCCGTACGACGACGCCGCCCAGGTTCTCGCCACCGCCCGCGCCCAGGCGGCCACCTGGACGCCCGCCGAGGTCGAGGGCGCGCTGGCCGACCACCCGCGCATCGGTGAGCGTCCGACCGGGACCGGGGCGGCCGCCGCGCACTCGCGCACCGAGCAGGGCGGGCTCGACCCCGCCGACGAGGAGCTCGCCGAGCGTCTTCGGGCGGGCAACCTCGCCTACGAGGAGCGGTTCGGACGGATCTACCTGGTGCGCGCGAAGGGCCGCTCGGGCACCGAGCTGCTCACGCTGTTGGAGGAGCGGCTGGGCAACGAGCCGGCCGACGAGCTCGCGGTCACGAAGCAGCAGCTCGGTGAGATCGCACTGCTCCGGATGGAGGACCTGTTCGCATGAGCACCTGTTCGACCCACGTCCTCGACGCCGCGCTGGGGCGACCCGCAGCGGGCGTCGTCGTACTCCTGACGGCAGCGGACGGCAGCTCCGAGCGGGCCGCGACCGACGCGGACGGCCGAGTCCGGTTCGAGACCCATCTCGGCGCGGGCGGGCACCGGATCACCTACGCGACCGGCGAGTGGTTCGGTGCGGCCGGCCGGGAGACGTTCTTCCCGACGGTCACGCTCGACTTCTCCACCGTCGCCGACCAGCCGCACTACCACGTGGCGCTGCTGCTGAGCCCCTACTCCTACACCAGCTATCGGGGCAGCTGATGACACACCGAGGACTGGGGACCAGATGAGGATCGACGAGCGGATCGCCGAGCGCCACGACGCGCTCACGCCGCAGGAGCGGCGCGCCGCCGCGACGCTGCTCGAGCACCTCGACGACCTGGCGACGTACCGCGCGGCCGAGCTCGCCGACCTCGCGGGCGTCAGCCGGGCGACGATGAGCCGCCTGTTCCGCAGCCTCGGCTTCGAGGACTTCGACGAGGTGCGCGAACACCTGCGGGCACTCCGGAGCGCCGGCGAGCCGCGGCTGGTCGACGGCGCGCCCAACGCGGAGGCGCTGGCCTCGATCGAGCAGGCGGCGATCCTGCGGGCGATCGAGCATCCCCGGATCCCCGAGGTCGCGGGACTGATCGCGCTGGCGCGGAAGGTGTACGTCATCGGCTGGCGCAACAGCTATCCGGTCGCGCTGCACCTGCGGGAGCAGCTGGTCCAGGCACGCGCCGACGTGGAGGTCGGGCCGGCGCCGGCCCAGACCACCGGCGAGGAGCTGGTCGGCCTCGGTCCCGACGACGTCGTCGTCGTCGTGGGCTTCCGCCGCCGGCCGCACGGCTTCGCGGGCTTCCTCGCCGAGGCCAGCACCACGGGCGCCTCGGTGATCCTGATCGGCGATCCCACCGCCGTCGCCCACGCGTCGCAGGTGTCGATCTGGCTCGAGTGCCCCCTGCAGCACTCGCTGGCGTTCGACAGCTACGCAGCGCCGATGGCGATGGTGAGCGTCCTGGCCGACGCGGTTCTCGGTGCCTGTGGGCGCGCGGGCAGCCGCCGGGTGCGATCGATCACGGAGACCTACGAGCGGATGGGCGAGGTGGAGTGATGCCGACGACCGACGACACGACCTGGCTGGCCCACGCCGTCGACCTCGCGACCGCGAACGTGGCCGGCGGTGGCGGCCCGTTCGGGGCGGTGATCGTGCGCGGGGACGAGCTGGTGTCCACCGGGCAGAACCGGGTCACGAGGGACAACGACCCGACCGCGCATGCCGAGGTGGTCGCGATCCGCTCGGCGTGCTCGGTGCTGGGCGACTTCAGCCTCGCCGGCTGCACTCTCTACACGTCGTGCGAGCCCTGCCCGCTCTGCGTCTCCGCCGCACTGTGGGCCCGGTTGGACCGGGTCGTCTTCGCCGCCGATCGCGACGACGCGGCCCGCGGCGGCTTCGACGACCGGGAGTTCTACGAGCTGTTCGAGCGGCCGCGCACCGAGTGGACCATGGCCGTCTCCGCCCACCCGCTGCCCACCGGCTTCGCGCCGTTCGAAGCCTGGCTCGCGAAGTCCGACCGGGTCAGGTACTGACCCGCGACCGCGGCACCAGGTCGAGTACGACGGGACCCGGCGACTCCGGGACGCAGCAGGTCAGGTCGGTCCGGCAGGTGTCGGGAGGCGGGGCGGCGCGGAGGGCCATCCGCACCGAGTCGAGCTGGGCGGCGAACCCGCGCAGCTCGTCGATCCGCTCCTCGATCTCGGCCTGCTTCTCGTCGATCAGCTGACCGACCCGCTCCGCGGCGTTGGCGCAGTGGGTGCCGGCCCAGATGCCGAGCAGCGAGCCGACCTGCTCACAGCTGAGGCCCATCCGTCGGGCACGGGTCACGAACAGCAGCCGAGCCGCGTCGTCCTCGTCGTAGTCGCGATAACCGGACGAGGTGCGCGACGGGCCGGACAGCAGGCCGATCCGCTCGTAGTAGCGCACCGTCGAGGTGGCCACTCCGACCCGCTCGGCGAGCTCGGAGATCCGCATCTGCCCACGGTAGACCTTGCACCCGGGTTCAAGGTCAAGTGCTGGTCCTTGCCTTTCGTCGCCTTGACATTGCACCGCGGTTCAAGGCCTACGGTCCGCGCCATGGGACCGACCAGCGGTCCCCGAGCAAGGAGAAGAACGATGGGCAGCTTCACCCGGGACAACACCGACCTCGCGATCGAGCTCGACGGCTTCGGCACCCAGCACCGCGCCCGGGCAGGCGACATGTTCGTCGCCCTCGAGCAGTGGAAGGCCGGGCTCGACACCGGCCCGATGTTCGCCGACCTGCCGGGCGGCGCCTGCAGCGAGCCGCACTGGGGCTACTGCCTCAAGGGGAGCGTGACCGTGCGGTTCAACGACGGCGCGGACGAGACGATCAAGGCCGGCGACGCCTACTTCATCCGCCCCGGCCACAACGTCCACATCGACGAGGACACCGAGTTCGTCGAGTTCACCCGCGCCGACGAGACGCCGGGCATCAACACCGTCGCCGTCTGACGGACCCGAGAAGGCTCAGCGCGGCAGCAGCGCCAGCTGCCGCGACTGGGCGACCAGGCGGTCCGCGGAGTCCCAGACCTCGCAGTCCTCCTCGAACATCCCGCCCGCGATGTTGCGGGTGCGGTGGCGCAGCCGCAGCCAGCCGGGAGCGGGCTTGGCCCGCACGTGGGCGGTCAGCTCCACGGTCGGCGCCCAGCCGACCAGGCCGAGGTCGAAGGTCACGGGAGGGAGTGCGTCGACGGCCATCAGCAGCGCCAGCGGGTCGGGCTCGCGGTCGTCGGCCAGCCGGAACCACGCCGTGATCTGCCCGCGGCCGCTCGGCTTGCCCACCGCCCAGCCGACCTCGTCGGGGTGGAAGAGCATCTCGAAACGCTGGGTGAACGGCGCCATCTGCTTGACCTCGTCGGGCGCCAGCGTGTTGGACACGCACTCCTCGCGCGGCGGGATCGCGATCGGCTCGGCGGTGGTGCGCACGTCGTCGGAGGGGAACGCGTCGAGGTCGCCGTACGTCGCGAGCACCGTCAGCCGCACGTCGTCGTCCTGCACCAGGTCGGCGGCGACGGTGGCGGTGCGGCCACCCACCCGCTGCGGGCGTACGACGGCGCGGGCGGGCCCGGCGACCGCCGGCGAGATGTAGTAGGCGCTGACCGCGACCGGGTCGGGGTGCTCGGGCAGCGCGGCCCGGATCGCGTTGCCGAGCAGCGAGAGCTGGTAGCCGCCGTTGAGACCTCCGCCGACCCGCCAGCCGTCGGACATGGTGCCGACGAAGTCGTCGCCGCTCGGGGTCACGGCGATGTCGCGGTCGAACTCGGACTGGGCACCGGCGTCGGCGGGCAGCTGG
>NZ_JACEHF010000180.1 GCF_014180685.1 Nocardioides pelophilus | reverse complement strand
GATGCCCGCCGCCGCGATCGGACTGGTCGCCCGCTGATGGCTCCCGGATCGGGCCTGACCGTCACGGCGCCCGGCGGGGTGCCAGACGTGCGGGTCGGCGACGACCTGGCCGACCTGCTGGTCCCGCTGGTCGACCTGGCCGACGGCGACATCGTGGCCGTGACGAGCAAGGTCGTCAGCAAGGCGGAGGGACGGGTCGTCGACGGCGACCGCGAGGAGTGGATCACCTCCGAGACCGCGCGGCTGGTCGCCCGGCGCGGCGCCACCCGGATCGTGCGCAACCACCTCGGGCTGACCATGGCCGCGGCCGGGGTCGACGCGTCGAACGTGGCCCGCGGGTCCGTCGTACTCCTGCCGGTCGACCCGGACGCGTCCGCGGCCCGGCTCCGGCGGTCGATCGCCGACCGCACCGGCGTCAACGTCGGCGTGATCGTGACCGACACCGCCGGGCGGGCCTGGCGCGAGGGACAGACCGACATCGCGATCGGCGCCGCCGGCGTCGTCGTGCTGGAGTCGTTCGTCGGCCGCGTCGACGAGCACGGCAACGAGCTCGCGGTGACCGCCCCCGCGGTGGCCGACGAGATCGCCTCCATGGCGGAGCTGGCGCAGGGCAAGCTCGGCGGGCGTCCGTTCGCCGTCGTCCGGGGCCGCCCCGACCTGGTGCTGCCTCCCGGCGACAGCGGGCCGGGCGCACGCGCCCTCATCCGCCAGGAGGGGGGCGACCTGTTCGGGTACGGCGCCCGCGAGGCCGTGCTGCGTGCGGTGCGCCGCGACCCGGCCGATGCCGCCCCCTTCGGCGCGCCGGTGACGGCGGCGGAGCTGGTCGAGCTGCTGGTGTCGACGGGCATCCACGCCCTCGCGACCACCGACGCCGACGGCGAGCTGGTGCGCTGCGCCGGCGACCGCCGGGAGCCGGTCGAGGTGCTCGCGTTCGTCCATGGCTGGCGGGTCGACCCGCGGTCGGACGGCACCGATCTCCTGCTGCGACCGGTGAGTACGTAGACTCGCCGCGACCCGCCCGCCGACACCCGAGGTAAGCCGCACCGTGGCAAAGACCACCAAGTCCGAGAAATCGGAGCGCCAGAAGGTCATCGACGACATCCGGCGCAAGCAGCGCAGTGCCGAGAGCCGTCAGGGCGCCATCATCGTCGGCGTCTGCATCGCCGCGGCGCTCGTGATCGTGGGGCTGGCCGCCTACAACCCGATCCGCACCTGGCTCGAGCAGCAGAAGTACGACGACGAGGCCCTGGCCGACATCGGCGGACCGGCCTCGGTGTGCGGCGAGATCACCACCAAGGACGCCACCGGCAACCAGGACCACCGCGACGGCGAGCAGATCACCTACCCCGAGTCCCCGCCGGCGTTCGGCCCCCACTGGCCGAGCCCCGAGCCGCTCGAGGACCGCTTCTACACCGCGGACTCGCGGCCCGAGCTCGAGGTGCTGATCCACAACCTCGAGCACGGCTTCACGATCCTCTGGTACGACGAGACCGCCGCCGAGGACGCCGAGACCCTCGGCGAGCTCAAGGCGATCTCCGACCGGCTCAACGACAGCGACACGAACAACCGGCTCTCGTTCAAGGCCGTGCCGTGGACCAGCGAGGACGGCGAGCCCTTCCCCGACGGGCAGCACATCGCCTTCACCCACTGGAGCGCCGACGAGGAGACGGGCTCGTCCACGGGCGTGTGGCAGTACTGCTCCGAGCCCAGCGGTGAGGCGCTCGAGCAGTTCATGAAGGACTACCCCTACTACGACGCCCCCGAGCCGATCGGCGGCTACGCCGGGATGTGACCCGTCGCCGGGCGGTCCGGCGTCAGGTCAGCTCGGCACGTCCCTGCTCCTTGAGCTCGGCCACCACGGCCTTGACGTCCTGCGCGCGCTCGCGCGAGGCGACGAGGAGGCCGTCGGGGGTGTCGACGACGATCACGTCGTCGAGCCCGATCACCGCGATCACCCGACCGGACCCGGGTACGACGAGCCCGGTCGACTGCTGCGAGAGCACCAGCCCGGGGTCGCCGAGCACGTTGCACGCCTCGGCGTCGCCGAGCAGTCCGGCCAGCGAGTCGAAGTCACCGACGTCGTCCCAGCCGAAGCTCCCGGGCACGGTGGCCACCCGGCCCGCGGCGGCCGCCGGCTCTGCGACCGCGTGGTCGATCGCGATCTTCGGTAGTCCGGGCCACAGCTCGTCGAGCCGCTCGGGCGCGGCCGCGAGCTCACGGAGACCGGCCGCGAAGGCCGGGCTCTCGGTGGCGAGCAGCTCGAGCAGCACCCTGGGACGGACGACGAACATGCCGGCGTTCCAGCGGTACTGCCCGCTCGCGAGATAGTCCTCGGCCATGCTCACCGACGGCTTCTCGACGAAGGCCGCGACCTGCCGGGCGCGGGCGTGGCCCGGCAGCGCGTCGCCCAGCTGGATGTAGCCGAAGGCCGAGCTCGCGAAGGTCGGCTCGATGCCGATCGTCACCAGCCAGTCCTCACGAGCGGCAGCGACGGCCTCCACCACGGTGGCCCGGAAGGCCGCCGGATCGGTGATCACGTGGTCGGCCGCGAACGAGCCCATCACGGTGTCCTCGCCGGTGTCGGCGGCCCGGCGCTCGAGGACGGCGGCAGCCAACCCGATCGCCGCCATCGAGTCGCGGGGCGACGGCTCGGCCAGGACCCCGTCGGCGCCGAGGTCCGGCAGCTGGGCGCGGACCGCCTCGGCGTGCAGGCGGCCGGTCACCACGAGGAACCGGTCGTCGACCAGCGGGACCAGACGGTCGTAGGTCTGCTCGAGCAGCGTGCGGCCCTCGCCGGTCAGGTCGTGCAGGAACTTCGGCGAGGACGACCGCGACAGTGGCCAGAGTCGGGTGCCGGCGCCTCCTGCCGGGACCACCGCCCAGAACTCGTCGATCGCGCCGTCAGCCACGTCGTACCCCCAAGTGCTCGCTGTCGCAGACCCAGGCCACCCTAATGCCCTCCTCCCCGGCCCCGACCCGCGGTCGGCGGCCTCCTATCCTCGACACCGTGTCCACCTTCGCCGCCGTGCTCGCCGAGCGCCTGCGCCGCGAACCCGGGCGCCCTCTCGTCACCTTCTACGACGACGCCACCGGAGAGCGGGTCGAGCTGTCCGTCACGACGTATGCCAACTGGGTGGCGAAGGCGGGCTCCCTGCTCGTCGACGAGCTCGAGCTGGAACGCGGCGACGCCGTGCGCATCGACCTGCCGCCCCACTGGCTCACCCCGGTGTTCCTGGGAGCGGCGTGGAGCGCGGGCCTGGTCGTGTCGGACGCCGACGACCCGGCCGCGGTCGTCTGCGGGCCCGACCGGCTCGACCACTGGGCGGGCGAGGCCGCCGAGCGGGTGGTGCTCGCCTGCTCGCTGCGGCCGATGGGCGTGCGGTTCGCCGAGCCGGTGCCACCCGGCGTCCACGACGTCGGCGTCGAGATCTGGTCCCAGCCCGATGCGTTCATCCCCTGGGACCCGCCGGGGGACGACGACCCGGCCGTCGAGGTGGCGGGCGTTCAGATGACCCAGCGCGAGATGTGGCAAGCGGCCACCGCCGGGACTCTCGTCGCCGACGGTGGCCGCCTCCTGGTGGCCGCGAGTCCGGCTTCCCCACCGGATCTCGCGACCTTCACGCAGCCGCTCGCGAAGGGCGGCTCCCTTGTCCTGGTCACCCGGGCCGAACGGGAGCGGCTCGAGGCGATCCACGTCGCCGAGCACACCACCGCCCGCTTCCCCGCCTGAGCGCCAGGCACCTCTGTGAGGTCGGGCCTCAACCCACCATGTCGTACTCCGTCGTGTCGCCGGTGATCGCCACCGGGGCGCGGAAGCCGCGGACGCTGCCCGGGATCACCCACAGCCGGCCGTCGTTCGCGGAGCGCGCGATCAGGTCGCTGTGCCCGGTGATGTCGACGTCGTCGACTCCGACCAGCCAGTCGTAGCCGCCGACCGGGAGGGCCAGGGACTTCTTGCGGGTGAAGCCGCCGGGGCCGTTGCCGTAGTAGAGGACCAGCCCGGAGCGGGTCCGGATCAAGCTGTCCGGGGCGCCGTCCCCGTCCCAGCGACCGATCGGGATCTGCTTGCGGCCCTGGATCGCCGAGTACGCCGAGAACGGCGCGCGCAGGCCGGCCGCGCCGTTGCCCGGATAGACCTGCATCGAGCGGCCGTCGGGCTGCCCCATCAGGTCCGGACGTCCGTCGCCGGTGAAGTCGCCGACCGCGGCGAGCTTGGTGACGTCCGCGAAGCCGCGCGCCAGCCGGGTCGGCGGGGCGAACGCGCCCCCGCCGAGACCGCGGTGGAGCCAGAGCCCGCCGCCCTGCTTGACGATCAGGTCACCCTGGCCGTCGAGGTCCCAGTCACCGGCCTTGAGGATCAGGTCTGCGTCGGGGAGGAGGAGTCCGGTCGCCACCGGCTTGCCGAGCCGGTAGCCGGTGTCGGTGGGCACGACCTGGCGGAGGAAGACCTTGCCGTCGGTCGCGCGACGCAGCACCAGGTCGGGCCGGTCGCCGCCGACCAGGCTGGACTCGAGCTCGCGTCCGTCCCAGCCCTGCTGGGTCTCGGTCGCCAGCTGCCGGATCCGGGGGATCCGGTTGTAGAGGTTGATGCCCGGGCAGGCGGTCGAGCCCGCGTCGCGGTGGCCGTTGATCGCCTTGAAGTAGTCGGAGGTGACGTACTGGCGGTCGTCGTTCGCGTTCACGCCGTGCAGCGAGAGCTTCCACGCGAACAGCCGGCCGTACGCCCGGATCATCGCCCGCGACGGTTGCGTGGTCTCGAAGTTGCCGATGGCCGACGCGGCGAACGCGTTGTCGTTGTAGCCGAGGGTGTGCGCGCCCACGACCGGCCGGTCGACCCCGCCGAACCGGCCCTCCCAGATCCGGCCGAACCGGTCGACGAGGAAGTTGTAGCCGATGTCGCTCCAGCCCTGCGACCGCGTGTGGTACGCGTAGATGCCGCGGATGATCGAGGGGACCTGGTCGCGGGTGTAGCCGTTGGCGTTCACCGTGTGGTGGACGAACCCGGCGTGCACCTCGTAGTAGTGCAGCGACGGGGCGTCGCGCATGCTCTCGTCGGCCCCCCACTGGGCGCGGGAGAAGATCTTCGGCTTCGGCGCCGCCACCGCGGCCCGGAGCGAGAGCTCGCCCTCGCTGGTCTCGGACGTCGCGGTCCCGTCGCCGTCGAGCGCGTCGGTGTCGATCTCCGGCGTCTGGCGAGCCGTGGTGGTCGCCTCGCCCGGGTCGATGACGGCGAGCCTCATGTCCGCCGGCGCGGCGGCATCGGTCGCGATCCGGACCTGCACCTGGTCGACCTCGCCGACCAGCAGCGGCGCGGTGCCGGGGCGGGCCTGCTGGGCCTCCGCGCTGTCCGGGTCGGGGCCGTGCTCCTCGTGGTAGGGAACCTCGGTCCAGTCCGACCACGCGCCGTCCTGGTAGGTGCGCGCCTCGACCGCGAGCGCGTCGTCGGCCACCTCGACGCCGTGCTGCCAGGTCACCCCGACGGCGCCGTACCCGAGCACGGGCACCGCGTCGCTGGTGAGCTGCTGGCCACCGGTCGTCGTACGGCGGCTGGTCGCGCGCAGCGCACCCGGCGCCAGCCGGGCGCCCTTCGGTGCGGTCAGGCTGTACTCGGTCACGTCCGGGTCGACCGGGGCGGTCGGCACCGTGGCGGCCGCCGCTGAGGTTCGGAGGTCGGCCGAACCCGGCGACGCGGGACGCACGTCCATCGTGATCGTCCGCGCGGCGGGCGTCAGCGCGGCCAGGACGAGTCCGAGCGCCAGCAGCTGCTGGCACGCGGAGACGAACCGGTTACGCCGGGCCGTGCTCGGGTTCGGGCTCGAAGACATGGTGAATCTGCTCCAGATGTGCGCGGGGAAGGTGTCACACAGGAAGCAACTTTCACACGCGTCACAGACCCTGGGAAGAGGATCCGAGTAACTACAAACATGTAATTACCAGCCGACACGCCGAGCAATCAGAGATTTGTCAAGTTCGATCGGCCACGCCCCGACGTACCTGAGCGCCGACGTCCTGCCGCCCAGCAACCGCAAGCCGCCCACCGCAACCCGCCCGGCAACCCCAACCCCAGACCACGTCGACCGCGGCGCGGCCGCCGCGCAAGCCGCCCGGCAACCGCAACCCCAGACCACGTCGACCGCGGCGCGGCAGCGTGGCGCCCGGCGGCGAAGCCGCCCGGAGTGGTGCCCGCGGGCCGAGCGAAGCGATGGCCCGTGCGGCGCCGCTCCGTCGGCGACACGCTCGCGCAATCCAACTCAGATGTCGTCGCCGGTCTCTTCGTCGGTGAGCTCTTCGTCGTCGTCGCCGTCGTAGTGGAGGAAGCGGATGCCCTCCTCGACTCCCCCGTCGAAGGCGAGCCGGCCGTTCTCGAGCACGACCACCCGGTCGCACATCTTGCGGACCTGACCGGCGGCGTGGCTGACGTAGAAGATGGTTCGGCCGCTGTCGCGGATCTCGCTCATCTTCGCGAGGCACTTGCGCTTGAAGGGCTTGTCGCCCACGGCGAGTGCCTCGTCGGCCAGGAAGATCTCGGAGTCGACGTGGATCGCGATCGCGAACCCGAGCCGGGCGTTCTGGCCGGACGAGTAGTGGCCGACCTGGGTGTCGAGACGACTGCCGAGCTCGGCGAACTCGACGATGTCATCGAACTTGCGGGCGGTCTCGCGCTCGCTCATGCCCAGGATCGCGGCGTTGAGGTAGAGGTTCTCGCGGCCGGTGAGCTGCGGGTGGAACCCGGCGCCGGTCGCGATCAGGCCGGCGATCCGGCCGCGGGTGAGGACCGAGCCCTCGTCGGGCTTCATCACGCCGCTGATCATCTTGAGCAGCGTGCTCTTGCCGGAGCCGTTGAGCCCCATCAGGCCGATGGCCTCGCCCTGCTCGACGGTGAACGAGACGCCGTCGACGGCCTTGAAGGAGGTGCTGGTCTCCTGGCCGCGCACCTTGGCCACCGACATCTGCTTGATGGTGCGGTGGAAGCGCAGCTTGAAGGTCTTGGTGACGTCATCGAGGACGATGGAGGTGGTCATCGGGTCACAGCCGTTCCGGGATCTTGCTCTCGAGCCTGCTGAAGACCAGCTGGCCGATGCCGAGCATGAGCAGGCTCGCGCCGACGACGATGAGGCCGTTCATCATGAACTCCGCAGGGAGCTCGGTGCGCGCCGTCGTGGCCGGGTCGTCAGTGGTCCCGACCCAGAAGGCGCGCTGCACGAGGAGCACCGCGTCGGCCAGCGGGTTGAGCAGGTAGTAGCGCGCCGCTTCGCCGAAGCGCTCGTCGACGAGGGTGTAGGGGTAGATCATCGGCACGCTGAACCGGATGAACATCTGCAGGATGCTCACGACGTTGCTGAAGTCGCGGAAGAACACGTTGGCCGCGCTGAACAGGAGCGCGCCGGCCGTGCCGAGGAGCATGGAGATCAGCAGAGCCAGCAGCAGCGCGAGCATCCCCGTCAGGTCGGGGACCCAGCCGTAGGCGAGGCACGCGACGGTCAGGATGAGCAGCTGCGGGAACACGTGGAACAGCGAGACCAGCATCGACGCCACCGGGAACATCTCGCGTGGCAGCGCCATCTTCACGACCAGCGCCTTGTTGCGCACGATGGACCGGGTGCCGGCGCTGAACGTCTCGGTGAAGAAGTGCACCACCACCAGGCCGGCGAAGATGTGGATGCCGAAGTTCTCGACGGTCTTGTGCAGCTGCAGGATCTGGCCCATGACGAACCAGTAGACGAAGAACTGGCACGCGGGCCCGATGTAGGACCACAGCAGCCCGAGGAACGAGCCCTGGTAGCGCGCGCTGATCTCGCGCTTGACCAGCAGCTTGAGCAGGTAGCGCTTCTGGAACACGGCGAGCAGCCCGTTGTTGGCGCTCGGCGGCGTGAGCGGGAGGTGCGCGACGTCGAGTACGGCGCGCTCCCGCGGCTCGGCCTCGGCGCGAGCCTGGCGGCGCCGCTCGCGACGCTCCTGCCGGTCCGCCGGGGTCAGCGCGGTGTCGTCGGCCGACCCGGCCTCGACCGCCGGCGCTCCGACGGTCGCGGGGACCAGCGCCGGCTCGGGGGCCGGCTCGGGGGCGGGCGTGGCGGGCGGCGGGTAGAGCTGGCCCGGGGCCGGCACCGGGACAG
>NZ_JACEHF010000018.1 GCF_014180685.1 Nocardioides pelophilus | reverse complement strand
CGGATCGCGATCCTGGACAGCCTCGCGTCGCTCGGTGCGGGCGGCGCGGTCGCCGCCACCGAGCTGCTGCTCGAGCTCGTGCACCGCCACCGGGTCGCCCACCCCGCGATCACCTCGCTGCTGGTCGACCCGGCCGACATCGAGGACGCCGCGCAGCTGACCCTGATCGCGGTGATGGAGAAGATCTCCCAGTTCGAGGGCCGGTCCCGCTTCCAGACCTGGGTCCGCTCCATCGCCCGCAACGAGGCGCTGCAGCTGCTCCGCAGGAAGCAACGCAAGACGGAGCCCGCGACCGACGACGTTCCCGAGCTCGCGGCGTTCAGCCGGCGGCTCAGCTCGGTCGTGGCCGACGAGATGGCCGTGCGCCAGGCGCTCGACCGGGTGCCGGAGCCGTACCGCGAGGCGTTGATCCTGCGCGAGTTCGACCAGCTCGGATACGACGAGATCGCTGAACGGCTGGGTGTCCCGGTCGGAACCGTCCGGTCCCGGATCGCTCGCGCCCGCGACCTGCTCGCCCGGCAGACGTGGCACTGGAGCTAGCGAAAAGAATTCTCCCCGAACCGGGAACTGGCCGGGGGAGTGGGCGCATCCAGTGGATGAGGCCGGCTGCAGCGGCAGGCCCCGATCCCAAGGAGAATTGCCATGCGTTCCATCCGAATCCTGACCCTCGGCGCGGCTGCGGTCGCCACCGGCGCCATCGCGTTCACGGCCGGCCCCGCCTCGGCTGCCAACATCGGCGGCAGCCACCTCGACGACATCCTGTACGGCACGCCGTACGCCGACACGATCGAGGGCTTCGAGGGGAACGACTCGCTCTACGGCTACGCCGGTGCCGACTACCTCTACGGCGGGCCGGGCTACGACTACCTCGAGGGTGCCGACGGCCGGGACCGGCTCTACGGCGGCGGCCTCGGTGACTACCTGGCCGGCGGCGGCGGTCCCGACCGGCTGTTCGGCGGCGACGCCAGCGACACCCTGGTGCCGGGCTTCGGGCCGGACGCGGTGCGGGGTGGCTACGGCGACGACTACTTCTACGTCTACGCCGACGGCAACGCGGACCTCATCAAGTGCGGGCCGGGCTACGACACCGTCTACTACGACAGCACCGACCCCGGCGACGAGTTCTACGGCTGCGACAACTTCATCGCAGTCTGAGGTGCCCGGGTCAGTTACCGCGGCCGCTGCTGGCGCGGCGGCCGCGGGTGACCCCCACGAAGTCCTGGTGGACGGGACCGTCGTCCTCGATCCGCCACACCAGTGCGATCCGGGTCGGTGGCAGGTCGACGACCGGGCGGTGCACGACGTCCTTGCGGTGGTGCAGGCGCGCCACCGCCATCGGAAGCACGACGACGCCGGTGCCGGCCGCCGCCACCTCGACCGCGTCCCGGGCCGACATGTCCGGGAACTCCAGCTGGTCCGCCGTGGGACGCCACCCCGACCGCTCGGGCAGCACCAGCTGCTCGTCGGCGAGGTCGGACGTGCTCACCTCGTCGGCAGCAGCCACGAAGTGATCGAGCGCGGCGACGACGACGGGCTGCTCCTCGTAGAGCACCACGCAGTGCAGCGGCGTCGGCCGTTCGCGATCGACGGGGAGCCGGGCGAGGACCAGGTCCGCCGTACCGTCGTCGAGCGCGGCGCGCTGCTGTTCCTCCTCGACGGGGATCAGCTCGAGCCGGATCCGCGGGTGCCGTTCGCGCCACACCCGGGCCCACTTGTCGGGGGTCACACCGGGCACGAAGGCGACGCGGAGGCGATTCACTCCCGAAGAATATTGCAGCAACTTCGCCGAAACTCTGTTGGTGCCGCCCCGGGTCATGCTTAGGGTTCCGATACGGAAGGAGGCGATAGCCATGGCGAGCCACACGCCCGTCGTACTGCTCAACGCCTCCTACGAGCCCCACGACGTCGTCTCGTTCCCCCACGCGGTGCGGATGCTCTTCCGCGGCGTGGCCGTCGTGCACGAGGCCGAGGAGGACAAGCGGATCGGTCCGCACCCGTGGCCGAAGGTGCTCCGGCTGGTCCGTTACGTCGTCGCCTCCTGGATGTACCGGCCCGCGGCCTACGGCCGCGACGCCGTGCTGCGTCGCGACCAGCACCGCTGCGCCTACTGCGGAGCGCACGCGAACACCGTCGACCACCTGGTGCCCCGATCACGCGGCGGCACCTGGACCTGGCTCAACACCGTCGCCGCCTGCGGCCGGTGCAACAGCCGCAAGGGCAACCGCACCCCGCGCGAGGCCGGGATGCGGCTGCGGTTCGAGCCGTGGGTGCCGAGCCGGATCGAGGTCACGGCGTGGGGACGGGTCCGGCAGTGAAACCGCACCTTCCCGAAGGGGCGGACGACGTCGGGTTCGTTCCGCACCGCGGCAACCCCGACGACTACACGAAACGTGGCCGGCTCCGGCAGGACGTGTACGAGCGGGAGATCGAGCACCTGCAGCAGCAGCTGGTGCAGCTGCAGTACTGGATCCAGCGGCAGGGCCTGAAGGTCCTGGTGATCTTCGAGGGCCGCGGGTCGGCCGGCAAGGGCGGCGTGATCAAGACGATCAGCGAGCGCACCAGCTCCCGCACGGTGCGCACCGTCGCGCTGCCGAAGCCGACCGAGCGCGAGCGCACCCAGTGGTACTTCCAGCGCTACGTCGCGCACCTGCCGGCCGCGGGGGAGATGTGCCTGTTCGACCGGTCCTGGTACAACCGCTCCAACGTGGAGTGGGTCATGGACCTCTGCACCCCGGAGGAGCACCAGGAGTTCCTCCGCTCCGTGCCGGAGTTCGAGCGGATGCTGGTCCGCTCCGGGATCATCTTGATCAAGTACTGGTTCTCGGTGTCCTACGAGGAGCAGCGCAAGCGGTTCGAGGCGCGCAACGCCGAGCCGCTCAAGCGGTGGAAGCTCTCGGCGATGGACCTGGCCGAGCACGAGCTCTACGTGCGCTACTCGATGGCGAAGGACACCACCTTCCAGTACACCGATACCAAGCACGCGCCGTGGTACGTCGTACCGTCGGACGACAAGAAGACGGCCCGGCTCAACTGCATCAGCCACCTGCTGAGCCAGTTCGAGTACGAGGATGCCGCGCCCGCCGAGGTGGTGCTGCCCACCATGCGCGAGGAGAACTACATCCGCCCCCCGATGCACGAGCAGACGTTCGTTCCCCAGCTCTTCTGACCCGTCCTCCAGCCCTCCTCCGACCCCTTGTCCGGCCCTGTTCCGGCCCGTCGTCGCTGCTGTGATCTCGGTCGCTGAAATGGGGCTGGCTGAGCGGTAACGGCAACCCGTTCTAGTGACGGGGGCCACGTGGCGGTGACGCTCGACTTGTGCCCGACGGCGCGATCTTGTCTCACTTGGGGGGCCGTGCTTGCAAAAGCAAGCGCTCCGCAAGCAAAAGGAAGCGTCGTGAACAAGCCCACCCCAGCCCGTCGGATCCGTCGGGCGGCCACCGCGCCCGTGCTGATCGGCGCGCTCGCGTGCTCGGTTCTCGGAGTGCCGCCGGCCGCCGCGGAGCCGGACACCACGCCCGCCTGGCTGGTCACCGCCAAGGTCAAGTCCAAGTCCGGACGCAAGATGAAGATCGTCGAGGGCCTGACCGTCCGCCCGAAGCGGTCCGCGAAGGTGCTGCCGGTCGAGGGCTACCGCCTGACCGCCACCTTCGGCAACGCGGGCAGCCTGTGGTCGAGCGACCACACCGGCCTGGACTTCGCGGCGCCCTCGGGCACACCGCTGCTCGCCATCGACGCCGGCGTGGTGACCGAGGTCGGCTACGACGGGTCGTACGGCAACAAGACCGTCATCACGCTCGAGGACGGCACCGAGCTCTGGTACTGCCACCAGTCGAGCCAGAGCGTCGCGGTCGGCGACACCGTGTCGGCCGGGGACGTGATCGGCGCGGTCGGGTCGACCGGCAACTCGACCGGTCCGCACCTGCACCTGGAGGTGCGCGTCGACGGCGAGCCGGTCGACCCGGCGGTCGCGCTGGCCGGCTGGGGCCTGACCGTCTGATCGCACCGCCGGCCGAAGCCGGCCGAGGTTCGTTCAGGCGCGGCGAAGCGCCGCTGCCGCGCGGTCGGCCGCGAGTGCCCGTTCGTGGACGGACGCCCGTGGGTCCGCGGCCAGCCGAAGCAGAGCATCGGCCAGCCGCGGATACCGCCCGCGGGAGGGGGCGGCAGGCGAGTCCACCGGGGTGCGGACAGCCTCACTGGAGGGTTCGACGGTCCGTGCCCAATGGCTCAACCGCGATGCCGACCACTCCTCCCGCAGGGTGGCCTGCGGGATGCGGTCGGCTGCTGCGGTCATGCCTTTTCAACGCCGCTGGCTGGGTCGGGCTAGCGGGACCAAGGTCCCGACAGGGTCCCGGTTTTCAGTCTTCGGCGAGGAGGCCGAACTGCACGTTGCCGGCTTCGTCGATCCCGGCATCGAGCACCTTGCCGTCGAGCTGCTCGGCCGCGCCGGCGTCGAGATAGACCTTCGCCCCGTCCTGCTCGACGAGCTGGTCGCCGGCCGCGGGCTCGTCAGCGGTGGTCACCGCGAGCTGCGCCTCCGGCGTACTCATGATGCGGAGCCCGGCTTGATCCGGGGTGTCCGGGTGGTCGGTGTAGCGCTTGACGATGCTGCATGCGTTCTCGGTCAGGGTGAGCATGACTGCTTTCTGAGTTGAGTGCAGGGCTTCTCCACCGTTGCAGGCCCATCCGCCTGGTTCAAGTTGCCCTTCCCGGAAGGGGGTCCCGATGCGGGATCACGGGGCGACATTTGCTAATCTCGGCCCGCACTCGTCCGGGTGGCGGAATTGGCAGACGCGCTAGCTTGAGGTGCTAGTGCCCGTATTAGGGCGTGGGGGTTCAAGTCCCCCCTCGGACACCAGATCAGCCCCGAGTCTCTGCGGTCAGAGCTCGGGGCTGACGCCGTCCTCGGGGTTCAGATCCTGTTCGTAGGCCCACATGATCGGGCCGCCCTCGCCCTCGGTCCGCCGGAATCCGGCGGCCTCGTAGGCACGCTGGGCGAGGTGGTCGTCCTCGCTGGTGATGAGGAACGCGTAGTCGGCGCCGGCATCGCGGGACGTCGTGAGCACCGCGGTCAGCAGCTCGCGGCCGAAGCCCTGGCCGCGGCGGGTGGGTGCGACGTACAGCTCGGCCAGGTAGGCCTCGAGAGCATCGCTCCACAGCGACGGCTGGAGACGTACGACGGCGACGCCGACCGCCGTCCCCGACCCGTCGCGTGCCAGCAGCACGGTCGCGTTGCCGTCGGCGACCCGC
Organism: Nocardioides pelophilus; assembly: GCF_014180685.1. Classification (GTDB taxonomy): domain Bacteria; phylum Actinomycetota; class Actinomycetes; order Propionibacteriales; family Nocardioidaceae; genus Nocardioides; species Nocardioides pelophilus. The sequence continues at coordinate 37,713 of NZ_JACEHF010000018.1, read as the reverse complement.
GACCGCAGCAGCCCGGCCATCACCTCGGGCGCCGGGGACGGCTCGTCGTACTCCGCGTTGAAGTCGTGCAGGAGCCGGCCGGCCGAAGCCAGCCCGTCTGCGTCCTGCGCAGGAACTGTTTCCACCACATCGTGACGGTAGTGCGAGAACGGGTCATCTGGGGCCCGGGCGAGGGACGAAGGCCTCTGCCCCCGGGGCCCCACGCAGTCCTAGCGTCGACGCATGTTCCTCGTGCGAGTGGTGTGTGCGGCCGGCCTCCTGGCAGTCCCGGCGACGTTGCTGACGACAGAGGGGTCGGCGGCGGCCCCGCCGGTGTGCACGATCGTGGGCAGCCCGGGTGCCGACGACCTGGTCGGCACCCCGGGTCCCGACGTGTTGTGCGGTCTGGGCGGCGACGACGTCCTGCAAGGACTTGCCGGCAACGACGTCCTGCGCGGTGGCGACGGAGACGACGTCCTCTACCCGGGTCCGGGGAGCAACGAGGCGTGGGGTGAGGTGGGCAGCGACACGGTCCGCTACGACGACCTGGACAGCGGTTCGGTCGAGGTCCGGCTGTCGGCGCGGTCGGTGACCGGCGCGGTGACCGATCTGGTCGTCTCGATCGAGAACGCGGTCGGCACCGAGCGCGACGACCGGCTGGTCGGCACAGCAGGCGACAACCGGTTCGAGGGCCTGGGCGGGCGCGACTTCCTGGTCGGACGCGACGGTGCCGACGACCTGCTCGGCGGCAGCGGCCCGGACGCCATCCGCCCGGGTCGCGGCGACGATACCGCCGACGGTGGCCTGGACAAGGACACGCTGAGCTACCGGTTCCTCACCGCAGGCGTCGTGGTCGATCTCGCGGCCGGCACGACGGGCGGCGACGCGGGGTCCGACGACGTCGCGGGCTTCGAGAACATCGTCGGCACCCCGGCGGACGACGTGCTGCGCGGGACCGTCGACGTGCCGAACATCATCAACGCGCTGGCCGGCGACGACGTCATCTTCCCGGGAGGCCCCACCGAAGCCGACGTCATCCGCGGCGACGCTGGCATCGACACCCTCGACTACTCGTCCTTGGGGCGCAGCATCATCGTCAACCTGACCAGCGGACGGGCCGGGATCCTCGGCAAGGTCACCGGCGTCGAGGACATCGTCGGCACCATCTTCGAGGACCAGTTCTACGGCGACGCCGGACCCAACCGGATCTGGGGTGGGGGAGGCACGGACTTCCTCGACGGGCGCGGTGGCGACGACACGATCGACGCAGGCGAGGGCAACGACTGGGTGATGCTCGGGCAGGGGAGCGACGTCGCGGACGGGGGCACCGGCATCGACACCGCTCGCTACCTGGCGGCCGACAGCGGCATCTGGCTGGACCTCGACGCGGGTACCGTCACCAGGGGATCGGGAGAGGCCGACCAGATCACTCACTTCCAGCAGATCATCGGCAGCCGGTACGACGACCACATGTACGGCGGACTCGGCGCCACGGAGGTGGCGCTCGACGGTGGTGCCGGCGTCAACGACCTGAACACCGTGGACGGGTTCGCCGGCGATCGGATGCGGGTGTCGAGCGGCAGCCCCGGGCTCTCGACGTGCGTCGGCGACCCGGGCGATGTCTCCAGCTGCTAGCCCAGCCATCACCTGGGGGACTACCGAACCTGACCGATCGGTCGAAAATGGCGGGACAATGTCCTGGCCAGGACCCGATCACCTGTTGGTGTGATGCCGGATCCCTAACCTGATCGTAGGAGGGGTCAACGATGGGTCGACGGCGGCGCACGGTCGGGTTGGTCGTGCTGGGTGGTGCGGTGCTCGCATCGACCGCGCTCTGGGCAGTGGCGTTCTCGTCGGTGCTCGGAGGCGCCGGCGCCCATGTCCGTCCCGGGTGGCCGGTCGTGCTCTCCGTCGTCCTGGCTGTCGCCGTCGCGGCCGGAGTGTCGGTCGTCGAGCGCGCGGTCACCACGGGTGCGCGGCGCAGCAGACGTCACCGCACCCCGCTGGCGCCCCGGATCGTGATGGAGGAGACGCGCGGTGTCTACGCAGGTCCGGTGACGATCACCGTCGTCATCCCCGCCCACAACGCGGAGGGCAGTCTCAGCGTCACGCTGGACGCGCTCGGCGCGCAGTCGCGGCAGCCCGACCGGGTGATCGTGGTGGCTGACAACTGCGTCGACGACACCGTCGGTCTGGCCAGGTCGCACGGCGTCGAGGTCGTCGAGGCGTTCCGCAGCACCCACGAGAAGGCGGGCGCCCTGAACCGAGCGCTGGGTGGGCTGCTGCCGGGCCTGGGTGACAACGACCTGGTCATGGTGACGGGTGCCGGCACGGTGCTCGGAGACGGCTTCCTCGAAGGCGCGGCGCGCAGGATGGCCGACGACCGGGCGCTGATGGCGATCGGCGGTCTGATCGCCGGCGAGGCGGGCGGAGGCCTGTTGGGCCAGCTCCAGCGCAACGAGCTGCTCCGCCACGCCCTCGATCTCCGGGGCCAGGGGGCGTCAGCCCACGTCCTGACCGGCACCGCATCGATCTTCCGCCCGCGGGCCCTCCGCGCGGTCGCGGCCGCCCGCGGCACCTCGCTCCCGGGCGTTCCCGGCGACGTCTTCGACACGGTCGCGCTGACCGAGGACAGCGAGATCACACTGGCGCTCAGGTCGCTCGGTGCGCTGGTGGTCTCGCCGGCCGACTGCACGGTCGTGACCGGCCTGATGCCGACCTGGGGCGCCCTGTGGGCTCAGCGCCTGCGCACCCAGCACGGCGCTCTCGAGACCCTCGGCGAGTACGGCGTCCGCACCCACACCTGGCGCCACTGGACCCAGCAGCTGGGGCTCAGCCACGGCTCGCTCGCGGCCGGCGCCGGTCTCGGGCTGCTGGCCGTGACGGCCCTGGCCGTCGACTCGTGGGTGTGGCTGCCGTTCTGGCTGGTCCTGGGAGCCGTGCTGGCGCTCGCCCGGGTCGCCCGCGTGTGGCGAGGCGGATGGCGCGCACGACTCGTCGCCGTACTGCTGCTGCCGGAGCTGGCGTACGCGACCTTCCTCGGAGCGGTCCACCTCAAGGGCATCGCCGATGTCACCTTCGGCAGGTCGTCCCGTCCCGAGCGGTTGGCGGCGTGGAGGTCGTCGACGTCCACCGCGAGCTGAGCCGGGTCGACCCGGGTCTACCCGGTCACTGGGAAGCGTCCTGCGTAAAGAGTCCGTCGTTTCGACGAGCCAGGCCGCTTGCCGCGGTTAGCCTCGCGGCAGCGACGCGCCGCGAAGGGGAGGCCGATGGGGATCTCCGTGTCGAACAGACGCCGACTGCGCCTGGCCGCTGCCGGCGTGATGGCGTTCGGCTGGCTGTCCGCACCCGCGCAGTCGGTCTCGGATGCCGCACCCACGACCGCGACCGGCTTGTGCGGGTCCGAGGCCGCGACCGGTCGGACGCAGCTGACCACGTCCGACGGCCAGGCCCACTCCTTCCACTGGCGGGTGCCGTCGACGCCGGCCCCGCCCCCGGGTCGGCCGGTGCTGATCTGGCTGCACGGCGACGGCGGCGACGGTTCTGCGATGGCGCCGGGCTTCTGGCCGGCCACCGATCCGGACGGCGCGATCATCGTGACGCCGAACGGCATCGGCCGGACGTGGAACCACCGGGCCGCCGACGGCCCGGGCAACCTGGACAGCCAGTTCCTCAGCCTCGTCATCGACCGGCTCCGTGATTGCGCCTCGGTCGACCCGGACCGGATCTTCGTCGGCGGCACCTCGCGCGGAGCGTTCATGCCCTATTACCTCCTGCAACGTTCCTCGACGAGGGACAAGATCGCAGCGGTCGCGGTCAATGCGGGCCTGCTGTACTGCCAGGGCGGCGACGGCCAGTGCGAGGCCGACAGCTCCGATCCCGTCCTCCACAGCGCCGACGCCCGGGTCATCCATCTGCACGGGACCGACGACCAAGCCGTGGCACCGCCGCCGACCGCGGCCTACCACGATCCGGTCGACTGGGACGTCGACTGGCGGGTCTTCAACCCGATGCGGTTCTGGGCGGAGCAGAACGGCTGCTTCGACCAGGAGATCGGCGGCGCCAACAACGGCGTGCTGCGCGAGACCTACCGGGTCAGCGGCAATCGCGCCCGGGTCTACGACCTCACCGGCCACGGTGCCCGCTGTGACGGCTACCAGCTGATCCTCGTGCAGAACGGCGGGCACGTGATCGGTGGCCAGGAGACCCGCATCTGGGCGTTCCTCATGGACCGCCCCGTCGCTCCGACCTGCGGCGGCGCGCCGGCGACCGTCGTGGGCACCGCCGGTGCCGACGTGCTGGACGGCACGCCCGGACCCGACGTGATCGCCGGACTCGGCGGCGCGGACACCCTCCGCGGTCTCGGCGGGCGGGACCGGATCTGCGGGGGCGGTGGCGACGACCGGCTGTCGGGCGGCCCCGGGGCCGACCGGCTCTGGGGCCAGGCGGGCAGGGACCGCCTCCTGGCGAGGGACCGTACGGCGGACCGCCGGATCGACTGCGGGGGCGGCCGGGACCCGCGGGCCGAGCGCGACCGGGTGGACCCGCGGCCGATCAGCTGCGGTTGACCGGGAGTCAGCGCCGGCGTCACCCGCCGGGTGCGAGGATGGCGGCATGGACGAGGTCGTCGACATCTGCCGCGAGCTGATCCGGATCGACACGTCCAACTACGGCTCCGACGACGGGCCCGGCGAACGCAAGGCTGCCGAACATGTCGCCGGGCTGCTGGAGGACGTCGGCATCGACACCCGGATCTACGAGTCCACACCGGGACGAGCCTCGGTGGTCGCCCGCTGGGGCGGTGACGGGACGCGCACCGACGCGCTGCTCCTCCACGGACATCTCGACGTCGTGCCTGCCGCGGCGGAGGACTGGGCCGTCCACCCGTTCAGCGGTGAGGTCCAGGAGTGTCAATACGGTGGGCTGAGCGTCTGGGGGCGGGGCGCCGTCGACATGAAGGACTTCGACGCGATGCTGCTCTCGGTGGTGCGCGAGCGCCAGCGTTCGGGGCGGGTGCCCTCGCGGCCGGTCGTGCTGTGCTTCACCGCCGACGAGGAGGCGGGCGGCCACCTCGGCGCGGAGGTCCTGGTGCGCGACCACCCCGAGGAGTTCGAGGGGTGCACCGAGGCAGTGGGGGAGGTCGGCGGGTTTAGCACCACCGTGCGGGGCCAGCGGCTCTACCTGATCGAGGCGGCTGAGAAGGGCATGGCCTGGATGCGGCTCACCGCGCGGGGCCGGGCGGGCCACGGGTCGATGATCAACCCCGACAACGCGGTCACCCGGATCGCCGAGGCGGTGGCGCGGATCGGCGCCTACGAGTGGCCGGTGCGGCTCACGCCGACGATGCGGACGCTGCTCGGCACCGTCGGCGCGATCGCCGGCACCGACGTCACGCCGGAGAACGCGCGCACCCTGGTCGAGGAGTTCGGCGGTGCCACCCGGATGCTCGGGGCGGTGATCAGCAACACGACCAACCCGACCATGCTGTCGGCCGGCTACAAGGTCAACGTGGTGCCGACGGAGGCCAGTGCGCACATCGACGGCCGGTTCCTCCCGGGCTACGAGGACGAGTTCTTCCGGACCATGGCCGAGCTGTGCGGCGAGGACGTGAGCATCGACTTCGTCTCCAACCAGCAGCCCTGGGAGACGCCGTACGACGGGGCGCTGGTCGATGCGATGACCCGGAGCCTGCTGGCGGAGGACCCGGATGCGCTGGTCGCCCCGTTCCTGATGAGCGGCGGCACCGATGCCAAGCACTTCCGGGCGCTCGGCATGCGCACCTACGGCTTCACGCCGCTCCGGCTGCCCGACGACCTGGACTTCACCGCCCTCTTCCACGGCGTCGACGAGCGGGTGCCGGTCGACGCGCTCCGTTTCGGCGCGCGGGTCCTCGACCGGTTCCTCGACCAGGTCTGATCGGGCCGCGGCGTTCCTCAACCGGACGGCCGACCTGCCGAATGAGGGGTTGAGTCGAACCGAACGGAGGCCCGCGGCGTGCGCCCCACCAGCATCACCCCGACGGGGCAGGAGAAGACCTTCCGCCCCGACCAGATCATCGTGTCCAAGACCGACCCCCAGGGCCGGCTGACCTACGTCAACCGGTTGTTCGTCGAGATCAGCGGCTATGACGAGCGCGACCTCATCGGCAAGCCGCACAACATCATCCGGCACCCCGACATGCCGCGGAGCGTGTTCCGGCTGCTCTGGGACCGGATCGCGAACGGCGAGGAGATCTTCGCCTACGTCGTGAACCTCAGCGCGGACGGAGGCCACTACTGGGTCCTCGCCCACGTGACGCCGACGTTCGACAGCAGCGGGCGGATCCTGGGCTACCACTCCAACCGCCGCACGGCGGACCGCGCCACGCTCGCCGTCATCCGGGACCTGTACGCGCGGCTGCTGGCCGAGGAGTCCCGGCACGCCAGCACCAGCGACGCCGTCGAAGCCGGCAAGGCACTGCTCGACGCCGAGCTCGCCGCGGCCGGACAGACCTACGACGAGTTCGTCTGGTCGCTTTCCCAGGAGGAGGTGGCGGCATGACCGCCGTACTGCCGGACACCGGCGCACTGAACGACGCGGCCGACGACGAGCTGACCCGGTTGCGGGCAGCGCTGGCCGCGGTGACCGAGGTCTGCCGCTCGGCGGCCGAGGGCGACCTCGAGCCACGGGTCCCGGACCTCGGTGACCACCCGGAGCTGCACGCGGTCCGGGACGCGATGAACTCGCTGCTCGACCTCACCGACGCCTACGTCCGTGAGTCCTCGGCTTCGCTGCGCTACGCGAGCGAGGGACGGTTCTACCGCCGGTTCCTGGTGCGCGGCATGCTCGGCTCCTTCCAGGCCGGGGCCCAGACCATCAACAGCGCCATCGACGCGATGGCCGACACCCACGACCGGCTCGAGGCCGAGGAGGCCCGCAAGGGCGAGCTCGCCAACGCGTTCGAGGAGGCCGTGCTCGGGCTGTCCGACCAGGTCGCGGCCGCCGCGACGGAGATGGAGGCGTCGTCGCGCGGCCTCGCCACGACGGCCGAGGACACCGCCACCCGGGCGGCCCAGGTCGCCGACGGGTCCCGGACCGCATCCGACGCGGTGACCGTCGCGGCGGCTGCCGTGGAGCAGCTCGCCAGCACCGTCCGCGCGATCCAGGAGCAGACCGACGAGTCCAACCGGGTCGGAGAGCTCGCCTTCCAGGAGGCCGAGCAGGTCCGGTCGACCGTCCAGGGGCTCTCCGACGCCTCCCAGGAGATCGGCGACGTCGTCGGCCTGATCAGCCAGGTCGCGAGCCAGACCCGGCTGCTCGCGCTCAACGCGACGATCGAGGCGGCGCGTGCGGGGGAGTCCGGCAAGGGCTTCGCCGTCGTCGCCTCCGAGGTCAAGACGCTGGCCTCGCAGACCGCCGAGGCGACGCACCGGATCGAGGAGCAGGTGGGAGCCATGCAGGCCGCCACCGGCGCCGCCGTCGGCGCGCTCGAGGGGATCACCGGCGCGGTGGGCCGGATGGGCGACAACCTGCGCACGATCGCGCAGGCGGTCGGCGAGCAGCGGGACGCGGCCGGCGAGCTGAGCCGGACGACCACCGAGGCGGCGAGCGCCGTCTCCGAGGTCACCGAGGACATCACCGCGATCGGCTCGTCCACCGAGGCCACCAGCGCAGGTGCGACCGAGATGACGAACGCCTCGCTCGACCTGTCGCGACTGGCCACGGACCTGCGCACCCACGTGGCGGGCTTCCTGCAGGAGATCCGCTGACGGGCAGCGAGGTCGTCAGCCGGTGCGGACCGCGCGGATGATCTTGCGACGCAGGATCACCCGGCGGGTGCCGTCCGGCGAGATCCGCACGCGCACCAGCTCCCAGCCACCGTGCTCGGCGCGCTCGACGAGCAGCCGGGTGACGACGTTGCGCGGGTAGTCGCGGGAGAAGGTGACCTTCTCGAACTGCCACTCGACCGTCCCGTTGCGCATCATGCCGGCTCCGACACGTCGTCCAGGGCCTCGCGGATCTCGGGCGGCAGCTCCTTGCTCTCGACGCCGATCGCACCCTTGAGCTGGGTCGCCGTGCGGGCTCCGACGATGGGCGCCGTGACGCCCGGCCGGTCGCGGACCCACGCCAGCGCCACCTCCAGAGGCGTCCAGTCCAGGCCGTCGGCGGCCCGCACGACGGCCTCGACGATGCCGCGGCTGCGCTCGTCGAGGTAGCGCTCGACGAACGACGCGAAGACGGGGGAGGCGGCTCGCGAGTCACCCGGGATGCCCGTGCGGTACTTGCCGGTCAGGACGCCGCGCCCCAACGGGGACCACGGGAGGATGCCCAGCCCCATGGCAGCCGCGGCCGGGAGCACCTCGCGCTCGATGTCGCGGTTGACCAGGGAGTACTCGACCTGGGTGGAGACGATCGGGGCCCGGCCGGGCGCGGCCCGCTGCCAGGTGGCGGCCTGGGCGGTCTGCCAGCCGGCGTAGTTCGAGATCCCGACGTAGGTCGCCCGACCCGAGGACGTGGCCGTGTCGAGAGCGCCGAGGGTCTCGTCGAGCGGCACCTCGTCGCTCCAGATGTGCACCTGCCACAGGTCCACGTGGTCGACGCCGAGCCGCTCGAGCGAGGTGTCGAGGCCGTCGAGGAGCGCGCGGCGCGAGGTGTCGGTGGTGCGCTCGCCGCCGCGGCGCCAGATCCCGGCCTTCGTCGCGAGGACCACCTCGTCACGGCGTACGACGTCGCCGATCAACGATCCGACCAGCTCCTCCGAGCGGCCGTCGGTGTAGCCCGCTGCGGTGTCGACCAGCGTGCCGCCCGCCTCGCAGAACGCGATGAGCTGGTCGCGGGCCTCGTGCTCGTCGGTGTCCTTGCCCCAGGTCATCGTGCCGAGCCCCAGCCGCGACACCCGGAGACCACTGCTGCCGACGTACCGCTGCTGCATGGGGGCAAAGGTAGTCGGTCACGCCGGCGGGGCGGCTGACGGCTCGCCCACGACCTTTCCGTAGGATCCGTCAGCGTGGCGGACTTCCTGCAAGCCCTGGTGCTCGGCACGCTGCAGGGTCTGACGGAGTTCCTGCCGATCTCCAGCAGTGCGCACCTGCGGATCTTCCCGGAGCTGTTCGGCTGGGGCGATCCAGGAGCCGCCTTCACCGCGGTGGTGCAGATCGGCACCGAGCTGGCCGTGCTGCTCTACTTCCGCAAGGACATCTGGCGGATCGGCCGGATGTGGGCGATGTCGCTGTTCAAGCCCGAGTACCGCGGCCACCTCGACGCGCGGATGGGCTGGTTCATCATCGTCGGGTCGGTGCCGATCGTGCTGCTCGGCGTCGCCTTCAAGGAGACGATCGAGAGCGAGTTCCGCAACCTCTGGCTGATCGCGACGATGCTCATCGTGATGGGCGTCGTGCTCGGCCTGGCGGACCGGCTCGGCGGCACCGAGAAGAAGATCAAGCAGCTGAGCGTCCGCGACGCGGTCCTCATGGGCCTCGCCCAAGCGGCTGCCCTGGTTCCCGGGGTCTCGCGCTCCGGCGCCACGCTCTCTATGGGGCGGCTGCTCGGCTACGACCGCGAAGCGGTCACGCGGTACGCCTTCCTCCTCGCGATCCCGGCCGTGATCGGGGCCGGCGTCTACGAGATGAAGGAGATCCCGAACGGCGCCAACAGCTACGGCTGGACGCCGACCATCGTCGCGACCGTCGTCTCCTTCGTCGTCGGCTACGCCGCGATCGCCTGGCTGCTGCGCTACGTCAGCACGCACAACTACGCGCCGTTCGTGATCTACCGGGTCCTGCTCGGCGGCGCCGTGCTGGTGCTGCTCAGCGCCGGCGTCCTGACGGCCTGATCCGAGCGGGCTAGAACCAGCCCGAGCGCTTGAACATCATCCACAGGCCGGCGACGACGCCGCCCATGAGCAGCAGCGAGAACGGGTAGCCGAACGTCCAGCCGAGCTCGGGCATGTGCTGGAAGTTCATGCCGTAGATGCCCGCGATCAGGGTCGGTACGACGATCAGCGTGGCGCCGGCCGAGATCTTGCGCATGTCGTCGTTCTGCTGCACCTGGATCCGGGCGACGTGGGCGTCGAACGCGGTCGAGAGCAACGAGTCGAGGTTGTCGATCGCGTCCGCGGCGACCGAGAGGTGGTCGGCCACGTCGCGGAAGAACGGGCCGGCGTCGGGCAGGATCCCCGGCACCGCGCCGACGGTGAACCGGCGCATCGGCTCGCGCAACGGCAGCACGGCCCGGCGTACCTCCGCCAGCTCCCGCTTGAGGGTGTAGATCCGCACCGAGTCGTTGGTGCGCTCCTCGGAGAACACCGACTCCTCCACCTCGTCGACGTCGACCTGGAGCTCCTCCATGACGGCGAGGTAGCCGTCGACGACGGTGTCGCAGACGGCGTAGACCACGGCTGACGGACCGTGGCTCAGGACGTTCTGCTGCTCCTCGAGCCCGTGCCGGGCATCGCGCAGCTGCGATCCACGCCCGTGCCGCACGGTGATGACGAAGTCGTCGCCCACGAAGAGGTTGATCTCGCCGGTCTCGACGGCGTCGTCCTCGTCGACGTACCACAGCGTCTTCACGGTGAGGAACAGGTTGCCCTCGTAGAGCTCGAGCTTGGGCCGCTGGTGGGCGACCACCGCGTCCTCGACCGCGAGCGGGTGCAGGCCGAACGCGTGCGCGATGTCTTCGAGCTCGAGGTGGCTCGGCTCGTAGAGACCGACCCAGACGAAGTCGTGCCCGCCGCCGGCCGCAGCGGCGCGGAGCGCGCCGTAGTCGTGCACCCCGCAGTCGACCGGCAGCCGCCGGCCCTTGCGGTAGACGGCGCTGTCGACGATCACGATGGGAAACATATCGGTGGTTGAGGTGCGAGCGCAGCGAGCCTCGAAACCTGGCTACGCTCCGGTTCGTGGCCACAGTTCTCCTGGTTCGGCACGGACGCACCACCGCCAACGCGTCCGGCGTGCTCGCCGGGCGTCTCGCGGGCGTCCGGCTCGACGACACCGGGCAACGGCAGGCCGCGACCGCGGCCGAACGGATCGCCGTCGTACCGCTCGCGGCGCTCGTCACCAGTCCGCAGGAACGCTGCCGGCAGACCGCCAAGGCGATCGCGCAGGCTCATCCGGCGGCCCTCAAGGCGGCCACGGAGCGCGGCCTGGCGGAGTGCGACTACGGCGACTGGCAGGGCCGCAAGCTCGGCGAGCTGGCCAAGGAGAAGCTCTGGTCGACCGTCCAGCGCCACCCCTCGGCCGCGGCGTTCCCCGGCGGCGAGTCGATGGTGCAGATGCGCCACCGCGCCGTCGAGGCCGTACGACGCCACGACGCCGCTGTGGAGGCCGAGCACGGCCCCGGCGCGGTGTGGGTCGCGGTCAGCCACGGCGACATCATCAAGGCCGTGCTCGCCGATGCGCTGGGGATGCACCTGGACCTGTTCCAGCGGATCAACGTCGACCCGGCGTCGATCTCGATCATCCAGTACACCGCCGACCGGCCCTACGTGCTGGCGTCCAACACCCACGCCGGCGACCTGTCCTGGCTCGTCCGGCCGGCCGGCAAGCGCACCCGGCGGTCCAGGGGCACCGTCGGTGGCGGCGCCGGACCCGACCCCGTCACCGAGGGCTCGTAAAGTGGCTCCATGCCACCGATCGTCCATGGTTTCGACCCGCCCGAGCGCTTCGTCGCGGGCACTGTCGGCGAGCCGGGCGCGCGGACGTTCTTCCTCCAGGCCCGTGACGGTGCCCGGGTCGTCAGCGTCGCGCTGGAGAAGCAGCAGGTGGCGGCGCTGGCCGAGCGGATCGACGAGCTGCTCGACGAGGTGATGGCCGAGGCGCGCACCACGACCGTCATCCCCGCGGTCGCGCCGGTCGGTCTCACCGACGAGGAGCCGCTCGACCTGCCGATCGCCGAGGAGTTCCGCGCCGGCACGATGACGCTGTCGTGGGACCCCCAGGCCGAGCGGGTCGTGATCGAGGTCTTCCCGGTCGGCGAGGAGCTGGTCGGGATCAGCGACGACGCCGAGGACGAGGTGCTCCTCGCGGACGCCGAGCCGACCGAGGTCTTCGTCGTCCGCATCGACGCCGGCCACGCCCGGGCGTTCGTCCGGCGTGCCGAGCGGGTCCTGGGAGCCGGTCGGCCCGACTGCCCGTTCTGCGGCCAGCCGATCGACCCCGACGGTCACCTCTGCGTGCGCGCCAACGGCTTCAAGCGCCGCCCCGAGTGATGTCGGGGCCGACCGACCGCCTCGCCCTGCGCGGGCGGATCATGCCGGCGTCCAACGCGACGTTCCTCGCCGAGCTCGACGGCCGCGAGGTGGTCTACAAGCCGATCGCCGGCGAGCGGCCCCTGTGGGACTTCCCCGAGGGCACGCTCGCCGACCGGGAGGTCGCGGCCTACCTGGTCAGCGAGGCGACCGGCTGGAACCTGGTGCCGCGCACCTGGTGCGGCGACGGCCCCCACGGCCCGGGGATGTTGCAGGAGTGGCAGGTCGTCGACCCCGACGACGAGGCGGTGACCCTGGTCCTGGCCCGCCGGGTGCCGGACGGCTGGTTCGCGGTCTTCGACGGGGTCGACGACCGCGACCGCGACGTCACCCTCGTCCACGAGGACACCCCCGAGCTGCGGCGGATGGCCGTGTTCGACGTGCTCGTCAACAACGCCGACCGCAAGGGCGGTCACGTCCTGCCGATGCCCGACGGCCATCGGTACGGCGTCGACCACGGCGTCACCTTCCACCACGAGCCCAAGCTCCGCACCGTCCTGTGGGGCTGGGCCGGCACTGCGCTGACCGACGAGGAGCAGGCGGTCGTGGGCGCCGTACTCACGGCCGTGCGGGGCGACCTCGGCGAGCGGCTCCGCGAGCACCTCACCGACCTGGAGGTCCGCGCGCTGGAGCGCCGGGCCGAGCGGCTGCTCGCCCGGGGCGAGCTTCCAGGCCCCCACGGCGGCTGGCCCGCCATCCCCTGGCCCCCGTTCTGATTTGAATGGGCCGAGCGTGTCGCAGACGACGCTCGCCGCCCGGGCCCTCGCAAGCTCGGCCCAGGGACTTCGCGCCGTGCGGCTTCGCCGCGTGCACCACGCTGCCGGCCCGAAATGGCCGAGCGAGCTGGACCGCGGCAGTCGACCGCTGAACCCACCTATAACATCGCCGCATGCGCGCGTGGACCGCTCCGGAGTTGCCGTCGTTGCCCGTGGTCGGGCCGCCGGTAGCGATTCACGACACCGCGACCGGCAGTGTCGTGGCGACCGCTCCCGCGGACGGCGCGGAGATGAAGCTCTACGTCTGCGGCATCACCCCGTACGACGCGACCCACCTCGGCCACGCGAACACCTACATCGGGTTCGACCTGCTCAACCGTGCCTGGCGGTCGGCGGGACTCGACGTCCGCTACGTCCAGAACGTCACCGACGTCGACGACCCCCTGCTCGAGCGTGCGACCAAGGTCGGGGTCGACTGGGTCGAGCTCGCCGAGCGCGAGACCGAGCTGTTCCGCCAGGACATGCACGCCCTGCGGGTGCTGGCGCCCGACGCGCTCATCGGTGCGGTCGAGTCGATCCCGCTGGTGATCGCCCTGATCGAGCGGCTCCAGGCCGCGGGCGCGATCTACAAGGTCGAGGACGACCTCTACTTCTCCGTCACCGCCGACCCGGCCTTCGGCGAGGAGTCGGGTTACGACCGCGCCACCATGCTGCGGTTCTTCGGAGAGCGCGGTGGCGACCCGGACCGCGCGGGCAAGAAGGATCCGCTCGACTGCGTCGTGTGGCGGGCGGAGCGCCCGGACGAGCCTGCGTGGGAGAGCCCGTTCGGTCGCGGTCGCCCCGGTTGGCACATCGAGTGCGCCGCGATCGCCCTGGAGCAGCTCGGCTCGACGATGGACGTCCAGGGCGGCGGCAGCGACCTGGTCTTCCCGCACCACGAGATGTGCGCGGGTCACGCGCAGGTGGCGACCGGTGCGCCGTACTCCCGGGCCTACGTGCACGCCGGCATGGTCGGCTACGACGGCGAGAAGATGTCGAAGTCGCGCGGCAACCTGGTCTTCGTCTCGGCGCTGCGCAACAGCGACATCGACCCGATGGCGATCCGGCTCGCGCTGCTGCGCCACCACTACCGCGAGGACTGGGAGTGGACCGACGACATGCTCTGGGTCGCCGTCGACGACGTGGCCCGGTGGCGGTCGGCGCTGGCGCTCGGAGCGGGCGCGCCGGCGGCCCCGGTGGTCACCGAGGTGCTGGCCGCGCTCGCCGACGACCTCGACGCACCGCGCGCGACAGCCGCGGTCGACGCCTGGGTCGCGTCGACCCTCGGAACCGACGGGCTGGCCGACACCAGCGACCCCGACGCCGCGGCGACCCTGCTGCCGGTGCTCGACGCGGCGCTGGGCCTGCTGCTATGACTCCTCGTCGCCCCTGCGCTTGAGGTAGCGCTCGAACTCGCGCGCGATCGCCTCGCCGGACGCCTCGGGCAGGTCGGCCGTGTCGCGGGTCTCCTCCAGCGAGCGGACGTAGTCGGCGATGTCCTCGTCCTCCTCGGCGAGCTCGTCGACCCCGCGCTCCCACGCCCGGGCGTCGTCGGGCAGGTCGCCCAACGGGATGCTCACGCCGAGCAGGTCCTCGATCTGGCCGAGCAGCGCCAAGGTGGCCTTGGGACACGGCGGTTGCGCGACGTAGTGCGGCACGGCCGCCCAGTACGACGCCGCCGGGATGTCCAACTTCACGCACGCGTCCTGGAGCACGCCGACGATGCCGGTCGGTCCCTCGTAGGTCGACTGCTCCAGCTTCATCCGGTCGACGAGGTCCGGCTCGGTCGCGGTGCCGGTGACCGGGATCGGGCGGGTGTGGGGGGTGTCGGCGAGCAGCGCACCGAGCGTCACCACCAGCTCCCCGCCCAGGTCGTCGATGCAGGCGAGCAGCTCGGCGCAGAACCCGCGCCACCGCATGTTGGGCTCGATGCCGCGGACCAGGATCACGTCGTGGTCGAGGTCCGGGGGAGAGGCGACTGCGACATGGGTGCTCGGCCACGTCAGGCTGCGGAAGCCGTTGTCGTCCACGCCCACGCTCGGGCGGTTCACCTGGAAGTCGTAGTAGTCCTCCGGGTCGATCACGGCCACGACCCGCGCGTTCCACACCTTCAGCAAGTGGTCCACGACCGCCGACGCCGACTCGGCCGCGTCGTTCCAGCCCTCGAACGCTGCGATCACCACGGGCCGGACCAGGCTCGGCGGGTCCTCGATCTCCATCACCCTGACGAGCCTAGTGGGGGCCTACGGGGCCGGAGCCCCCGTAGGGGTGCCAGCATGCGGGAAATCGTCGCTGGGGTGGCCGGGCCGGTTAGGATCGGGGGGCCGAGAGGCGTTGCAACGGGACCTTCCGACGTGAGGCCCGCCACGCTCGGCGAGATTCCAAGGGCGCCTTCCGTGACGGAAGGGTGAAACATGGCATCGGGTTCCCACGACTGGCGACCGGACACGACCGACGAGCTCACCGCGCTGCTGCGCGAGCGGATCGTGATCCTCGACGGCGCCATGGGCACCGCCATCCAGCGCGATCGCCCCGACGAGGCGGGCTACCGCGGTGACCGGTTCGCCGACTGGCCCTCCGACCTGGTCGGCAACAACGACCTGCTCTCGATCACCCAGCCCGGGATCATCGCCGGCATCCACCGCGAGTACCTCGAGGCCGGCGCCGACCTGATCGAGACCAACACGTTCAACTCGAACTCGATCTCGCTGTCCGACTACGGCATGGAGGAGCTCGCCTACGAGCTCAACCTCGAGTCGGCCCGGCTCGCCCGCGCCGTGTGCGACGAGGTGGCCGCGGCGACCGGGCAGAAGCGCTACGTCGCCGGCGCGCTCGGCCCGACCACGCGCACGGCGTCGATCAGCCCGGACGTCAACGACCCCGCGGCCCGCAACGTCTCGTGGGACCAGCTCGTCGAGGCCTACCTGATCGCGGCGCGCGGCCTCGTCGACGGTGGCTCCGACCTGATCTTCATCGAGACCATCTTCGACACGCTCAATGCGAAGGCCGCGATCTTCGCCGTGCAGACGCTGTTCGAGGAGGCCGGCCGCCGCTGGCCGGTGGTCATCTCCGGCACCATCACCGACGCGTCCGGCCGCACCCTCTCGGGTCAGGTCACCGAGGCGTTCTGGGATTCCGTCCGGCACGCCGAGCCGCTCGCCGTGGGGCTCAACTGCGCCCTCGGCGCGAAGGAGATGCGCCCCTACATCGCCGAGCTCTCGCGGCTCGCCGACACCTTCGTGTCGGCGTACCCGAACGCCGGCCTGCCCAACGCCTTCGGTGAGTACGACGAGACCCCGGACGACACCGCCGCGATCGTGAAGGAGTTCGCCGAGGCGGGCTTCGTCAACATCCTCGGCGGCTGCTGCGGCACCACGCCCGACCACATCGCCGCCATCGCGCGGGCGGTGGAGGGCAAGGAGCGGCGCGAGCCCGTCGTGGCCACCCCCGCGCTGCGGCTGTCCGGCCTCGAGCCGTTCGCCATCGCGGAGGACAGCCTCTTCGTCAACGTCGGCGAGCGCACCAACATCACCGGCTCCGCGAAGTTCCGCAACCTGATCAAGGACGGTGACTACGACACCGCGCTGTCGGTCGCCGCGCAGCAGGTCGAGAGCGGCGCCCAGGTCATCGACGTCAACATGGACGAGGGCATGATCGACGGCGTCGCGGCGATGGACCGCTTCCTCAAGCTGGTCGCGTCCGAGCCCGACATCAGCCGGGTGCCCGTCATGGTCGACTCCTCCAAGTGGGAGGTCATCGAGGCCGGCCTGAAGAACGTCCAGGGCAAGCCCATCGTCAACTCGATCTCCATGAAGGAGGGCGAGGAGAAGTTCATCGAGCAGGCGCGCCTGTGCAAGAAGTACGGCGCTGCGGCCGTGGTGATGGCCTTCGACGAGGACGGACAGGCCGACAACCTGGAGCGCCGCAAGCAGATCTGCGAGCGCGCCTACCGGATCCTCGTGGACCAGGTGGGGTTCCCGGCCGACGACATCATCTTCGACCCCAACGTGTTCGCGGTCGCCACCGGCATCGAGGAGCACGCGACGTACGGCGTCGACTTCATCGAGGCCACCCGCTGGATCAAGGAGAACCTGCCGGGCGCGAAGGTCTCGGGCGGCATCTCCAACGTGAGCTTCAGCTTCCGCGGCAACAACCCGGTGCGCGAGGCGATCCACGCGGTCTTCCTCTTCCACGCGATCGAGGCCGGCCTCGACATGGGCATCGTCAACGCCGGTGCGCTGGTGCCCTACAGCGAGATCGACGCCGAGCTGCGCGACGCGATCGAGGACGTCGTCCTCAACCGCACCGACGACTCCATCGCCGCCACCGAGCGGCTGCTCGGGCTCGCCGAGCAGCACCGGGGGAGCGGCGAGGTCGTCGAGGCAGCCACCGAGGAGTGGCGTGAGCTCCCGGTCGGCGAGCGGATCACCCACGCCCTGGTCAAGGGGCTCGATGCCCACGTCGAGGCCGACACCGAGGAGCTGCGCCAGGAGATCGCTGCCCGCGGCGGTCGTCCGATCGAGGTGATCGAGGGTCCGCTGATGTCCGGGATGGACGTGGTCGGCGACCTGTTCGGCGCCGGCAAGATGTTCCTCCCGCAGGTCGTGAAGTCCGCCCGGGTGATGAAGAAGGCGGTCGCCTACCTGATCCCGTTCATCGAGCAGGAGAAGATCGACAACCCCGAGCTGGCCACCGCCAAGGAGACCAACGGGACGATCGTCATGGCCACCGTCAAGGGCGATGTCCACGACATCGGCAAGAACATCGTGGGCGTCGTGCTGCAGTGCAACAACTTCGAGGTCATCGACCTCGGGGTGATGGTCCCCGCCCAGAAGATCCTCGACGCGGCCAAGGAGCACAACGCCGACATCATCGGTCTCTCGGGACTGATCACGCCGTCCCTGGACGAGATGGTCACCATGGCCTCGGAGATGCAGCGGCTCGGGCTCGAGATCCCGCTGCTCATCGGCGGCGCCACGACCTCCCGTGCCCACACCGCGGTGAAGGTGGACCCCAAGTACGACGGACCGGTGGTCTGGGTCAAGGACGCGTCCCGCTCGGTCCCCACCGCCGCCGCACTGCTGCACGACGAGCGGCGGGCACCCCTGCTCGCCGAGGTCAAGAAGGACTACGACTCCCTCCGGGTGCGGCACTCCCAGAAGTCCGAGCGGCCGCAGCTGTCGTTCGCGGACGCGAAGGCCAACGCCACCGCGATCGACTGGTCGGGCTACACGCCTCCGCAGCCGCGCACACCGGGCGTGCACGTCCTGAAGGACTACGACCTCGCCGAGCTGCGCGACTACATCGACTGGCAGCCGTTCTTCAACGCGTGGGAGATGAAGGGCAAGTTCCCCGACATCCTCAACAACCCGACGACGGGTGAGGCCGCGCGCAAGCTGTACGACGACGCGCAGGTCATGCTCGACCAGATGATCGCGGAGAAGTGGGTCACCGCCAACGGCGTCTACGGGCTGTTCCCGGCCGCGAGCACCGGAGAGGACGTCGTCGTCTACTCCGACGACGACCGGACGGAGGCGCGCGCCGTCCTGCACCAGCTGCGTCAGCAGGGCAAGCACCGCGAGGGGATCCCGAACCGGTCGATGGCCGACTACGTCGCCCCGGCGGCGAGCGGCCTCCAGGACTGGGTCGGCGCCTTCGCGGTCACGGCCGGGCTCGGGTCCGTGGAGAAGGTCCAGGAGTTCAAGGCCGCGCTCGACGACTACTCCGCGATCCTGCTCGAGTCGCTGGCAGACCGGCTGGCCGAGGCGTTCGCCGAGCGCCTGCACCAACGGGTGCGCACCGAGTTCTGGGCGCACGTCCCCGAGGAGCAGCTCTCCAACGAGGACCTGATCGCCGAGAAGTACACCGGCATCCGGCCCGCGCCCGGCTACCCGGCGTGCCCCGACCACACCGAGAAGCAGACCATCTGGGACCTGCTCGACGTCGAGGCCAACACCGGCATCGAGCTCACCGAGTCGATGGCGATGTGGCCGGGCGCGGCCGTGTCGGGCATCTACTACAGCCACCCGGAGGCGCAGTACTTCGTCGTCGGCCGGCTGGGTCGCGACCAGGTGGCGGACTACGCCGAGCGCAAGGGCTGGACGCTGAAGGAGACCGAGCGCTGGCTGTCGCCCAACCTGGGCTACGACCCGGAGGACTGACCGACGTGAAGGCTGTCCTCTGGGACATGGACGGCACGCTGGTCGACACCGAGCCCTACTGGATGGCGACCGAGGTCGAGCTGGCCGAGGAGTACGGCGCCACCTGGACGACTGCCGACGCGCAGCACCTGGTCGGCAACAGCCTGATCTCGTCGGGGCACTACATCCGCGAGCGGACCGGCATCCCGCTGAGCGCCGAGCAGATCGTCGAGCGGCTGCTGGACGGCGTCGTGGCGCGGGTCCAGCACGCCGTCCCGTGGTGCCCCGGCGCGCGGGAGCTGCTGCTCGCGCTGAAGGACGCCGGCGTGCCGTGCGGGCTGGTGACGATGTCGTACCAGCGATTCGTCGCGCCGATCCTCGAGCACCTGCCGCCCGAGACGTTCCGGGTGGTCGTGACCGGCGACCAGGTCGACAACGGCAAGCCGCATCCCGAGCCGTACCTGACCGCGGCCGCGGCGCTGGGTGTCGAGCCGGAGGACTGCGTGGCCATCGAGGACTCGCCGACCGGCGCCACGTCGGCGGCCGCCGCGAACTGCCGGGTGCTGGTCGTGCCCAACCACGTCGCGGTGCCATCCGGTCCGCGCCGGGTGTTCCGCGAGAGCCTGGTGGGCGTCACTCCGGCGGAGCTTGCTGCTCTTCTCGGGTGACCGGGACCGGCAGCGGCGGGGGAGTGCCGCCGTAGGCCGGGCAGAGGGCCTGGTGTGAGCACCACTTGCACAGCGGGCCGGGGCTCGGCAGCCAGTCGCCGGTCTCGTGGGCCCGGCGCACGGCCTCCCACACCGCCTGGACCTTGCGCTCGGTCGCGAGCAGGTCGTGCTCGTCGGGGTCGTAGGTGAGGATCTCGGCGTTGGCGAGGTAGATCAGCTGGAGCCGCTTCGGGATCACGCCGCGCATCCGCCACAGCACGAGCGCATAGAACTTCAGCTGGAAGAGCGCCTTGCCTTCGTACGTCTCACCGGGCGAGCTTCCCGACTTGTAGTCGACGATCCTGATCGCGCCGTCCGGGGCGATGTCGACCCGGTCGATGACTCCCCGGAGGAGCAGCTTGGTGTCGGTGAGCGCCTCGACGTAGAGCTCGCGCTCGGCCGGCTCGAGGCGCCGCGGGTCCTCCAGCGTGAAGTAGCGGGCCAGCACCGAGCGGCAGGAGACCAGCCAGGAGCCGATGGCCGCGCCCTCGTCGGGGTCGGGGAACAACGAGGCCAGGGCGGGCTCGGCCTCCAGCACCGCCTGCCACGCAGGGACCACCATCGCGTCGGCGCGCTCGGGTGTGCGCTCGGCCGCCGGGAGGTCGAAGAGGTCCTCCAGGACCTTGTGGACCACGGTCCCGCGGACGGCGTCGACCGAGGGGGGTTCGGGCAGCCGGTCGATGGTGCGGAACCGGTAGAGCAGCGGGCAGGTCATGAAGTCGCCCGCCCGCGACGGCGAGAGCGCCCCGAGCACGTCCACACCGTCGACCCGGGTGCCGACCCGCTCGGCGGGGTCGGTCGGCGGAACGCCGGTCGGGACGGTCGGGGTGGTCATGCCAGCGACGGTAGGCCACACCGCCGACAACGAGAGCCGACCGTCCGGCGAACGGGCCGCCGAAGGGGAGGGACGGGGAACCTTTGGATAGCCTCGGTATGTGCCCACCAGCGACCCGGAGAGCGATCGGCGGCCCCGCCGCGCGTCGAGCCCTCGGGGCACCTTCCGGATCGGCACGATCGCCGGCAGCGACGTGCTCGTGTCGTCGTCGTGGTTCCTGGTCGCGGCACTGATCGCGGTCGTGATGGCGCCCCGCGTCGAGGAGATCCAGCCGGGCCTCGGCGGGTTGAAGTACGTCGTGGGTGTCGCGTTCGCGATCGTCCTCTACCTCGCGGTGCTGCTGCACGAGGCGTCGCACGCGGTCGCTGCCCGACGCTACGGCTTCGAGGTGCACTCGATCACGCTGCACTTCCTCGGCGGCGTCACCGCCATCGAGGGAGAGGCGCGCACCCCGCGCCAGGAGTTCTGGATCGCGGTCGTCGGCCCCATCACCTCGCTCGCGGTCGGCGGCGCCGCGGCCGCACTCTGGTTCGTGACCCCGGACGGCCTGCTGCTGCTGACCGTCCAGGGGATGGCCGGTGCCAACCTCCTGATCGGCGTGCTCAACCTGGTCCCCGGACTGCCCCTCGACGGCGGCCGGGTCCTCAAGGCCGGGATCTGGAAGCTCACCGGCCGCCGCGACACCGGCGTGATCGCGGCCGGCTGGGGCGGCCGGCTGACCGCGATCGCCGTGCTCTCGTGGCCGCTGGTCCTCCCCGGACTGACGGGGGTCCAGGCCAACGTTCTCGACCTGCTGCTGGCGTTCGTGATCGCGCTGTTCCTCTGGACCGGCGCCTCCCAGGCGATCGCGGCGGCCAGGATCCGCGGCCGGGTCGAGGAGGTGGTCGCGCGCGACCTCGCGCGCCGTACCCTCGCCGTCCCCGACGACCTGCCGCTGGCCGAGGCGATCCGGCGGGCCCGCGACGCCTCCGCGGGGAGCATCGTGACCGTCTCCGCCACCGGAACCCCGCTCGGCGTGGTCGACGAGGCCGCCGTGCGGGCGATGCCCGAGGACCGCCGGCCGTGGGTCGTCGTGTCCGCCGTGACCCGGACGGTCGAGGACGGCCTGCGCCTCCCGGTCGCCATCACGGGAGCGGAGCTGCTCGACGCGATCCGGCGCACGCCCGCCAGCGAGTACCTCCTGGTCGAGCAGGACGGCTCCGTCTACGGCGTGCTGGCCACCGCCGACGTGGAGCAAGCGGTCCGGGCTGGATAGGCTCCCCGACCGTGACTGATCCCCATCGCGACGCCGACGGCGACCCCCGAGACGCCACCGGCGACGTCGCCGCCGAGGCATGGTCCGGCGTCCATCGCGGACCGCTGCGCGCCGGCGAGTGGGTGCGCCTGATCGACGGCAAGGGCCGCAAGCACAACTTCGCCCTCGAGCCGGGCAAGCGCTTCTTCTCCAACCGCGGCCACCTCGACCACGACGAGATGATCGGCCGCGAGGAGGGGTTCACCGTCACCTCCTCCGCCGGCGGGGAGTACCTCGTGTTCCGCCCGCTGCTCTCCGAGTTCGTCGTCTCCATGCCGCGCGGAGCAGCGGTGGTCTATCCCAAGGACGCCGCGCAGATCGTCGCGATGGCCGACATCTTCCCCGGCGCCCACGTGGTCGAGGCCGGCGTCGGCTCCGGAGCCCTGACCTGCTCGCTGCTGCGCGCGGTCGGCCCGCACGGCCGGGTGTCGTCGTACGAGCGGCGCGAGGAGTTCGCCGACGTCGCCCGCCGCAACGTCAGCCAGTTCTTCGGCGCGGACGAGGGCGAGTCCCACCCCGCCTGGCGACTGACCCTCGGCGACCTCGCCGAGGAGCTGCCGGCCTCGGGGGAGCGCTGCGACCGGATCATCCTCGACATGCTGGCTCCGTGGGACTGCCTCGACGCAGCCGCCGGCGCCCTGCGCCCGGGCGGCATCGTGTGTGCGTACGTCGCCACGACGACCCAGCTGTCCCGGTTCGTCGAGACCGTGCGCGTGCACGGCGGCTTCACCGAGCCGGCCGCCTGGGAGTCGCTGGTGCGGGACTGGCACGTCGAGGGCCTCGCCGTACGACCCGGCCACAAGATGATCGGCCACACCGCCTTCCTCGTGACCGCGCGCCGGCTGGCTCCGGGCGAGCGCGCGCCCCGCAAGACCCGGCGTCCCGCGCCCGGCGCCTACGGCTCCGACTACACCGGACCCCGGCCGGCAGCGACCGCGGAGCCGGCGACGGACCTTCCGGACGACGCCCCGGAGGACTGATGCGACCCGGTGCGGCGCCCAAGCCGCTCCTCCTGCTCTCGATCCGCGTCGAGGAGGAGGCCGCGCTCAACGAGCACGCGTCGTTCGCGCGGTTCCTCGGGGTCACCGCCGAGGACCTGCCCCGGATCGAGCTCGGCACGTCGCCGCTGCCGCCCCTCGACCTCGACGACTGGGCCGGGATCGTGCTCGGCGGTGGCGCCTTCAACGCCTCCGACCCGGAGGAGAGCAAGTCCGAGACCCAGCTCCAGGCCGAGCGCGACCTGGCCCGCCTGCTCGACGAGGTCGTCGCTCGCGACTTCCCCTTCATCGGCGCCTGCTACGGCATCGGCACCGTGGGGCGCCACCAGGGCGCGGTCGTCGACCGGTCCTATCCAGAGCCGGTCGGCCCGGTGAGCGTCGAGCTGACCGACGAGGGTGCGGCCGACCCGCTGTTCGCCGGCCTGCCGCGCACCTTCGCGGCGTACGGCGGTCACAAGGAGGCGATCAGCCGGCTGCCGGACCACGCCGTGGCGCTCGCGACGTCCGCCGCGGCTCCTGTCCAGGCGTTCCGCGTCGGCCACCACGTCTACGCGACCCAGTTCCACCCCGAGCTCGACCTCGACGGCATCCTGACCCGGATCGCGGTCTACGCGCACCACGGCTACTTCGACCCCTCCGAGCAGGACGCCCTCGGCGCCGCGGCGGCGGCGGTCACGGTGAGCCACCCGATGACCATCCTGCGTAACTTCGCTGCGCGCTACCGCCCGGTCGGCGCAACGCAATCGTGACCGACGCCCGGCGCGGAACGCCTTTTCTGGTAGGCCTGGCCGAGTAGGGTCGTAAGCGCGGACTACAGGAGGTGTGCCGATGTCGAGCATGGGTGCCGATGGGCGTCGACAGAGCCGTGAGGAGCTCGAGGAGCAGGTTCGCTACCTCGAGGCCGAGATCCACGACCTGCGCAACCGCCTGACCGAGGCCCCCGGTGGGGGCGCGCGGACTCTGGAGCTCCGCCTCGCCGACGCGCAACGTTCCCTCGCCGCGGTGACGGCCCAGAACGAGCGGCTCGCCGGGACGCTCCGCGAGGCTCGCGACCAGATCATGAAGCTGAAGGAGGAGGTCGACCGGCTCGCCCAGCCGCCGGCCGGGTTCGGCACCTTCCTGCAGCGCAACGAGGACGACTCGGTCGACGTCCACACGGGTGGCCGCAAGCTACGGGTGAGCGTGAGCCCCAACGTCGACCTCGACCAGCTGCGGCGCGGCCAGGAGGTCATGCTCAACGAGGCGCTCAACGTCGTGGCCGCGTTCGACTACGAGACGGTCGGCGAGGTCGTGATGTTCAAGGAGCTGCTCGCCGACGGCGACCGGGTCCTCGTCATCGCCAACGCCGACGAGGAGCGCGTGGTCCGGCTGGCCGAGCCGCTCCGCACCGAGACCCTGCGCGCCGGTGACTCGCTGCTGCTCGACGCACGAGCCGGCTACGTCTACGAACGGGTGCCGAAGTCGGAGGTCGAGGAGCTGGTCCTCGAAGAGGTCCCCGACATCACCTACGAGACGATCGGCGGGCTCGCCAGCCAGATCGAGATGATCCAGGACGCCGTCGAGCTGCCGTACCTCTACCCGGAGCTGTTCCTCGAGCACGAGCTGAAGCCCCCCAAGGGCATCCTGCTCTACGGCCCGCCGGGCTGCGGCAAGACGCTCATCGCCAAGGCCGTCGCCAACTCGCTGGCCAAGAAGGTCGCGGCCAAGACCGGCGCCGAGGGGAAGTCGTACTTCCTCAACATCAAGGGCCCCGAGCTGCTGAACAAGTACGTCGGCGAGACCGAGCGGCACATCCGGCTGGTCTTCCAGCGGGCCCGCGAGAAGGCCAGCAGCGGCACCCCCGTGATCGTGTTCTTCGACGAGATGGACTCGCTGTTCCGGACCCGGGGGTCCGGCGTGTCCTCCGACGTCGAGAACACCATCGTCCCGCAGCTCCTCAGCGAGATCGACGGCGTCGAGGCGCTCGAGAACGTGCTGGTGATCGGTGCCTCCAACCGCGAGGACATGATCGACCCCGCGATCCTGCGCCCCGGCCGGCTCGACGTGAAGATCAAGATCGAGCGGCCCGACGCGGAGTCGGCGCGCGACATCTTCAGCAAGTACCTCACGACCACGCTCCCGCTCCACGCCGACGACCTCGCCGAGTTCGGCAACGACCGGCAGGCGACGGTGCAGGGCATGATCCGCGCCGCCGTCGAGCGGATGTACACCGAGACCGAGGAGAACCGCTTCCTCGAGGTGACCTACGCCAACGGCGACAAGGAGGTCCTCTACTTCAAGGACTTCAACTCCGGCGCCATGATCCAGAACATCGTCGACCGCTCCAAGAAGATGGCGATCAAGGACTTCATCGACCACGACCAGAAGGGCCTGCGGATCTCGCACCTGCTCCAGGCGTGCGTCGACGAGTTCAAGGAGAACGAGGACCTGCCCAACACGACCAACCCCGACGACTGGGCGCGGATCTCCGGCAAGAAGGGCGAGCGGATCGTGTTCATCCGCACCCTCATCACCGGCAAGCAGGGCACCGAGCCGGGCCGCTCGATCGACACCGTCTCCAACACCGGCCAGTACCTCTAGATATCGCCCGAGCGTGTCGCAGATCGTGCGACACGCTGCCGGGCCGCGGTCACGGGTTGCGCAGGTCTGGCGGCTTCCGGCGTCAGCGTTGCAGGCCGGTCAGCGCTGGCGGAGGTACCACGCCTTCACGACGTTGAAGACGCCGTAGCAGGCGAGCCCGAGCGCGACGACGACCAGCAGGATCTTGCCGAACGGGGCGTCCCGCAACGTCAGCAGCGCCTGGTCGAGGCCGCCGGACTTCCCGGCGTCGTGGGTGAAGCCGGCCCAGACGAAGAGGCCGCCGATCACGCCGAACGCGAACCCGCGGCTGGAGTAGCCCGCCCGGGCGAGGACGGTGATCGCCGTACCGAGGTCGCCGGAGTGACCGTGCGCCTCGAGGCTCTTGCGCCACTTGTCCTTGAGCCCCTTGTAGACGCTGTAGCCGCCGTAGCCGACGATCGCGAGGCCCAGGGCAACCACCAGCACCTGGCCGAACGGCATCTGCATGAGCTTGGCGGTGTAGCCCTCCTCGCTGCTGCCACCCCCGGACGAGCCGGTGACGGTCTGGAAGGCGAGCCAGGCCAGCACGGCGAACAGGACGGCCTTCGCCGCCGACGCGGCGCGGGCGGCGACCAGCTTGCCGCCGTCCTCCTCGGTGTGACCGGCGACCGCCTCGAAGGCCTTCCACACGACCAGTGCGACGAAGCCGACGCAGGCGACCCAGAGCAGGGCCTCGCCGAACGGCTGCTGCGCGATCTCGCGGAGCGCTCCCTGGCCCGAGGCCTGACCGGATCCGTCGCCGAACGCGATCTGGATCGCCAGCCAGCCCACGACGACGTACATGACGCCGTAGACCGCCGTGCCGATCTTGGCCAGCCACTCGAGTGCCGGATGGTTCCTGGCCTGCTCTGCTGTGCTCTCGGTCGTTGTCCGGACCGCGCGATGAGTTGTCATGTTGCCCTCCGGGTCGCCCAGTACCCGCATTGCGCGGGAGCATCCGCGTACGCTGGCTGCATGAGCGTCCGGCGGGTGATGGGCACCGAGGTGGAGTACGGCATCTCGGTGCAGGGCATGCCCACGGCGAACCCGATGGTCGCCTCGTCCCAGGTCGTCAACGCCTACGCGTCGGCCACCGTGCGCGCGCGCCGCGCCCGCTGGGACTTCGAGGAGGAGTCGCCGCTGCGCGACGCACGCGGCTTCGACATGTCGCGCCAGGTCGCCGACCCGAGCCAGCTCACCGACGAGGACCTCGGCCTGGCCAACGTGATCCTCACCAACGGCGCCCGCCTCTACGTCGACCACGCGCACCCTGAGTACTCCACGCCCGAGGTCGTGACGCCGCTCGACATCGTCCGGTGGGACAAGGCGGGGGAGCAGGTGATGCTCGACGCGGCGCGGCTCGCCCAGCAGCTGCCCGGCAACCCGTCGATCGTGCTCTACAAGAACAACACCGACAACAAGGGTGCGTCCTACGGCGCGCACGAGAACTACCTGATGCGGCGCTCGACGCCGTTCGCCGACATCGTGCGCCACCTGACCCCGTTCTTCGTCAGCCGCCAGGTCGTCACCGGCGCCGGCCGGGTCGGCAAGGGCCAGGACGGGCGCGAGCAGGGCTTCCAGATCAGCCAGCGCGCCGACTTCTTCGAGGTCGAGGTCGGGCTCGAGACCACGCTCAAGCGTCCGATCATCAACACCCGCGACGAGCCGCACGCCGACCCCGAGAAGTACCGCCGGCTGCACGTGATCATCGGCGACGCGAACCTCTCCGAGATCGCGACCTACCTCAAGATCGGCTCGACGGCGTTGGTGCTGGCGATGATCGAGGAGCGCTTCATCAGCCGCGACCTGACCCTGGACACGCCGGTCGCCTCCCTCCGCGCCGTGTCGCACGACCCGACCCTCCGCCAGACCGTCACGCTCACCGACGGGCGGCGGCTCACCGGTGTCCAGCTGCAGATGGAGTACCTCGACCTCGCCAAGAAGTACGTCGAGGACCGGCTCGGCGCCGACGCCGACGAGCAGACGCTCGACGTGCTGGCCCGCTGGGAGGACGTGCTCGACCGGCTCGAGCGCGACCCGATGTCGCTCGCCGACCAGCTCGACTGGGTGGCCAAGCTGAAGCTCCTCGAGCAGTACCGCTCGCGCGACGGCCTGGCGTGGGACGACGCGAAGCTGCAGCTGATCGACTACCAGTACTCCGACATACGTCCCGAGAAGGGGCTCTACCACCGCCTGGTGAAGGCCGGCCGGATCCAGCGGCTGCTGCACGACGACGAGGTCGAGGGCGCGATGACCGACCCGCCGGAGCAGACCCGGGCCTACTTCCGCGGCCGCTGCCTCGAGAAGTACGCCGCCCACGTGGCCGCGGCGTCGTGGGACTCGGTCATCTTCGACCTGCCCGGCCGGGAGTCGCTCCAGCGCGTCCCCACGATGGACCCGTTGCGGGGGAGCAAGGCCCACGTGGGCGGATTGATCGATGCCTGCGACACGGCAGAGGCCTTGGTCGCTGCGCTGACTCGCTAGGCTCTCCGTATGGCCCAGGAGCAGAAGCAGCCGCGCAAGAGCGGCGACGAGCAGGACGCGACCGAGGTCGCCCCTGAGTCCGACGTCGCGGAGCGCAAGGAAGCCCTCGACGACGACGTCGACGCGATCCTCGACGAGATCGACGACGTGCTCGAGTCGAACGCCGAGGACTTCGTGAAGTCGTTCATCCAGAAGGGCGGAGAATGAGCACCCCACGAAGCTGCTCGCTGCACTCGCACTTTCACGGGGACCCCGCATGACCGACGCCCGCATCCCGGCCGCCTACATGCAGCCGGGCATCTCGTCCTTCAGCGACTTCCTGAGCGAGCAGGCGCCCGACCTGCTGCCCGCGCGCCGCTCGCTGCCCGCCGGCAGCGCCGCCGACCTGGCCCCGCACGGCACCACGATCGTCGCGGCGACCTTCCCCGGCGGCCTGGTGATGGCCGGTGACCGGCGGGCGACGATGGGCAACGTCATCGCCCAGCGCGACATCGAGAAGGTCTTCCCGGCCGACGAGTACTCCGTGGTCGGCATCGCCGGCACCGCCGGGCTGGCGGTGGAGATGGTCCGTCTCTTCCAGGTGGAGCTCGAGCACTACGAGAAGATCGAGGGCAGCATCCTGTCCCTCGACGGCAAGGCGAACCGGCTGTCGGCGCTGATCCGTGCCAACCTCGGCATGGCGATGCAGGGCCTCGCGGTCGTGCCGATGTTCGCCGGCTTCGACCTCGACCTCGGGATCGGCCGGATCTTCGGCTACGACGTGACCGGAGGTCGCCACGAGGAGCGCCACTTCTTCACGGTCGGATCCGGCTCGCTCTTCGCCCGCGGCGCGATGAAGAAGCTCTACCGCGAGGACCTCTCCGAGACCGAGTGCGTCACCCTCGCCGTCCAGGCGCTGTACGACGCCGCCGACGACGACTCCGCCACCGGTGGCCCCGACCTCACCCGGCGGATCTTCCCCGTCGTGTGGGTCGTGACCGTCGACGGCGGCCGCAAGCTCAGCGACGAGGACGTCGCCGAGATCGCCGACCTGGTGGTCGCGGGACGGATGCAGCGTCCCGACGGACCCAACGCCCCCCTGCTGTCCCGAGGGGAGGAGTCGCGATGAGCATGCCGTTCTACGTCTCGCCCGAGCAGCTGATGAAGGACCGGGCCGACTTCGCCCGCAAGGGCATCGCGCGCGGACGCTCCCTGGTCGCGGTGCAGTACGCCGACGGCGTGCTGTTCGTGACCGAGAACCCGTCCCGTGCCCTGCACAAGGTGTCGGAGATCTACGACCGGATCGCCTTCGCGGCGGTCGGCCGCTACAACGAGTTCGAGAACCTGCGGATCGCCGGCGTGCGGCTGGCCGACATGCGCGGCTACTCCTACGACCGTCGCGACGTGACCGGTCGCGGGCTCGCCAACGCCTACGCGCAGACGCTCGGCACGATCTTCTCCAGCGGTGGCGAGAAGCCCTACGAGGTGGAGATCCTCGTCGCCGAGGTGGGCTCCAACAGCGACGAGGACCAGATCTACCGGCTGACCTACGAGGGCCGGGTCGCTGACGAGCACGGCTACGCCGCGATGGGTGGCGATGCCGAGACGGTGGCGACCTATCTGGGCGAGCACTACACCGACGGTTCGTCGCTCGACGCCGCGCTCGCGGTGGCCGTGGCGGCGCTCGGCCACGCGACCGAGGGCGGCGAGACGACCGACCGGGTGATCCCCGTCGGCGACCTCGAGGTCGCGGTGCTCGACCGCACCCGCTCGCAGCCGCGGAAGTTCGCCCGGATCATGCCGGCGCGGCTCGACGCGCTCCTCGGTGACCGCGGGCCGACCGAGCACGCACCCGCCGAGCACGACCGGATCGAGGCCGACACGCCGTCCCTCGATGCCCCGAGCCCGGACGCGCCCCAGGACTCGGGCGAGCCTCCGGTCGCGCCGCCGCCGTGATCGGGCTCAGTCCAGCTTCCTGAGCCCGCAGACCGCAGGCCCCTCCAGCACCGAGCCGTCCGCGGCGAACCGCGATCCGTGGAGGGGGCAGTCCCAGGAGCGCTCGGCGTCGTTCCAGCGCACGGCGCCCGCGAGGTGGGTGCAGATGCCGCGGAGCGACGGCTCCGCCTGCTCGGCGTCCCGCCACTTCCGGCGTACGACGTCCTTGGTCATCTCGACGCCCACGCCGGCGTTGAACTGGGCCGCCCTGACCGCGCCGGCCGCGCCGCGCGGCGTCCAGGCGCTGAACGCGCGGTGCCACCTCGGTCGCTCGCCAGCGCCCGCCTGCGCGAAGAGGCGCTTGGTGAGCAGGAGCGCCGCGGCCGGTGCGGCCGCGAACCCCCACTTGTCGAAGCCGGTCGCGACCCAGATCTCCTCCTCCCCGGGCCGCATCGGACCGACGTAGGGCAGTCCGCTGACGGTCGCGTGGTCCTGGGCGGACCAGGTGTGGGTGACCTCGCCGCCGAAGGTGCTGCGGGCCCAGTCCAGCAGGTCCTCGACCCGAGCCGCCTCGGACGACGTCCGCCCGGTGACGTGGCCGTTGCCGCCGACGAGCAGCAGCTCCTCCGCGCCGGGGGAGGGAAGGGACCGGACGGACCTGCTGGGGTGGTCCGCCGAGAGGTACATGCCGTTCGGCACCCACGGCGAACGCAGCGCGGCGGCGTAGGACCGTTGCGGGTGGAGGCGCGCGAAGAAGCCGTGCCGGCGCAGGATCGGCTGGGCGGTCGCGAGCACGACGTGGGCCGCGGTCGCGGTCGCGTGCTCGGTCGTCACGCCGACCCCGTCGGGGACGTGGTGGAGGTCGGTGACCCGGGTCTGCTCGAAGACCTCGCCGCCGGCCGCGAGGAGCTGTGCCACCAGCGCGTCCATCAGGTCGAGGGGATGCAGCTGCATCTGGTCGGCCAGCCGCAGGGCGCCGCGCACGGGGAAGGGCAGCTCGGTGGCGTCCTCCCAGGTGACGTCCAACCCGGCGAGCTGCGCCACGGACAGCTCGGCCCGGGCGCGCAGCTCACCGGTGCGGGTCGTCGCGTAGGTGTAGGCCGGGCGGTCCTGGAACGGGACGTCGTGGCTCGAGCAGAAGTCCCGCAGCCAGGCCTGGCCCTCCTGGTTGGCCGTGACGTAGTCCCGCAGCACCGACGGCGGGTTGGTCCGCGCGATCCGGCTCAGCTTGGTGCCCTGCAGGACGCTGACCTTCGCGGTGGTGTGGCCGCTCGTCCCGTCGCCGACCTGCCGGGCCTCGAGCACCGCCACCCGCCGCCCGCCACGGGCCAGGAGCAACGCCGTCGACAACCCCGTGATCCCGGCGCCGACCACGATCACGTCGTAGGTCGCCTGGGTGGTGAGCGTGGGGTGCGTCAGGCGCGGTCGGTCCAGCCACAGCGGAGTCATGGGGGTCATGGGGGTCATGGAGGCGCGGTACCCGGCGGTTACGTCCCCCAGACTGGGGTGGTGACCCGTAGGCTCTAGTCGTGGACCGCCGCATCTTCGGTATCGAGAACGAGTACGGCGTCACCTGCACGTTCAAGGGGCAACGCCGGTTGAGCCCCGACGAGGTGGCGCGCTACCTGTTCCGCAAGGTCGTGTCCTGGGGGCGGTCCAGCAACGTCTTCCTGCGCAACGGCGCCCGGCTCTACCTCGACGTGGGCAGCCACCCGGAGTACGCCACGCCCGAGTGCGACGACATCGTCGAGCTGGTCACGCACGACAAGGCGGGGGAGCGGGTGCTCGAGGGCCTGCTGCTCGACGCCGAGCAGCGCCTCCACGACGAGGGCATCGCCGGCGAGATCTACCTGTTCAAGAACAACACCGACTCGGCCGGCAACTCCTACGGCTGCCACGAGAACTACCTGGTCAGCCGTGCGGGCGAGTTCAGCCGGCTCGCCGACGTGCTGATCCCGTTCCTGGTCACCCGGCAGATCATGGTCGGGGCCGGGAAGGTCACCCAGACGCCGAGAGGTACGTCGTACTCCGTCAGCCAGCGGGCCGAGCACATCTGGGAGGGCGTCTCGAGCGCCACCACCCGCAGTCGGCCGATCATCAACACCCGCGACGAGCCGCACGCCGACGCCGAGAAGTACCGCCGGCTGCACGTCATCGTCGGTGACAGCAACATGAGCGAGACGACGACCATGCTCAAGGTCGCGTCGTGCGACCTGGTGCTGCGGATGATCGAGGAGGGCGTGGTGATGCGCGACCTCACGATGGAGAACCCGATCCGGGCCATCCGCGAGATCTCCCACGACGTCACCGGCCGCCGCAAGGTGCGGCTGGCCAACGGCCGCGAGGCGAGCGCTCTCGACATCCAGGGCGAGTACCTCGCCAAGGCCCGCGACTTCGTCGACCGGCGCGGCATCAGCACCCCCGTGATCGAGCGCACCCTCGACCTGTGGGAGCGCGCGCTCAAGGCGGTCGAGTCCGACGATCTCAGCCTCATCGACCGCGAGATCGACTGGGTCATCAAGTGGAAGCTCATCGACCGCTACCGGGCGAAGCACGGACTGCCCTTGAGCCACGCGCGGGTCGCCCAGCTCGACCTGGCCTACCACGACATCCACCGCAATCGAGGCCTCTACTACCTGCTCGAGAAGCGGGGTGCGGTGGCGAGGGTGACCAGCGACCTCAAGATCTTCGAGGCCAAGTCGGTGCCGCCCCAGAACACCCGCGCCCGGCTGCGCGGCGAGTTCATCCGCAAGGCGCAGGAGCGCCGCCGCGACTTCACGGTCGACTGGGTGCACCTCAAGCTCAACGACCAGGCGCAGCGCACCGTCTTGTGCAAGGACCCGTTCCGCGCCTACGACGAGCGCGTGCAGCGCCTGATCGACGGCATGTAGCACCCGTCGTCGGCCGAGGAGGTCGCGCAGCGACCGTCACGAGACCCCTTGTAAGGTTTCGGCGTGCCAAGCCGACTGACCCGCCCCGCCGCTCTCGCCACCGTCACCTTGTGTGCACTCGCCGCGCTCACGGCCTGCGGCGACGACGAGCCCGGGGCGAAGACCGCCGCCGGGTTCGATGCGGTCGAGATCTCCGGCGCCGTCGGCGACGTCCCCGAGATCGACTGGAAGGCGATGCTGAAGGCGGGCAAGGCCGAGGTCGAGGTCGTCGAGGAGGGTGACGGTCCCGTCCTCGAGGAGGGCGACCGGGTGGTCACCAACATCGCGGTCTCCAACGACGTCAGCCAGGAGATCTCCTTCGACACCTACGGCGACGAGGGCGCGCTGCTGCTCGAGGTCGGGTCGGACGCCGAGCCGACCCAGGTCGTCGACCTGCTGACCGAGCTGATCGCGCAGGGGATCGAACCGGGCGAGACCAAGGTCGGCACCCGGATCGCGGCCGTGGTGGACGTCAAGGAGGAGTGGGAGCCCAACGTCGCCCTCGCCCTGACGCCGCTCGGCGTCGGCAACGAGGACGGCATCGTCGTCGTCGCCGACCTCGAGGCCGTTCCCCTCGACGGCCCCGAGGGCAAGAGCAAGGCGGCCCCGCGCTGGGCCCCCGAGATCGTGGAGAAGAAGGGCGAGCCGACGGCTCTCGACTCGAGCGGCCAGCCCGAGCCCGACGCCAAGTCGAAGGAGCTCACCCAGGCGGTCCTCGTCGAGGGCACCGGTCCGGTGGTCGAGAAGGGCGACCTCCTCGTCGCCGACTACATCGGTCAGGTCTACGCCGCCGACAAGCCGTTCGACAACGGGTTCTCGCGCGACGAGCCGTCGACCTTCACCATCGGCGTCGGCGGTGTCGTCAAGGGCTGGGACGAGGGCCTGGTGGGCAAGACCGTCGGCAGCCGGGTGCTGCTCCGCATCCCGCCCACGCTCGGCTACGGGAAGAAGGGCCAGGGCGAGGACATCCCGCCGAACGCGACCCTCTACTTCATCGTCGACATCCTGGCCGCTGCTTAGCCGAGAGGCACACTAGGGTCATGCCCGCGCCGAAGAGCGAGCGTCTCCTCAACCTCCTCATCATGCTGCTGGTGCAGCGGCGTCCGATCGCCAAGGACCGGATCCGGGAGCTGCTGTACCCCGACTCGCGCCCGGACGCCTTCGAGAAGATGTTCGAGCGCGACAAGGACGAGCTGCGCAGCCTCGGGGTGCCCGTCGAGGTTGCGCAGATCGACCCGCTCTTCGACGACGAGGTCGGCTACCGGATCCCACCCGACGAGTTCGCCCTCCCCGACGTCTCGCTGACCCCGGAGGAGGCGGCCGTCGTCGGCCTCGCCTCGCGGGTCTGGCAGCAGGCCACGATGGCCCAGGCCACCACCGACGCGGTGCGCAAGCTGAGCGCCGCCGGTCTCGACGTCGACCTGACCGCGCTCGAGATCGCCCAGCCGCGGCTCAACGCCGACGAGCCGGCCTTCGCGACCTGCTGGGAGGCGGTGTGCGACCGGACCTGCATCGAGTTCGACTACCAGCGGCCCAACGAGCCCGAGTCGCGGCGCCGCCACGTCCAACCGTGGGGACTGGTCCGCACGTCGGGGCGCTGGTACCTCGTCGGCTTCGACACCGACCGTGACGACGAGCGGGTGTTCCGCCTCGACCGGGTGACCAGCGCGGTTCGCAAGGTCGGGCCCGCCCGCTCCTACGACGTCCCGCCCGACACCGACCTCCGCCAGACGATCGAGCGGTTGGCGCCGGTCCCGGCCGCCGAGCGGGCGGTGCTGCTCGTCCGGCGGGGGACGGGCCACAGCTTCCGCCGCCGGGCGTCGCGGGTCGAGGCCGACGTGGCCGGCCCCGACACCCGCACCGGGTGGGACCGGGTCCAGCTGGACCGCCCCGCGCGCGGGTTCGTCGACGAGGTGCTCTACCACGGCCCGGACGTCGTGCTCCTCGAGCCGGCGGCGCTGCGGGCCGAGATCGTCGGACGGCTGGAGGCGATCGCCGGATGACGACGACTGCCGCCCCAGGAGCCCGCGACCAGGTCGCCCGGCTGCTCACCCTGGTGCCGTTCCTGCACCACCGTGACGAGGTCCGGCTGGCCGACGCCGCCGACCTGCTCGGCACCTCGCCCGCGCAGGTGCTGGGCGACCTCAAGGTGCTCTTCATGTGCGGGCTGCCTGGCGGGCTGCCGGACGACCTCATCGACGTCGACCTCGATGCGATCGAGTCGGAGGAGGGCGGCCCGGTCAGCGACGGCGTGATCCGGATCGAGAACGCCGACTACCTCGCCCGCCCCCTGCGCCTGAGCCCGACCGAGGCCTCGGCCGTGATGGTCGCCCTCCACACGCTGCGCGACGTCTCGGCCGACGACACCCAGGCGATCATCGACGCCGTGCTCTCCAAGCTGGAGGCGGCCGCCACCACCGCGGCCGCCGCGCGGCGGATCGCGGTCGACGCCCGCTCCGGCGAGGTGGCCCTGATCGCGCTGTCGGACACCCTGCAGCGCGCCGCGGACGAACAGCGGCAGGTCCGGCTGACCTACCACGTGCCGTCCCGCGACGAGCTCTCCGAGCGGGTCGTCGACCCCCGCGGTGTGGTGTCGCACGGACGGTTCTCCTACCTCGACGCCTGGTGCCACACCGCCGACGGCGAACGGCTGTTCCGGCTCGACCGGATCACGGAGGCGACGGTCCTCGACGTCCCGATCGCGACGGCACCGACGCCCCCGCGCGAGGTCAACGAGGGGTTGCTGACCGGAGAGGCACCCGCCGGCGGCACCGTGGCCACGCTCGTGCTGCAACCGCAGGCCGACTGGGTGCCGAACTACTACCCGATGCAGGACGTGCGACCCTTGGCCGACGGCGCGCTCGAGGTCGACCTGCCCGTCGCGGACCCGCGGTGGTTGATGCGGCTGCTGCTGCGGCTGGCGCCGTACGCCGCCGTGGTGGCGCCGGAAGAATTCACCGGGACTTTCACAGCGACCGCACAGGAGACCCTCGCGCTGTATCGGTGAGGGCGGCGTACCATAAGGGGACACGAGTTCCTCGAACCGAGAGTTGGTCTCCAGATGATTCCCCTGATCGGCATGCCTCAAGGGTGGGAGTGGCTGATCATCCTCGCCATCTTCATCCTGGTGTTCGGTGCGGCGAAGCTGCCCGACCTGGCGCGCGGCACCGGCCAGGCGCTGCGGATCTTCAAGTCTGAGACCAAGGGCCTCAGCGACGACGACGAGAAGCCCAAGGGCGAGCTGACCGCCGGCGACGAGGTCGCCGAGGGCGAGATCGTCGACGAGCGCGAGCGCAACGCCTGAGCCTGGTCAGCACTTGTCGCTCACGGGGGTCGTCCAGCTCTTCGTCGGCAGACCCGTCCACCCCGTCGGACCCGACGGGCGGATGGCCCTGTCCGACCACCTGCGAGAGCTGCGCGCCCGGATCCTGAAGGCGGCGCTCGCGATCACGGTCGCGTTCGTCATCTCCCTGTTCTTCTTCGACGCGCTGTTCGCAGTCGTCAACGAGCCCTACCAGCAGGCCCGCGAGGCCCTGGGGGAGGACCGCACGGTCGCGACGACCAGCGGTGCCGCCGGTGGCTTCCTGCTCTACCTCAAGCTGTGCGGCCTCGGAGCGCTGGTCGGCTCGAGCCCGTTCTGGCTGTACCAGATCTGGGCGTTCATCCTGCCCGGCCTCCACTCCACCGAGAAGAAGTGGACCGCCATCTTCGGCGCGATCGCCGGCCCCCTGTTCTTCGCCGGGCTGGCGCTGGGCTACCTGACGCTGCCGAAGGGCCTCGAGATCCTCATCGGCTTCACCCCGGGCGACCTCACCAACCTGGTGGAGTTCAACGACTACCTCTCCTTCTTCACCCGGACCCTCCTGGCGTTCGGCATCGCGTTCGAGATCCCGGTGTTCGTCGTCCTCCTCAACATGGCCGGCATCGTCAAGGGCAAGTCGCTGGGCGCCCACCGGCCATGGATCATCGTCGGGTCGTTCCTGTTCGCCGCGATCGCGACGCCCAGCGGCGACCCGTTCACGATGACGTTCATGGCGGTCCCGCTGGTCGTCCTCTTCCTCATCTCCGAGGTGATCGCACGGCTCAACGACCGCCGTCGCGCGGGGCGGGGCATCAACGCCGGCTTGAGCCCGGACGAGGCCTCGCCGCTGTGACCGCCCCTGCGAATGAACCCTCGTGCAGCGCGGTCGACGCGTTCGACCTGCCCGAGTGGCTCGGCACCGACCCGGTGACCTGGTCGGCGGTCGGTCCGCTCCGGCTCGGCATCGTCCCCGGGACGCTGTGCAGCGACCTGACCGGCGTCGAGCTGCCGTGCGACCTGATGGCGGGCGACGTCGCATACCCGGTGGCGGTCGTCGACGAGCAGACCCGGGTCCAGATCCACCAGGCGTGGCGACACGGCCAGGTGCACGTCGTACGACGAGGTGACCGACTCACGCTCGGTGCGCCCGGCACGGACTTCACCGCTCCCCGGGTGATCGACGCGGTCGGTCGGCTGGCGAAGGCCGTCGGCGCTCCGCCCGACCACTTCGCGGTCCGGTTGCGGGTCGCGCGCGGCGGGTCGGGCTGGGACCGCGGCGGCGGCCCGGGCGACTGATCGGGCGCCCGATAGGTTTCGGGTTGTGACTCGCCAGATCGCGCTCCTCATGAACCCCACGGCGGGCAAGGGCCGCGCCCTGCGGATGCGCGACGCGGCGCTGCCGCTGCTCCACGGGGCCGGGTGGCGGGTCCGCTCCCTCGAGGGCCGCGACGCCGACGAGGCGTCCGACCTGGCGGAGCAGGCGGTCGCCGAGGGTGCGGAGGCACTGGTGGTCTGCGGCGGCGACGGGCTCGTGCACCTCGGGCTCCAGGTGGTC
>NZ_JACEHF010000179.1 GCF_014180685.1 Nocardioides pelophilus | reverse complement strand
GCGGCCCGCCGCGGCCGGCGGCCTCGACGCCGCGCTCGAGGCGATCGGCGAGCTCGCCGCCGCCCACCCGCGGGTGCGGGCCGTAGGGGAGACCGGGCTCGACCACTTCCGCACCGGCCCGGAGGGGCGGGCCGCACAGGTGACCTCCTTCGCCTGGCACATCGACCTGGCCAAGCGGCTGGACAAGACCCTCGTGATCCACGACCGCGACGCCCACCAGGAGGTGCTCGACGTGCTCGACGCCGAGGGTCCGCCGGAGCGCTGGGTGATGCACTGCTTCTCCGGTGACGCGGCGTTCGCCCGCGCGTGCCTCGACCGCGGCGCCTACCTGTCGTTCGCCGGCACCGTCACCTTCAAGAACGCCGCTCCGCTCCGGGAGGCCCTCGTCGTCACGCCGGCGGACCGGGTGCTGGTCGAGACGGATGCGCCGTACCTCACGCCCCACCCGTGGCGCGGCCGGACCAACGCGTCGTACCTCGTCCCGCTCACCGTGCGGGCGATGGCCGAGGAGCGGGGCGACGACCTCGGCGACCTCTGCGCGGCGATCGACGCCAACACCGAACGAGCCTTCGGCGGCACCTGGTAGGTGCTAACAACCAGTTAGCGCTCGGCTGGGGCTGATGGGGCGAAAGTGGCGGTTTCGAGGTGACTCGAGTCACCTGCTGAGCGTGAACCCGGTGTCCCCGGTTTGCATTCGGGTGCTTGCTTTTGTTCTGGTAGATGCCAGATAGCCGGGATCGGCAAGATTCACCGGCCAGCATCGGCACCGGCCGCCGTACGTGTGAGGTACGACGGAGCGCCACCTCCCTGGGGGGATCCACGCTGGCAGCCTGAGGCCCGGGGAGCACGACGTTCGGAGAATTGTGTCTCTCGACGAGCACACCCAACAGCCCGTCCCGACCGCAACCCAAGATCCAGACCACGACTCAGCCCGGTCTTCACTGAAGGCCCGTGCCTCCGCCCTGATCGGGTGGGCAGCGCACAGCAGGGTCGCTCTCATCGCCACCGTCACCGTCGTCCTGCTCGCCGTCTCCGGCGCGTCCTTCGGCTACCGGTCGATGACGACTCCCGTCACCCTTTCGGTGGACGGCCAGGAGCGCGAGGTGCGCGTCCTCGGTGACACCGTGGGCGACGTCCTCGAGGCCGAGGGCATCGAGCTCGGCGAGCACGACGTCGTGCTGCCCGACGCCGACGAGGAGATCTCCGACGGCACCCGCATCGCGGTGCGCTTCGGTCGCGAGGTCGAGCTGACCGTCGACGGGAAGACCCGCACCCACTGGGTGACGGCGACCGACGTCGACGGCGCGCTCAGTCAGATCGGAGCGCTCTATCGCGGCGCCCGGCTGTCGACCAGCCGCGGCACCACGATCGACCGTGGCGGCCTCGAGCTCGAGATCGTCACCCCCAAGACGCTGAAGGTCACGCTCGCCGGAAAGAAGCCCCGCAAGGTCTCCGTGCCGGCGCTCACGACGGCCGGCGCGCTGCGCGCGCTCGACGTCAAGCTCGACAAGCACGACCTGGTGTTCCCGAAGCGCGACGCCAAGCTCGAGGACGGCGACAAGGTCCGCTGGGTCGACATCGAGATCAAGACCAAGAAGGTGAAGGGCGAGTCCTTCTCCGCCGAGACGATCACGCGCGAGGACTCCTCGTCGCCCGAGGGCACCGAGACCGTGGTCCGCTCCGGCGAGCCCGGCATGCGCAACGTGGTCTACAAGATCCGCTACCGCAACGGCGTCGAGGTCAAGCGCACCGTCGTCACCTCCAAGGTGACCGACGAGGCCGTGGCCGAGATCGTCGAGGTCGGCACCCAGGAGGTCGTCACCTCCAACTTCGCCGGCGGCAGCACCGTCTGGGACGCCCTGGCGCAGTGCGAGTCCGGCGGCAACTGGGCCATCAACACCGGCAACGGCTACTACGGCGGTCTGCAGTTCAACCTCGGCACCTGGCAGGCGTACGGCGGCTCCGGCTACCCGCACCAGAACAGCCGGGAGGCGCAGATCGCTGTCGCCGAGCGGCTCCGGGCGGCCACCGGCGGCTACGGCTCGTGGCCCGGCTGTGCGGCCAGCCTCGGCCTGCCGATGTGACCCTCACCTGATCGAGGGCACTAACCTCCCAGCATGAACACCTCCGCCGGTCCCGAGCGGTCGATCAGACTCCTCGGGCCGGCGGAGGTGCGTTCGCTCGCGGCCGGCCTCGACCTCCGGCCCACCAAGCAGCGCGGCCAGAACTTCGTGATCGACGCCAACACGGTGCGTCGGATCGTGCGCGAGTCCGGCGTCACCGGGGACGACGTGGTCGTCGAGGTCGGGCCGGGTCTGGGGTCGCTCACGCTGGCGCTGCTCGAGACCGGCGCCTCGGTGACCGCGATCGAGGTCGACCCGGTGCTGGCGGAGGCGCTCCCGGGCACGATCGCCGAGTTCGCTCCCCAGCAGGCCGACCGGGTGCGCGTCGTACTCGCCGATGCGCTGCACATCACCGAGCTCCCCGGCCCGCCGCCGACCGCGCTCGTCGCCAACCTGCCCTACAACATCTCGGTGCCGGTGCTGCTCCACCTGCTGACCCTGCTGCCGTCGCTGGAGCACGGCCTGGTGATGGTGCAGGCCGAGGTGGCCGACCGGCTCGCGGCTCCGCCGGGCTCGAAGACCTACGGCATCCCCTCGGTCAAGGCCGCCTGGTTCGCCGACGTACGCCGGGCCGGGGCGATCGGGCGCAACGTCTTCTGGCCGGCGCCCAACGTCGACTCGGGCCTGGTCGCCTGGACCCGTCGCGAGCCGCCGACGACCGCGGTCGGCCGCGCGCAGGTGTTCGCCGTCGTCGATGCCGCGTTCGCCCACCGGCGCAAGGCCCTGCGCGGCGCGCTGCGTGAGCTCGCCGGCTCGGCCGAGGCCGCGACGGCCGCGCTGGAGGCGGCCGGGGTCGACCCGCTGGCCCGCGGGGAGTCGCTGGGCATCGCCCAGTTCGTCCGGATCGCCGAGG
The DNA here is from genome assembly GCF_014180685.1 of Nocardioides pelophilus. Classification (GTDB taxonomy): domain Bacteria; phylum Actinomycetota; class Actinomycetes; order Propionibacteriales; family Nocardioidaceae; genus Nocardioides; species Nocardioides pelophilus. The sequence goes on along the minus strand of NZ_JACEHF010000179.1, from coordinate 5,149 downwards.
AGTTGGCAGGATCGGCTCCGTGAGCGAAGCGCTGCTGCCGGACCCGGTCTCGGTGACCGTCCGCGCGCCCGCCAAGATCAACGTCTACCTCGGCGTCGGCAAGGTGCGCGACGACGGGTTCCACCCGTTGGAGACCGTCTACCAGGCCGTCTCCCTCTACGACGACGTCACGGTGACCGCTGCCGAGGAGTGGGCGGTGACGCTGCTGGCCGACGGCGACCACGTCGACGGCAGCGCGGTGCCCGACGACGACACCAACATCGTGGTGCGGGCCGGGAAGGCGCTCGCCGCGCACCACGGCATCGAGCGGGCGGCCGAGATCGAGATCCGCAAGACCATCCCGGTCGCGGGCGGCATGGCCGGTGGATCGGCCGACGCGGCCGCGACGCTGGTGGCGCTCGACCGGCTGTGGAACCTCGACACGTCCGACGACGACCTGCTGGCGCTGGCCGCGGACCTCGGGTCGGACGTGCCGTTCGCCCTGGTCGGCGGCACGGCGACCGGCACCGGCCGCGGCGAGGTCGTCACCCCCGTCGACGACGCTGGCACCTGGTGGTGGGTGGTCGTCTTCAGCGACGAGGGACTCTCCACCCCGTCGGTCTACGGCGCCTACGACCTGCTCGAGGGCGGCGACCACGACTACCGCGTGCGGCCCGCGATGCTCGACACGCTGCGCCACCCCGAGGACAACCCCGACGGCCTCCCGATGTTCCTCTACAACGACCTCGAGGACGCCGCCTTCTACCTCCGGCCGGACCTCCAGACCACGGCCGAGGCGGCCCTCGAGTGCGGCGCGGCCACCACGCTGCTGTCGGGCTCCGGTCCGACGATGCTCGCGATGGCGACCGACGCCGACCACGCGCGCGAGGTCGCCGGCCGGCTCGCCGGCCGCGGCTACACCCGGACGGCAGTGGCGCACGGGCCGGTCGCCGGCGCGCACGTGGTGGCGTATGGCTAACTTGCTCAACCTCGAACGGGTCTCCAAGTCCTACGGCGTCCGCCCGCTCCTCACCGACGTCTCCCTCGGCATCGGGGCCGGTGAGCGGATCGGCATCGTCGGCCGCAACGGCGACGGCAAGACCACGCTGCTGCGGGTGATGACCGGCGAGGAGGAGCCCGACGGCGGCCGGGTGTCCCGGCAGCGGGGTCTGCTCGTCGGCTACCTGCGCCAGACCGACGAGTTCTCCGACACCCACACAGTGCGGGAGGTGGTGCTCGGCGGGCGGTCCGACCACGAGTGGGCCTCCGACCCGACGCTCCGGGAGATCGTCACCGTGCTGCTGGCCGACGTCGAGCTGGACCGGGCGGTCGCGGGGCTCTCCGGGGGCGAGCGCCGGCGGTGCGGGCTGGCCGGCCTGCTGATCGGCGAGCACGACCTGATCGTCCTCGACGAGCCGACCAACCACCTCGACGTCGAGGCGGTCGCCTGGCTGGCGCAGCACCTCGCCGGCCGGTCGTCGGCGCTGGTGGTCGTGACCCACGACCGCTGGTTCCTGGACGCGGTCTGCCAGCAGACCTGGGAGGTCCACGACGGGGTCATCGACGCCTACGAGGGCGGCTACGCCGCGTTCGTGCTCNACGCCGCGTTCGTGCTCGCGAAGGCCGAGCGCCAGCGGCAGCTGGCGTCGTCGGAGGTCCGGCGCCAGAACCTGATGCGCAAGGAGCTCGCCTGGCTCCGGCGCGGGCCGCCGGCCCGCACGTCGAAGCCGAAGTTCCGGATCGACGCCGCCAACGCGCTCATCGAGGACGTGCCGCCGCCGCGCGACCGGCTCGAGCTTCAGCGGTTCGCGGCCCAGCGGCTCGGCAAGGACGTGCTCGACGTCGAGGACGTCGACCTCGCCCGTGGTGACCGGGTGCTCCTCAAGCACGCCACCTGGCGGCTCGGCCCCGGCGACCGGGTCGGCATCGTCGGCGTCAACGGCGCGGGCAAGACCTCGGTGCTGTCGCTGCTCTCGGGCGAGCTGGCGCCGCAGAAGGGGCGGGTGCGGCACGGGCGCACCGTCGTACTCCAGCACCTGACGCAGGCCCTCGAGTTCGACCACCCGGAGGGGCGCGTCCTCGACACCGTCGAGTCGATCCGGCGGGTGACCAAGACCGCCGACGGCGAGATCACGGCCTCCGCGATGCTGGAGCGGTTCGGCTTCACCGGCGACAAGCTCACCGCCCGGCTCGGCGACCTGTCCGGTGGCGAGCGGCGGCGGTTCCAGCTGTTGCGGCTGCTGCTGACCGAACCCAACGTGCTGCTGCTCGACGAGCCGACCAACGACCTCGACATCGAGACCCTCAACGTGCTCGAGGACTTCCTCGACGGCTGGCCCGGCACCCTCGTCGTCGTCTCCCACGACCGCTACTTCCTCGAGCGGGTCACCGACTCCGTCTGGGCGCTCCTCGGCGACGGTCAGATCTCGATGCTGCCCCGCGGCGTCGACGAGTACCTGGAACGCCGCGCTGCCGCGCTCGGAGCCGCGTCGCTGACGAGCTCGGGGCCGAGCGGACCGATTCGCCCCGAAGGCGTCGGTGACGGGGGCGCCGCTGCGCCGAAGGCGCGGTCGGGCTCCGCCGAGGAGCGTACGGCGCGCAAGGCCCTCGCCCGGCTCGACAAGCAGCTGGAGCGGCTCGCCGCCCGGGAGGCGGAGCTGTCGGAGGCGATCGTCGCGCACGCCACCGATCACGAGCGGCTCACCGCGCTGTCGGCGGAGCTGACCGCAGTGCTGGCAGAGAAGGAGACGGCCGAGCTCGAGTGGCTCGAGGCCGCCGCGGTGCTGGAATGACGGCTGGAGTGACGCTGCACCTGGTCCGCCACGGCCGGCCGCTCGTCGACCACGGCCGACCGGCAGCGGAGTGGGAGCTCGACCCAGCCGGCTTCGACGACGTGTGGGCGCTCCGGGAGTCCGGTCGGCTGCCCGATCGCGCCGCCTGGTTCACCTCGCCCGAACCGAAGGCGGTCCAGACCGCGCAGCTGCTCGCCGAGGGCGAGGTCGGGATCGTCGACGGCCTCCGCGAGCACGTCCGGGAGTCGACCGACTGGATCGACGACTTCGCAGGAACGGTCCAGCGTGCGTTCGACCAGCCCGCCGCGGCGGCGTACGACGGCTGGGAGCCGCTGGAGGCCTGTCGTGACCGGGTCGCCACGGCGGTCCGCGGGCTGATGGCCGACCACCCCGGCACCGACCTGGTGCTCGTCGGCCACGGCACCGCCTGGACCGTCCTGGTCGCCGAGCTCACCGGGGCCGCGCCCGACCTCGACCGCTGGCGCGCACTCGCGATGCCGGACCTGATCGTCGTCGAGCCTGCCTGAGCCTTCAGTCCGCGAACGGCACCAGCAGTCGCCGCAGCAACCCGGCCAGCGCCTTCTGGTCGGCGGCCGGGAGGTCGGCGAGCATCTCGCGCTCGGCCTCGAGCAGCGCGGTGAACGCCCCGTCGACCGTCTCCTTGCCCTCGGGGGTCAGCCGCACCAGCACGCCACGGCGGTCCGACGGGTCCGGGTGGCGCTCCACCAGGCCGCGGGCGGTGAGCCGGTCGACCCGGTTGGTCATGGTGCCGCTGGTCACCAGGGTCTCGCGGAGCAGCCGCCCCGGCGACAGCTCGTACGGCGCCCCGGTCCGGCGCAGCGCGGCGAGCACGTCGAACTCCCACGGCTCGATCTGGTGGGCGGTGAACGCCTGCCGCCGGGCGCGCTCGACGTGGTGGCCCAGCCGGGAGATCCGGCTGAAGATCGCGACCGGCGCGAGGTCGAGGTCGTCCCGCTCGCGCGCCCATGCGTCGAGCAGCGCGTCGACCTCGTCCCGTCCCGCCATGGCACCACGGTACCGGACCCTTCGAGAATCTTGATATCAAGATAAATCGGGGATAGGGTCGGGCCGTGGACCAGATCACCACCGACCTCGACCAGTTCCGGCTGGCCTCCCTCGCGTGGGGCCCGACCGCCGACGCGAGCGCCCCGCTGGCCGTGCTGCTGCACGGCTTCCCGGACACCGCCCACACCTGGCGCCACCTCGGCCCCGCGCTGGCCGAGGCGGGCTACCGGGTGGTCGCGCCGTTCACCCGCGGCTACGGGCCGAGCGGCATCCCGGCCGACGGCAGCTATCACGTGCCGGCGCTGATGAGCGACGTGCTCGAGCTGCAGGCCGCGCTGAGCTGGTACACCCTCTTCAACCAGCTCCCCGCGCTCCCCGAGCGCAACTTCGACAAGCTGGTCGCCCACCTGTGGCGCCGCTGGTCGCCCGGGTACGACGCCACCACCGATCTCGCGCACCTCGCCGCCTCGCTCCCGACGACCGAGCGCAAGGCGGCCGCGCTCGGCTACTACCGCGCTCAGCCGCGTCAGTGGCAGCTGCCGAGCCGCTACCGGCGGTTCGCCGAGGCCTGGGTCGGGTCGCCGCGGGTGCCGCTGCTCTACCTCCAGGGCGCCGACGACGGCTGCCTCGACGCCCGTTGGGCGACCCGGGTCAGCGGCCGGCTCGGCCCCGGTGGCCGGGCCGCTGTCATCACCGACGCCGGCCACTTCCTCCAGCTCGAGCGACCCGACGTCGTCAACGCGCGGGTGCTCGAGTACCTCGCCGAGGAGGCGCCGTGACCCACACCTGGGACCCCGACCGCTACCTGACGTACGCCGACGAGCGCGGCCGCCCGTTCGTCGAGCTGGTCGCGCGCATCGCCGCCCCCGACCCCCGATCGGTCGTCGACCTCGGCTGCGGTCCGGGCAACCTCACCGCGCTGCTCGCCGAGCGCTGGCCGGACGCCGAGGTGGTCGGCATCGACAGCAGCCCCGAGATGATCGCCAAGGCGCGGGGGAGTGCGGCCGCCTCGCGGGTGGCGTTCGACGTCGGCGACGTCCGCGACTGGTCGGCGTCCGCGGACGGCGTCGACGTCCTCGTCTCCAACGCGACGCTCCAGTGGCTGCCCGACCACCTCGAGCTGCTGCCGCGGCTGGTCGCGCAGGTGCGCCCGGGCGGCTGGTTCGCGTTCCAGGTGCCCGGCAACTTCGACCAGCCGAGCCACACCATCCGGGCGGAGCTGGCCGCCGAGGAGCCGTACGCCGGGGGTCTCGAGACGGTCGCCAGGGCGACCTCCTCGACCACCGGGGGTGCCGAGGAGCCGTACGCCGGGGGTCTCGAGACGGTCGCCAGGGCGACCTCCTCGACCACCG
>NZ_JACEHF010000178.1:3048-8209 GCF_014180685.1 Nocardioides pelophilus | reverse complement strand
CCTCAGTGCACAGTCGTGCACTGAGGCGCTCCGGAGGATCTCAGTCCTCGGTCGACTCCGCGTCGGCTGCAACCTCGTCAGCGGCAACCTCGTCGGCAGCAGCCTCCACAGCCGCAGCCTCGGCCTCGGCCTCGGGGTCACCGATGGTGCCGTCGGGGCGCAGGTTCTTCAGCTCCACGACGTTGCCGGAGCCGTCCTTGACGACGGCACCCTCGACCAGCTGGGCGAGCGCCTTGCCGCGGCGGATCTCCTGCACCATGTCGGGCACGTGGTTGTGCTCGAGCATGTGGTTGACGAACTCCTGCGGGTCCTGGCCGGACTGCTGTGCGCGCCGCACCATGTGCTGGGTCAGCTCGCCCTGGTCGACGCCGATCTCGCCCTTGTCGGCGATCTCGTCGAGCAGGAACTGCGCGGCGACCGAGTCGCGGACCCGGCGCTCGAGGTCGGCCTCGAACTCCTCCTGGGTCTGGCCCTCGTCCTCGAGGTAGGCGTCCAGCGTCATGCCGGCGTAGGCGAGCTGCTGCTCGACGCTCTGGCGCCGGGCGTTCAGCTCCTCGGTCACGATCGACTCGGGAAGCGGGATCTCGACCTTCTCGAGCAGCGCCTCGAGCACGGCGTCGCGAGCGGCAGCGGCCTGCTCGAGCCGCTTGCCGCGGGTGAGCCGCTCCCGCACGTCGGCCTCGAGCTCGGCGAAGGTGTCGAACTCGGACGCCATCTGCGCGAAGTCGTCGTCGAGCTCCGGGAGCTCCTGCTCCTGCACCTGGCTGACGGAGACCGCCACCTCGACGTCCTCGCCCACCAGGTCGCCGTTGACGAGCTGGGACGTGAAGACCTTCTCCTCGCCGGCGGAGATGCCGGTGAGCGCCTCGTCGAGGCCGTCGATCATCCCGCCACGACCGACCTGGTAGGAGAACCCGGTGATCTCGGCACCCTCCACGGCCTCGCCGTCCTTGGTCGCCTTGAGGTCGAGCACGACGAAGTCGCCGTCCTGCGCCGCGCGCTCGACGTCGAGCAGCGTGGCGAACCGGGTGCGGAGCGCGTCGACCTGCTCGGTGACGTCCTCGTCGGTGACCTCGACGTCCTCGACCGTCGCCTCGAGACCGTCGGTCTCGGGCACCGTGATCTCGGGCTTGATGTCCACCTCGGCGGTGAACTCGAGGGGGCCCTCGTCGTCGTACTTCACGACCTCGACGTCGGGCTGCGCCAGCGGGGTCAGGTCGTTGGCCTGGAGCGCCTCGACGTACTTGGTGCCGAGGATGTCGTTCAGGGCCTCTTCGCGGGCGGCGCCGGGGAACTGGCGCTCGATGATCTGCGGTGGCACCTTCCCCTTGCGGAACCCGGGGATGTTGATCTGCTGAGCGATCTTCTGGTACGCCGCGTCGAGGCTCGGCTTGAGCTCCTCGAAGGGCACCTCGACGGTCAGCTTGGCCCTGGTCGGGCTCAAGGTCTCGACGGCGCTCTTCACAGGCTTGTTCTCCTTCAGTAAGTATCAGTGGTGCGTCGGGGCGACAGGACTCGAACCTGCGATCTCCTGCTCCCAAAGCAGGCGCGCTAGCCACTACGCTACGCCCCGGCAAGATGCTCCCGGCGACGTCCATCTGGGGTCGTCGGAGGCTCCTTGGAGCGGATGACGGGAATCGAACCCGCGTAGCCAGTTTGGAAGACTGGGGCTCTACCATTGAGCTACATCCGCGCACGTGCAAACGCGGGTGTCATCGTGCCACAAGGCAGGTCGCCCGCCCCAAACGAGCGGCCCCTGTGGACGCCCCCGGTCAGCGTCGGTGGACGAGCAGGAGCGCCCGGTCGTCGTCGCGGGAGCCGACCTTCGCGGCCAGCCGCTCCGCCAGCCCGTCGACGGAGTGACGGAACAGGTGCTCGGCGGCGCCGAGCATCTCGTCGATGCCCAGCTCGATGTCGCGACGCGGCTCCTCGACCATGCCGTCGGTGTAGAGGAGCAGCACGTCGCCCGGGCCCAGCCGTCCCCGTGCGGGCTCGTAGGACACCCCCTCGATGAGGCCGAGCACCGGTCCCTCGGTGGCGATCACCCGCCAGCGCCCGGAGCCGGCCGACCGATGGACCGGCGGCGGGTGGCCGGCCGTCCGCAGCTCGTAGTCACCGGTCACCAGGTCGAGCGAGAGGTGGACGGCGGTCGCGAACCCCTCGTCCCAGTCGCGTTGGAGGAGGTAGTGGTTGGCCGCCGGCAGGAAGCGGTACGGCGGCAGCGCCTCGAGCAGGCCGCCCATCGCACCGGACAGCTGGAGCGCCCGGGTGCCCGCTGCCTCTCCCTTGCCGGACACGTCGACCACCGCGACCTCGAGATGCGTGCCGCCCTCCCGGGTGGCCGCGACGACGAAGTCGCCGGCGAACGGCGAGCCGCCGGCCGAGGACATCGCCGACTCCACCAGCCAGTTGTCCGGCAGGTGCGGGATGGTCCCCTGCGCGAGGATCCGGTCACGGAGGTCGACGAGCATCGACTCGCCCCGGCGCCCGCCGATGCCGAGCACGCTGCGCCGCAGGCTGATGGACAGCACGAAGATGCAGACCAGGAACAGGATCACGAGGGCGGCGATCGTGCGGGTGGTGTGCTCGGGCTGCAGCGCTCCCGCGATCGCGACCATCACGATCACGAACGCGACGAACCAGACCAGGGTCCGCGGGCGCAGGATCAGGGCGCCCACCAGCAACGGCACGTTCAGAGCGGTGAACGGGAACGTCTCCGGCATGGCCGCGACGCCGACCACGATGCCGGCCGCGAGCACGGCAAGGCCCAGCGCGAGCCACTGGTCGGGGGTGGGACGCCGCACGAGGGGCCGGCTCACGACGCCGCCCTCGAGCGGAAGACCGGCTGGCACCGGCTGCACCAGAACAGGTTGCGGCCGTTGAGGACGGCGCTGCGCACGGCCCGGCCGCAGACGTGGCAGGGCTGTCCGGCACGGCGGTAGATGTAGACCTCTCCCCCGTGGTCGTCGACCCGCGGCGCCCTCCCCATCGCCTCCGGCGTGTGCTCGGGCCGCACCGTGTCGATGGTCCCCGTGCGCACGCCCTCGGCCATCAGCGCCACCAGGTCGTCCCACAGGGCCCGCCACTGACCGGGCCGCAGCGTCCGCCCCGGACGGAGCGGGTGGATCCGGTGCCGGAACAGGAGCTCGGCGCGGTAGACGTTGCCGACGCCCGCGAGGACGGTCTGGTCCATGAGCAGGGTGCCGATCGGTGCCGAGCTGCGGCCGATCCGGTTCCAGGCGAGCGCCGGGTCGGCGTCCGGACGGAGCGGGTCCGGGCCGGAGCGGTCGACCACCGCGTCGCGCTCGGCCGTCGTGGCGAGTGCACAGGTGGTGGCGCCGCGGAGGTCGGCGTACGCCTTGCCGTCGGTGCGGACCAGGCGCAGCCGCACCTGGCCGACCGGCAGCGGCACCTCGTCCACCAGGTCGTGGACGTCGAAGGTGCCGTAGAGGCCCAGGTGGACGTGCACGTAGCGGCCGGCGCCGAAGTCGATGAACAGGTGCTTCCCCCAGGCCTCAGCGTCGAGCAGCTCGGCGCCGTCGAGCAGGGCGGCCGCGTCGGCGAACCGGCCCTGGGGGCTGCCGACGCGCACCGTCTGGCCGCCGAAGACCTCGGTGAGCTCCCGGGCGAGACGGTGGAGGGTGTGTCCCTCAGGCATCGTCGGCCGGCCCGGAGGGGGTCGACTGGGCCGAGGCGGGGAGCGGGGGGAGCTGTCCGGTCGATTCGTACGACGTCATCTGGCCGATCCGGCGCACGTGCCGCTCGTCTCCCGGGAACGGCGTGGCGAGGAAGACCTCGACCAGCCGGGTCATCTCGTCGAGCGGGTGCATCCGTCCACCGACGGCGACCACCCAGGCGTCGTTGTGCTCGCGGGCGAGGGAGGCCGTCTCCTCCGACCAGGCGAGCGCCGCGCGGATGCCCTTGACCTTGTTGGCGGCGATCTGCTCGCCGTTGCCGGAGCCGCCGATCACCACGCCGAGGCTGTCGAGCCCGGCGGCCCGGTCGGCGGCCACGCCCTCGGCCGCACGGAGGCAGAACACCGGGTAGTCGTCGACCGCGTCGTACACGAAGGGACCGTGATCGACCGGCTCGTAGCCGTGCTCGGTGAGCCACCCGATCAGGTGGCTCTTGAGCTCGAGGCCGGCGTGGTCGCAACCGAGGTGCACGCGCATGGCGGTCATCCTCTCACCGGCTCCTGCCCGCGCGCAGCGGGACCGTCGGCCGTGATCTCAGAAGTGATGCAGACGACGCGCGGCCTCGGCGACCGAGCCGCTCATCGACGGATAGACCGTGAACGCCTGGGCCAGCTGGTCGGCCGTGATCGACTCCGCGACCGCGAGCGAGATCGGGTGGATCAGCTCGCTCGCGCGGGGGCCGACGACCACGCCGCCGACGACGATGCCGGTGCCCGGGCGACAGAAGATCTTCACGAAACCGTCGCGCACGCCCTGCATCTTCGCCCGGGCGTTGCCCGACAGCGGCAGCATCACCGTCTCCGCCTGGATCTCGCCGGCGTCGATCGCCTGCTGCGACCACCCCACGGTCGCGATCTCGGGCGCGGTGAAGACGTTCGACGAGACCTGCTTGAGGTCGAGCGGTGCCACCGCGTCGCCGAGGAAGTGCCACATCGCGATCCGGCCCTGCATCGCGGCGACCGACGCCAGCATCAGCACGCCGGTGCAGTCGCCGGCCGCGTAGACCCCGCGCGCCGACGTACGGGACACGCGGTCGACCTTGATGAAGCCACCGTCGTCCAGGACCACCCCGGCCTCGACGAGGCCCAGGTCCGCGGTGTTCGGCACCGAACCCAGGGCCAGGATGCAGTGGGAGCCCTGCACCTCGCGGCCGTCGGTCAGCCGCACGGTCACGACGTCGGCGGACCGGGTGACCGACTCCATCCGCGACTGCGAGAGCACCTTCATGCCGCGCCGGGTCAGGACGTCCTCGAGCACCTGGGCGGCGTCGGCGTCCTCGCCGGGGAGCACCCGGTCGCGGGACGACACCAAGGTGACCGGGATGCCGAGCGCGAGGTAGGCGCTGGCGAACTCGGCGCCGGTCACACCGGAGCCCACCACGATCATCTCGGTGGGCTCGTCGGTGAGGTCGTAGACCTGCTCCCAGGTCAGGATCCGCTCGCCGTCGGGCATCGCACTCGCCAGCG
>NZ_JACEHF010000178.1:0-3021 GCF_014180685.1 Nocardioides pelophilus | reverse complement strand
GTCGGCCGCCAGGGTCTCGGTGCCGCCGGCGGCGAGGTCGGCGACCACGGAGCTCGGGCCGTCGAGCCGTCCGCGGCCCCGCACCACCCGCACCCCGTCGCGCTCGAGCCGGCGTGCGATGTCGTCGGACTGCTCGGCTGCTAGTCGCTTCACCCGCGCGTTGACCTTGGCCAGGTCGACCTCCAGCCCGGTGACCACCTGGTCACCCCGGTGGTCGCGCGACTCGATGCCGAGCTCGGCTGCCTCCGTCATGTCGGTCATCAGCTCGGCGGTCGCGATCAGGGTCTTGCTCGGCACGCAGTCGGTGAGCACGGCCGAGCCGCCGATGCCGTCGGTGTCGACGACGGTGACCTCTGCCCCGAGCTGGGCGGCCACCAGCGCCGACTCGTAGCCGCCGGGACCGCCGCCGATGATCACCACGCGTGACATGGCGGTCATTCTTGCAGGGGTCCGATCCGGGCCGAACGGCGCACGGGGGCCGCCGCGGCCCACCCCCGCAGCTCCGTCTGCCGACCCCGGCCAGCCGCGCATCGGCGGCCCCGGAACCGGTCGAACCACGCGCCTGCCGGCTCGACGTCGAAGCGCTGCTCGGCCAGCGTCGAGCCCCTCAGACCAGTCACCTCCGCCCCGGCGACGACGAATCCGCTGGCCAGCAGGATCAGCGGGAAGCCCGACTCCCTGCTGACGAGCACGGCGACCACCAGGTGAACCATCGCGTCCATCCGCCAGGGGCCCTCGAGCCGGGCACTCTGGTCGCTCCACGGCGAGCCGACCAGGAACCGCCGTTGACGCGGAAGCCGCGCGACGAGATATCCGGTGGGGCACACCCGAGCGACCTCACTCGTGTCGATCAGCGGTCGCGCAGCAAGCTGGGCGACGGCGTCGGCGTCGTAGAGCAAGGGCGCCGGTTGCGCCGGCGGGCCTGCGATCTCGGTCGCCAACACGTGCTGTGCCGCGGACAGGCTGAGTCCGCACGGTTCGAGCATCGCGGCCGCCTGCCGCCCACTGATCAACATGCAGGAGACCCTGCGCATGCGGCGCAACAGAGAAACCGGCCCGAGGCGGGCCTGTGGACGCCCTCCGAGTCGACCGCCGGCTCCACAGCCCTCGGGACGATGGGTCAGGAGACCCATCGTCGCGAGCGGTCGCGGACGGAGACCTCGAGCGCTCGCGGTGGTTGGTCAGAGGTTGATCATGTGGCCGGCGATGCCGTGGATCGCTTCCTTGACCGCCTCGGACAGCGTCGGGTGCGCGAACACGTTGCGCCCGATCTCGTCGGCGGTGAGGTCCCACTTCTGCGCGAGGGTCAGTGCCGGGAGGAGCTCGGTCACGTCGGGGCCGATCAGGTGGGCGCCGAGGATCTCGTTGTGCTCGGCGTCGGCGACGATCTTCACGAAGCCGACCGCCTCGCCGAGGCCCTGGGCCTTGCCGTTGGCGGAGAACGGGAACGACGCGGTCTTCACGTCGTAGCCCTTCTCCTTGGCCTGCTGCTCGCTGTAGCCGAAGGACCCGATCTGGGGCTGGCAGTACGTCGCGCGCGGGACGAAGTCGTACTCGACCGGCATCGTCTCGGCGCCGGCGATGGTCTCGGCGGCGACGATGCCCATCGCCTCGGCGACGTGGGCAAGCATCAGCTTGCCGGTGCAGTCGCCGATGGCGTAGACGCCCTCGACGTTGGTGCGGCAGTAGTCGTCGATCTCGATCGCGCCGCGCTCGGTCAGCGCGACGCCCGCCGCCTCCAGGCCGAAGCCCTCGACGCGCGGCGCGAAGCCGAAGGCGGCCAGGAACTTGTCGGCCTCGAGGACCTGCTCCTCGCCGCTGCCGTCGGCAGGCGCGACGGTGACCCGCACGCCCGACCCGGTGTCCTCGACCGACTTGACCGCGGTAGAGGTCAGCACCTTCACGCCGAGCTTCTTGTAGTGCTTGAGGAGCTCCTTGGACACGTCCGCGTCCTCGGTGGGGACCATCCGGTCGAGGAACTCGACGATGGTCACGTCGACACCGAAGTTCTTCATGACGTAGGCGAACTCGACGCCGATCGCTCCCGAGCCGCCGATGACCATCGAGCCGGGCAGCGTGTCGTCGAGGATCTGCTCCTCGTACGTCACGACGTTCTTGCTCACGGTGACGCCCGGCACCAGGCGCACGGTCGCGCCGGTCGCGATGATCAGGTTGTCGCAGGTGTACGACGACACCGCGCCGTCGTCGCCGGCGACCTCGACCGCCTTCGGGCCGGTGAGCGTGCCCCAGCCGTCGATCTCGGTGATCTTGTTCTTCTTCATCAGGTAGTGGACGCCCTTGACGATGCCCGCGCTCACCTGGCGCGACCGCGCGTGGGTCGGGCCGTAGGCCATCGTCGCGTCGCCCTCGATGCCGAACTTGTCCTTCTCGTGGGCCAGCGTGTGGGCGAGCTCGGCGTTCTTCAGCAGCGCCTTCGACGGGATGCAGCCGACGTTGAGGCACACGCCGCCCCAGTACGTCTTCTCCACCACGGCGACGGACTTGCCGAGCTGCGCGGCGCGGATGGCGGCGACGTAGCCACCGGGGCCGGCGCCGAGGACCAGGACATCGAAGTGGGTCACGGGAGCGAGCCTACTAACCTGACCCCGTGACGTCGTACGCCGCCTACGGGACCAACCTGGACCCCGCCCGCATGGGCGAGCGGTGCCCCCACTCCCCACTCCAGACGACCGGCTGGCTCACCGGCTGGCGGCTCACCTTCGGCGGCGAGGAGCACGGCTGGGACGGAGCGCTCGCGACGATCGTCCAGGACCCGTTCGAGCAGGTCTTCGTCGCGCTCTACGACGTGAGCCCGCTGGACAAGCCGGTGCTCGACCAGTGGGAGTCGGCCGACTCCGGTCTCTACCGGAAGACGAAGGTCAGGGTCGCGACGATGACGGGCTCGATCGTCGCGTGGACCTACGTGCTCGACGCCTATGAGGGCGGCCTGCCGTCGGCGTCGTACCTCGGGGTGCTGGCCGATGCCGCGGAGGCGGCCGACGCGCCCGACGACTACGTCTC
>NZ_JACEHF010000177.1 GCF_014180685.1 Nocardioides pelophilus | reverse complement strand
CGCTCGGCATCAGCCCGGTCGCCGTACGCGTCGCGCGGCACCGCGGGCTCAAACGGCTGCGGGGCACGCTGCCGCCGCCACCGTCCCTCGGACGTCCGCAGACCGCGGAGTAGCGCGGCTACGCCGCGCCGAGGGCGTGGAGCAGCCGCTCCCGGTACTCCGCGGGGGGTTCGGTCGGCTGGTTCGTCGCGGGGTCGAAGAAGACCAGCACCACCCGGGCCCGGGCGAGCGCGCGACCACCGGGACCGGCTGCGGCTGCCGAAGCATCGGCGATCTCCGACTCGATGACGAGGGAGGTCCGACCGACGTGGGCGATCTGCGACCGGCAGTCGTAGGGCTCGGCGCGGAGGGTGATCGGCGCGAGGTAGTCGACGTCGGCCTGGGCGATGACGACCTGGAGCGCAGTTGCCCGTGGCATCCCGCGGCCGAGCTCCATGAACATCCGGATCCGGGCTTCCTGGAAGTACTCGAAGTAGACGACGTTGTTGACGTGGCGGTAGACGTCGACGTCGCTGAACCGCACCTGCACCGGGTAGTGGCTCGCCCGCTCGGGATCGATGACCACCCGGTCGTGGCGCTCACGGGGCACGGGCTCGAGGTAGACCTCGAGCGCGGCGCGCTCCTCCGCCGTCAGCCGACGCGGGCTCTCGGTGTCGAAGCGGTACGGCGCGAGCACGGTGCTCGCCTCGACGTAGACGACCCGACTGCCGTCGTCCTGCTCGTGGAACACCTCGTAGGCGAGCGTGAACGAGCCGGCGCGCAGGGCGGTCACCCAGCACTCGATCAGCACCGGCTGCTCGCCGAACAGCAACGGCGCACGGTAGGTGACCTCGTGCCGGCTGACGATGATCGCGTCGACCAACGACTCGGTCGCCTCCTCCCCCGCCTCCGTCCCTGACCAGCGGTGCGCGCGCAGCAGGTCGACCCGCGCCTCCTGGAGGTAGTCGACGTAGCGCACGTTGTTCACGTGCCCGAGCAGGTCGAGGTCGGCCCACCGGACCGGACAGACGTAACGGTGCCGCACGCTCGGCATCGTTCCACGAACCCGTCGTACGACGTGGCGGGGTGCTGTCGGCGGCGGTCCGGGTGTGGCGTGAGACACCACTGCAACAGGTTCCAGTCGGCCACCACTAGTCTGGCCTGGTTCAGTCAGAGCTCACCGAGGAGTGCCCCATGCCCGAGGCCGTCATTGTTTCTGCCGCCCGTACCCCGATCGGCCGGGCGAACAAGGGTTCGCTGAAGGACTTCCGACCCGACGACCTCACCGCGCTGATCACGAAGGCCGCGCTCGACAAGATCCCGGCGCTCGACCCGAACGACATCGACGACTTCTACCTCGGCTGCGGCCTGCCCGGCGGCGAGGCCGGCAACAACATGGCGCGGATCGTGACCACGCTCATGGGCTACGAGATCCCCGGCGCCACCATCACCCGTTACTGCTCCTCCTCGGTGCAGACCTCCCGGATGGCGTTCCACGCCATCAAGGCCGGCGAGGGCGACGTGTTCATCTCGGCCGGCGTCGAGGCGGTCTCCCGCTTCCAGTTCGGCACGTCCGACCACATCCCGAACACCAAGAACCCGCTGTTCGCCGATGCGCAGCAGCGCACCGAGGAGTACGCCAAGGGCGGGCAGGACTGGCACGACCCGCGTGAGGACGGTCTCGTCCCCGACATCTACATCGCGATGGGCCAGACGGCCGAGAACGTCGCCCGGATGCGCGGCCTCGACCGCAAGGAGCTCGACGAGTTCGCCGTCCGGTCGCAGAACCTCGCCGAGCAGCAGATCAACAGCGGCTTCTGGGAGCGGGAGATCACCCCGGTCACCCTCGCCGACGGCACCGTGGTCGCCAAGGACGACGGTCCTCGCGCCGGCGTGACCTACGAGGGGATCTCCCAGCTCGAGCCGGTCTTCCGGCCCGACGGCGTGGTCACCGCCGGCAACTGCTGCCCGCTCAACGACGGCGCCGCCGCGGTCGTGATCATGTCCGACACCAAGGCCAGCGAGCTCGGACTCACCCCACTGGCGCGGATCGTCTCGACCGGTGTCAGCGGCCTCTCCCCCGAGATCATGGGCCTCGGCCCGGTCGAGGCCACCAAGCGGGCGCTCGCCAACGCGAACATGACGATCGGCGACATCGACCTGGTCGAGATCAACGAGGCGTTCGCGGCCCAGGTCGTGCCGTCGTACCAGGACCTCGGCATCGACCTCGACCGGCTCAACGTGAACGGCGGGGCGATCGCGGTCGGCCACCCGTTCGGCATGACCGGCGCCCGCCTGCAGAACACCATGCTGAACTCGCTCGACTGGCACGACAAGTCCACCGGCCTGATCACGATGTGCGTCGGTGGCGGTCAGGGCATGGCGATGATCCTGGAGCGGATGAGCTGACGCCCCGAGCGTTACCCCACCCGAGCGACCCGGCGGTCATAGACTGCCAGGGTGAGTGACCCGGACCTGGAGTCCACCCGCGAGGCCTGGCGGCGTCGCGAGCCGCGATGGCTCGACGATCGCCAGCAGCGCTCGTGGCGGGCGCTGGTCCTCGGCACGACGTTGCTCTTCGACCGGCTGGACGACGACCTGCGCCAACGGCACGGTCTGTCGCTCGTGGAGTACGAGATCCTGGTCCGCCTGTCCGAGGCGGAGGGCCGCGAGCTGCGGATGGCCCGCCTGGCCGACTCGCTCGCCCACAGCCGCAGCCGGGTGACCCACACGGTCAAGCGGATGGAGGCCGAGGGCCTGGTCACGCGCTGCGGGTCGACGGTCGACGGACGCGGCGTCGTCTGCCGGCTGACCGAGCGCGGCGACCTGATCCTCCGCAACGTCGCGCCGACCCACGTCAACGGGGTGCGCGACTACCTCGTCGACCTGGTCTCCGACGCGGACTTCGAGACCCTCGGCCGGGTGATGGACGCCGTCAGCGACCGACTGATCGCCGACCACCCCGAACGCGAGCTGCGGGACAAGTAGCCCCTGGGCCGGAGCTTGCGGAGGCCCGGGCGGCGAGCACGATCTGCGACGCGCTCGCGCAATCCAACAAGCGCGGCAGCGTGGCGCACGGCGGCGAAGCCGCACGACGCGAGCCCCTGGGCCGGAGCTTGCGGAGGCCCGGGCGGCGAGCGGCGTCTGCGACACGCTCGCGCAAATCCAATGCCGTCAGTCGCGCGTCAGGCGGCGGTGCGTGACCCGGTGGGGGCGGGCGGCCTCGACGCCGAGCCGCTCGACCTTGTTCTCCTCGTACGACGCGAAGTTGCCCTCGAACCAGAACCACTTGGCGGGGTTCTCGTCGTCGCCCTCCCACGCCAGGATGTGGGTCGCGACCCGGTCGAGGAACCACCGGTCGTGCGAGGTGACCACGGCGCAGCCCGGGAAGTCGAGAAGGGCGTCCTCCAGCGAGGAGAGCGTCTCGACGTCCAGGTCGTTGGTGGGCTCGTCGAGCAGCAGCAGGTTGCCGCCCATCTTGAGGGTGAGCGCCAGGTTGAGCCGGTTGCGCTCTCCACCGGAGAGAACGCCGGCCTTCTTCTGCTGGTCGGGGCCCTTGAAGCCGAACGAGGCGACGTAGGCGCGGGAGTTCATCTCGAAGTTGGCGACCTTGATGTGGTCGAGCCCGTCGGAGACGACCTCCCAGACGTTCTTCTTGGGGTCGATGCCGCCGCGGCTCTGGTCGACGTAGGAGATCTTCACGGTCTGACCGACGGTGAGGTCGCCCGCGTCGGGCTGCTCGCTGCCGGTGATCATCCGGAACAGCGTGGTCTTGCCGACGCCGTTGGGGCCGATCACACCGACGATGCCGGCGCGGGGCAGGGTGAACGACAGTCCGTCGATCAGCACCCGGTCCTCGAAGCCCTTGGTCAGCTTCTTCGCCTCGAGCACGATGTCACCCAGGCGGGGGCCGGCGGGGATGTTGATCTCGGAGGTGTCGATCTTGCGGTCGCGCTCGGCCTCGGCCGCCAGCTCTTCGTAACGCGCGAGGCGGGACTTGCTCTTGGTCTGCCGCGCCTTGGCGTTGGACCGGACCCACTCGAGTTCCTTCTCGAGCATCTTCGCGCGCTTCGCGTCCTTGGCGCCCTCGATCTTGAGGCGCTCCCTCTTGGTCTCCAGGTAGGTGGAGTAGTTGCCCTCGTAGCCGTGGATCCGCCCGCGGTCGACCTCGGCGATCCACTCCGCGACGTTGTCGAGGAAGTAGCGGTCGTGGGTGATCGCGAGGACGGCGCCGGGGTAGGACTTCAGGTGTCCCTCGAGCCACTGGACCGACTCGGCGTCGAGGTGGTTGGTCGGCTCGTCGAGCAGCAGCAGGTCGGGCTGCTGCAGCAGCAGCTTGCACAGCGCCACTCGGCGGCGCTCGCCACCGGACAGGTTGTCGACGATCGCGTCCGGCGGGGGGCAGCGGAGCGCGTCCATCGCCTGGTCCAGGCGGCTGTCGAGGTCCCACGCGCCGGCGTGGTCGAGGTCGGTCTGCAGGTCACCCATCTCGCCGAGGAGGGAGTCGTAGTCGGCGTCGGGGTTGGCCAGCTCCTCGGAGATCTGGTTGAAGCGGTCGAGCTTGTGCTTGATCTCGCCGACGGCCTCCTCGACGTTCTCGAGGACGGTCTTGCCCTCGCTCAGCGGCGGCTCCTGCTGGAGCATGCCGACCGTCGCGTCCGGGTCGAGGATCGCGTCACCGTTGTTGGGGCGGTCCAACCCGGCCATGATCTTCAGCAGCGACGACTTGCCGGCTCCGTTGGGGCCGACCACACCGATCTTGGCTCCGTGGAGGAACGACAGGGTCACGTTGTCAAGGACGACCTTGTCGCCGTGAGCCTTCCGGACGTTGCGCAGGGTGTAGACATACTCAGCCACGATCCCTCAGCCTACGGGCCGGGGGTGACCGGGACCGGCGCGGGGTCACCGCACCGGCCCCGGAGCCCGGTCGACCGCGAACACCACGCGGCTCAGGCGGCGCCGGCCACCTCCGCGGCCGGTGCCGACGCGACTCCTGCGGAGCCCCACGGGTCGGTGTCGGCGGCTCCGGCCGGGGTCGACGGCTCCTGCGGTCGGTCGTCGCGCCGCGCCGCACCGACCGTCTTGCTGAACGAGGCCACTCCCCTCGTCAGGTCGTGCCCGACGACCACGGCATCGATCTCGAGAGCGGTCATCTCGACTCCGTTGCGGTCGTAGGAGCGCTGGTTCAGCCGGCCGTGCACGATCACCGGGTCGCCGACGTGCAGGGAGCGCTTGCAGTGCTCGCCGAGGACACGCCACGCGCTCACGCCGTACCACTGCGTCGGGCCGTCGACCCACTCCTGCCGGCCCCGGTGGAAGCGCCGGGGCGTGCACCCGAGGCGGAAGTTGGCCACGCTCGTGCCCGCGACCTCGCGCAGCTGCGGCTCGGTGCCCAGCCAGCCCTGGACGGTCACCATGGTGTCGTTGGTCATCTCAAGTCCTCCGTTATCCCCGGTCGCGCTCGCGACCGGCCACCACGGAGTTCACGCGGGGGCGCCGACACAGGGGCCGGGACCCGCACCCGGCCTGTGGAGAGCGTCGGGCGGACGGCGGCCCTGGGGACGGTTGGTGGCTACTCCTGGGCCTGGGCGATGCCCGCGCGGAAGGAGGAGTACGACGCGAGCACGCCGTTCACGGGCGCCACGACCTGCTTCGCGAGCACGTCGGCGACGACCTGGCGGAGCGCCTCGTCCGCGTCGTCACCGCGGCTGCGGGCTGCGCCCCCCACCAGCGGTCGGAACACGAGCCACAGCAGGATCCCGAGCGCGAGCCCGACCGCGAGCACGAGTGGCGGGAGCGGGAAGCCCGCCAGCTCGGGCGCGTCGTCGTGGGTGCCCTGGACCGCGAGCACCGCCCACCACGCGCCACCGCCGATCGCGGCGAGGAGCAGCACGATCTGCAGCACCCGGACCAGCCCGACCCAGCCCGGCAGCCGGTCGGCACCGAGGTCGACGGAGGTCAGCCCGCGGTCGAGCGCGTCGTCGGTCTCCTCGAGCCGTCCGGTCGCGGCCTGGCGGACGGAGTCGACCCACGGGGCGCCGAGCCCCTGAGCGGTCTGGTCGGCGAGCTCCCGGATGCTGTTGTCGACAGCGGCCCGCTGCACCGCGACGGCGTGCGGCTGCGAGCCGGCGCGGTAGCCCGCGAGCAACTCGTTCTGGTTGCGCCGACGCAGGCGTCCGAGCAGGCCGACGGGCGGCCACGCGACCGCGCGCGCGGCGCGGCTGCGGATCGTGCGCTCCACGGCGGCGGCGATGGTGGGCACCCCGGCGGCCTCGGCCACCCGGTCCTCGAGGGCGCGCGCTCGCTCCGCGGTGATCTCACGACCGGGAGCACTGCCTCCGGCGGCGTCGAGCCGGCCGGCGGCCGCAGCCACGTCGGCCTCGACGCGGACGGTCGTGCTCCGCTTCTGCTCGACCCGCGAGGCGATCTCCTGCCGCAGCTCCTCGACGCCGATGCCCTCGCGCGCGCTGATCGCGATGACCTTGACCTCGGCCAGGCCGTCGAGCGCCAGGAGCCGCTTGACGTCGTCGACCATGCCCTGACGCTTCTCAGGGGCGATGGTGTCGATGTGGTTGAGCACCACCAGCATGACGCCGGCGTGGGTCTTGTACGGCGCGAGGTAGCGGTCGTGGATCGCTGCGTCGGCGTACTTCTGGGGGTCGAGCACCCAGACCAGCAGGTCGGCGAGCTCGACCAGCCGGTCGACCTCGAGGTGGTGGGACAGCTCGGTCGAGTCGTGGTCGGGGAGGTCCATCAGCACGACCCCCTCGAGCGCCTTGTCGTCGCGCTTGGTGTCGAGCATCGAGTCGCGCATCGTCTGGTGCCGGGGCGGGATGCCGAGCCATTCGAGCACCTCCGCGGCGCCCTCGTTGCCCCACACGCACGCGGTCGCCCACGACGTCGTCGGGCGCCGGACGCCGGTCGAGGAGAGCTCGAGGCCGGTGAGAGCGTTGAACGTCGACGACTTGCCGGAACCGGTGGCACCGGCGATCGCGACCACGGTGTGGTGCGCGGACAGGCGCAGCCGCCCGGTGGCGCGCTCGACCGTCGCCACGGTGTCGTCGAGCAGGGCGTCGTCGAGGTGTCCGCGCGCAGCGGCCACCGCCCTCTCGAGTCCCTGCAGCCGGGCACCGATCGCAGTGCCGCGGGTGGCGAGGTCACGCAGGACGCGCGTCTCCCCATCCGTCTGAGTCACAGGTGTCCTCCAGTGCCTTTCTGCATGGTGGCGGCATACCGCAGGTCGTCGACCCGGCGGGCGGCCGCCCGCAGCTGCTCACCAGCGTCCTGCGTCGGCATCCATTGATCCGCCGGTGCAACGTAACGGGTGCGCTCCCCGGCGAGCAAAGCGCCGATCCGGTCCTCCAGCGAGACCCGGGCGCGCTGCCGGAGCATCCCGGCCGTGCCGGGGCCGACCACCGTCTCGAGCAGGCGCGCACCGAGGCGCAGGGAGTCCGAGGCGGACGCCGGGGGCTGGTCGCCGCCGAGCACCACCACTGCGAGCGTGACCGCAAGGCCGCGGACGCCGACCGCGAGGAACCGGGCCGAGGCACGCGCGTCGCCGCTCTCGGTGCGCACGAGCTCCTGGAGCTCGGTCTGCCAGGCCTGGATCTCCGTAACGGCTCGGCGGCGGAGGTCGCGACTGGCCCGGGACAGGTCGTCGGTCGCCGCGTCGATCAGCTGGGCGCCGTACGGCGTCGCCCGCCACGCCGCGGCGGACCGGGCGGCGGCCTGCTCGCCGTGCTCGACGATCAGCGTCTCGAGACCGGTCTCGATCGCCAGCGCGACCCGCTCGGCCTGCTGCGGCTTGCCCTTGATGGCATTGACCAGGCGCTCGCGGACGAAGCCCACCTTCGCCTCGAGCGAGCGGATCAGCTCTCCGCTGCCGACGAACTCCTGCCAGCGGGTGAGCAGGTCGCCCCTCAGCAGCGTGCCGTCGGTGGCCGAGGTCAGCAGGTGGCGGTTGACGATGTCGTACTGCCGCTCGACGAGGGTGGTGAGGTCGCCGATGGCGATCAGCTGCTCGTCGGCGGCGTCGGCGACCGGGTAGATCCGCCGGGTCAGGATCCGGATCGAGCCGCCGACCGTCTGGTGGACGATCGCGCTGCGGGCGATGGCGTCGGCGGCGAGCGCCTCGAGCCAGTTGCGGATCTCGGCCACATGGCCGGCCGGCAGCAGCCCGTCCTCGCTGACCGGCCCCTCCGCGACCCCGAAGAGCGGTGAGTCCTTGAGACCGCGCGACG
>NZ_JACEHF010000176.1 GCF_014180685.1 Nocardioides pelophilus | reverse complement strand
AGAAGAAGTCGCCGCTCCCGGCAGTGCTGATCGTGCTGCTCCTCGTCGCGGCGGCGATCGCCGCCGTCGTCCTGCTGCTGAACCGCGACGACACCGACCCGACCAGCAGCGACGACCCGACCGACGCGACCAGCCGGACCTCCAGGTCGGCCACCCGCGAGACGACGCCGACGACCGAGACCACCCCGACCACCCCGACCACCACCGCCGCCGAGACCGTCACCGTCAACGCGGACGACTACCTCGGCCGCGACCGGTTCGACGTGGAGGCCGAGCTGCAGCGGATGGGGCTCGTGGTCCGGCTCTTCGAGGACGAGAACCCCGGCGGCGAGACGCAGGACACGGTTTCGGGTCTCGAGCCGACCGGGGAGCTTCTCGTGGGCGACCCGATCGACCTGCACTACTGGGGCGCGGCCGCGCCCGAGACGACGCCGACTACCGAGACGACGCCTCCGACGGACCCGACGGCCACGGACACTGGTCTCACAGATGCAACGGAAGGTGGCTGACGAATGAGCAACGCCGGGCCCACGGACCCGCCCGGGAACTCCGGGTCGGGATCCACGGTCGGCGGCCGGTACCAGCTCGGTGAGCTGCTCGGCCGCGGCGGCATGGCGGAGGTCCGCAAGGGCATCGACACCCGCCTGGGTCGCGTGGTCGCGGTCAAGCGACTTCGCACCGACCTCGCCAGCGACGCGACGTTCCAGGCGCGCTTCCGGCGTGAGGCGCAGTCGTCGGCCTCGCTCAACCACCCCGCGATCGTCGCGGTCTACGACACCGGCGAGGAGCCGGCCGCCGACGGCGTCGCGCAGCCCTACATCGTGATGGAGTTCGTGGCCGGCCGCACGCTGCGCGACATCCTCCGCGAGGGCCGCAAGATCCTGCCCGAGCGGGCGCTCGAGATCACCAGCGGAGTCCTGTCCGCCCTCGACTACAGCCACCGCGGCGGGATCATCCACCGCGACATCAAGCCCGGCAACGTGATGCTGACGCCGTCCGGCGACGTGAAGGTGATGGACTTCGGCATCGCCCGGGCGATCAGCGACGCCGCGTCGTCGATGACCCAGACCGCCGCCGTGGTCGGCACCGCGCAGTACCTCTCGCCCGAGCAGGCCCGGGGCGAGTCGGTCGACTCCCGCTCCGACGTCTACTCCGCCGGCTGCCTGCTCTACGAGCTGCTGACCGGCCGACCGCCGTTCGTGGGCGACAGCCCGGTCGCGGTCGCCTACCAGCACGTGCGCGAGCAGGCCGAGCCGCCGTCCCACCACGACGCCGACCTCAGCCCCCAGATCGACGCGATCGTGATGAAGGCGCTGGCGAAGCGGGTCGAGGACCGCTACCAGTCCGCCGGCGAGATGCGCAACGACATCGAGCGCTACCTCGCGGGCCGGCCGGTGTCCGCCGTCGTACCTCCGCCGCTGCCCGTCGACGACCCGCACCCCACCGCCACCGCGGTGGTGCCCACCGCCGGCACCAGCGAGACCCAGATCCGTCGGGGGGCCGCGGTCCCGTCCGACGACGAGCGCGACCGCAGCCGCAAGGTGTGGCTGTGGCTGGTGCTGGGGCTGCTGGTCCTCGCGCTGCTCGCCGCCGCCTTCATCGCGTGGCCGAAGCTGTTCCCCGACGAGCCCACCGATGTCCAGGTGCCCGGCGTCATCGGCCTCGCCCGCGAGGACGCCCGGGGCCTGCTCGCCGACGAGGGTCTCTCGATCGACGACAAGCAGCGACAGTGCAGCGACCAATACGACGCCGGTCAGGTCGTCGACCAGGAGCCCGAAGCCGACACGTACGTCGAGCCCGGCTCGGAGGTGACGCTGGTGCTGAGCAGCGGTGCCTGCGACTTCGCGATGCCCGACGTGGTCGGCGACCTGCAGCGGGTCGCCATCGACACCCTCGCCGACGCCGGCATCAAGCGCGCCAACATCATGATCGCGCCCGAGGCGTGCGACACCGACGACCCGAAGGGCACCGTCGTCGAGCAGACGCCGCGGCCGCAGGCGTCGGTCGGCAAGGACGACACGGTGACGCTCTGCCTGTCCGACGGACCGGAGGTCGTCCCCGACGTGATCGGGTTGCGTCAGGGCGAGGCCGAGCGGCTGATCATCGAGGCGGGCTTCCAGGTCGACGTCCGCGACGACGTCGCGTCCGAGCGGCCCAAGGGGGAGGTGACCGACGTGATCCCCGGCGAGGGCGAGGAGTACGAGCAGGGCGAGACCGTCACCATCTTCGTCTCCGTCTTCGAGGAGCCCACGACGACGGCGCCGCCGCCGCAGACCGACACCGACGGCGACGGGCTGACCGACATCGACGAGGCCACCCTCGGCACCGACCCCAACAACCCCGACTCCGACGGCGACACGTTCAACGACGGCGACGAGGTCGCCGAGGGCAGCGACCCGCTCGACCCGCTGAGCATCCCCGTCCCCGGCAACGGGAACGGCAACGGCGACGGGCAGGACTAGGCGCCGCCGAGCGGCTCTGCGTAGCGCAGGTCGAGGAGTCCGTCGTACGCCGGTGCCCGGACCAGGTCCTGGTCCTCGATGCTCCAGCCGATCTGGAGCGCCGGGTTGGCCGCGTCGGTGCGGTAGCCCGTCACCAGCGGGTCGGCGTCGACGGACGCGGTGAGCGCGTCCGGGTCGCCGACGGCCTGGATGACGTAGGGCTGCGGGTAGGGCACGCCCTGCAGCTGCACCACCGGGCCCTCGCACTTGATGCCCGTCGTCGAGATCACCCGCTGGCCGGCGATCGTCACGGCCGTGGCGCCGCCGCGCCACAGCGCGTTGACCACGGCTTGGATGTCCTGCTGGTGCACCACCAGCCGGTCGGCCTTGTAGCCCTCGGCGACGGCGTTGTCGAGGAGGTCGGCCGGGGAGTCGTAGAGGGTGATCGTGAGGCCCGGACCGGTGCGCGGCTCGAGCCCCGCCGGGTCGCGCAGCTCCTCGATCCGCTCCCGCGTGCGGGTCACCCGCAGCCCCTGGACGCCCTCGGTGAGCTCGTCGACGTCGTCCTCGAGCGCCTCCAGCTCCGCGAGGACCTCCTCGTAGTCGGCGGCCTCCTCCTCGACCAGCCCGGCGAGGTCCGTGTAGCGCCCCGGGCGCAGGTCCGTCCCGCCGCTGTCGGCGGCCGAGATCACGAACAGGGAGCCGCTGAGCAGTGCGACCACAGGGGTCGCGACCCGCCAGCCGAGCGACCGGCGCGGGCGCGGGGGCGGGTCCTGCGTCGGCCCAGCCGCATGCGCACCCGTCATAGTGTCTAGGGTAGGCGCCGACGGTACGGCGTACCGTGCCCGTCCCCTGCCTGTCCCCTGCCTGCCTGTGCAACTGTCTGTCACCACTGAGGAGCCCAGCCCGTGAAGTTCTCCCGCCCGAGTCTCAAGCGGTCGGACAAGTCGGCCCTCAAGCGGTCCGAGAAGTCGATCTTCGGCGACACGGTGACCGGACCGATGCTCAGCGCCCGGTTCATCGCCTCCCTGGTGCTGATCCTCGGCGGCATCGGCTGGATCGCCTACTACTACATCGGCGTCCGCCCGATCGCCGGCTTCGGCGAGCCCGGCGTGGTCACCGGCTGGAACTTCGTCGGTGACCTGCAGGAGTGGAACTACCTGATCGGCTTCGCCGCGATCATGCTCGGCCTGATGATCGCCGCCCACCCCTCCACGCCGCTCGGCCGGGGCCGCGGCGTCGTCGTCGGCATGCTCGGCTGCTTCGTGATCGGCCTGATCTGGATCTGCACGTACTACGTCGTCGGCACCGGCGACCACGCGCAGGACCTGGCGGTCTTCAACGACCTCGAGCAGAAGAACCTGTTCGTCGGCATCGCGTTCATGGCGGTCGGCTTCACCTTCGCCACCAAGTGGGAATAGCCCACCCGGCTCGAACTCACCCCGATTTCCCGTCGACCCGGCTCCAAGTTGGAGCCGGGTCGATGCGTTCGGGGGTCATCCACAGGTTTCTCCACACCGGGGGATAACTACATCGATGTAGTTACCCACAGGTGTGGGAAAACCTGTGGGATCAGGCCAGGACGGCGGTGCGGGCGAGGGTGGCGGCGACCAGGGCCGCGACCATGAGGGACAGGCCGGCGACCTGGAGCAGGGTGCGGCGCTCCTTGGGGGCGTAGACCAGCAGCGCGGTGACGAGCACGCCGCCGAGGAAGCCACCGAGATGGCCCTGCCAGGAGACGTTCGGGACGACGAAGGTGATCACCGCGTTCAGGGCGAGCCAGGTCAGGATGCTCTGCACGTTGCCGCCGACCTTGAACGCCACCACGAGCAGGGCGCCGAGGAGGCCGAAGATCGCGCCGGAGGCGCCCAGGGTCGAGGAGTCCTGGCCGGAGAACCAGTAGACGCAGACCGAGCCGGCCAGCCCCGAGACCAGGTAGAGCGCGAGGAACCGCGCCCGGCCGAGCACCGCCTCGATCTGCGGGCCGAGGAGGTAGAGCACCACCATGTTGAAGCCGATGTGCCAGATCGCGACGTGCGCGAACATGCTGGTGAACAGCTGCCAGTAGGCGCCGTCGGAGACGCCGGGGAACCACTGGCCGTCGGGGATCCGGCTGCAGAGCGACTCCGAGTCGAAGCGGGGGTAGAACGAGCCCGGGTCGGCCGCCGAGCCGCACGCTCCGGTCGGGAGCAGCGCGATCCGGTCGACCACCGTGCTCTTCGCCCAGCCGGTCGCGAGGATCGCCACCCACACCAGCCCGTTGAGCGCGACCAGCACCATCGAGGTCAGGTTGGGGTTGGCGGACCGCTTCCCGCCGTACGCCGCCTGGGCCTGGCGCGTGGTCTTCGCGCCCTCCTTGACGCAGTCGGGGCACTGGAAGCCGACCGCGGCATCACGCATGCAGTCCGGGCAGATCGCCTTGTCGCAGCGCTGGCACCGGATATAGGTCTCGCGGTCGGGGTGCCGATAGCAGGTCGGCACCCCGACCGGGGGCTGGGTCACGGGTGCCTCAGGCTCCGGTGATCTCGACCGACTCGATGACGACGGGCTCGACGGGCCGGTCCATCGCACCGGTCTCGACCGCGGCGATCGCGTCGACCACGTCGCGGCCGGCCTGGTCGGCGACCTCGCCGAAGATGGTGTGCTTGAAGTTCAGCCACGGGGTCGCGCCCACGGTGATGAAGAACTGCGAGCCGTTGGTGCCGGGGCCGGCGTTGGCCATCGCGAGCAGGTAGGGCTTGTCGAAGACCAGCTCGGGGTGCGGCTCGTCCTTGAACTGGTAGCCCGGTCCGCCGGTGCCGGTGCCGAGCGGGCAACCGCCCTGGAGCATGAACCCGGCGATCACGCGGTGGAAGGTGAGGCCGTCGTAGAACGGGCCGGTGCGGCCGTTCGGGGTGGAGTAGGACTTCTCGCCGGTCGCCAGGCCGGTGAAGTTCGCGACCGTCTCGGGCGCGTGGTTGGGGAACAGGTTGATCGTGATGTCGCCCTTGTTCGTCTTCAGGGTGGCCTGGAGGTCCGCCATGACTGCCTTTCGCACTGCTGGGTCTGCGCGGGCACCGGTGCCCGCGCGCTCGGCCCGATCCTACGGGGGCCGATCAGGGCGGTGGCCTGCACGGTCTGCGCGTGGTGGGATGGGGTAGTGACCCTCATAGTGATGGGGCGTTCAGATCTCGGATTGGGAAAGGTTCGGCAATGGGACTGCGGAAGAAGAAGACGCTGCTCGAGCAGGCGGAGGGGTACGTCGGGGCGGCGATCGATCAAGCGAGGGACTTCGTGCAGGACACCGCTCTGCCCGCGATCTCCGATGCCAAGGAGAAGGCTGCACCGGTGGTCGCCGCCGGCGCCGCCACGGTCGCCGAGAAGGCGAGCGAGGCGAAGGTGAAGGCGGCCCCCGTGGTCGCTGCCGGCGCCGCAACGGTCGCGGCCAAGGCCGCCGAGGCGAAGGGCTACGCCGAGACCAAGGCCGCCGAGCTCAACGGCTCGAAGCCGAAGAAGCGGTCGAAGGTGAAGACGCTGCTGCTCCTCGGCGCCGTCGGCGGCGGGGTCGCCGTGATCGCCAAGAAGCTCCAGGGCAGCGCGGGAGACAGCGGCGGCTGGCAGTCGTCGTACGACCCGGCGCCGCCGCCGAGCCCCGCGGCCAGCGTGCCGCCACCGGCTCCGGAACCGGAACCCACCGTGGCCGACACCGCGGCCGACACCGGCACGGACAGTGGCGCAGACACCGCGGCGACGCCCGAGGCTGCCGACCCCCTGACGGACCCGCTCCCGACGGAGACCGAGCAGCAGTAGCCCGACGGCGGCCAGTTGTCGGCGCCAGTTGCCGGCGTCAGTTGCTGGCGAGTTCCGGGTGCTCATCCCGGAGCTGGCCGGCGACGCGGCGCTCGACCCAGAAGATCAGGGCCGGCACCAGGCCGGCGACCATCATCAGCAGGAAGCGCGGCAGCGGCCAGCCCGCGCGCTGCGTGAGCACGAACGCGATCACGACGTAGACCATGTAGATCCAGCCGTGGACCACCCACACCGGCGTCAGGTCGTCGCCGAGCTGCTGCAGCGAGCTTCCCTGAGGAATCAGGCTTTCGTGCAACACGTGGGCGTACTTGAACACCGAGGCGACGGTGCCGACGAGCAGCAGCACGCCGACGATGAAGGCCAGCACGCGGTAGGTGTTGAAGAGCCCGCTCACGGGGCCGAACCTACCGGGCGGTCCGCGCCGTCGGACTCGGTGGGCTCGGCGGGCCCGGTGGGCTCGGCGGGATCCGGCCGGCGGGCCGTGGCCTCCCGCACGAAGCGCCACCACAGGAACAGCGCGAACAGGCCGAAGAGCCACCACTCGATCGCGTAGGCGAAGTTGCGCCACGCGGTGAAGGTGCCGACCGGCGGCAGCTGGTCGAGGGTCGCGGGCTCGAGATCCGTCGTACCGGCGTTGCCGCCGCCGGACTCCTCGGTCGCGTCGGGGTCGACGACGACGTAGGCGCCGTAGAGGTCGACGTCGACGCGCTGGACCAGGTCGGCGATCCGGACCTGGGGAAACACGTCGTCGGTCGGGTCGTCGTCAGCGGCGCCGGTGCCCTCCCCGGGCTGCAGCCAGCCGGTCAGGCTGGCCGTGCCGGTCGGCGGCGGCGGCGCGGCCGCCGGGTCGTCACCGGGCAGCCAGCCGCGGACCACGGGGATCGCCGCGTCGTCGGGTCCGCCGACGGTCAGCGGCGTGACCACCCAGCTGCCGTCCTGGCCGTCCGCCTCCCGTCCGGAGACGAGCACGGTGCCCTCAGGCAGCCAGGTGCCCTCCAGCGTGACCGGTCGGCCGACGTGCTTGGTGGGGAACGGCTCGTCCGGACCGAGGACGTCGGTGAGCGGCTCCGGCTCGGAGTTGGTGAGGTCGATCCGCTCCGCCTCGCGGTGGGCCGCCCACGCGTCGTACTGCCAGAGCCCGAGGGCGACCGCAGTCCCGACGCACGCCAGCGCGATCAGGTGCGCCCCCCACAACCGGCGACTCCACCACCTGACGACCTGCACCCGATCAGCCTACGGACCCCCCACCCGGCTCCTCTCCGCAGCCCCACGACGCCGAGTCGGCTCTTGTCGACAAGAGCCGACTCGATGGATTGGTAAGACCACTTGACCAACTGGCCACTCGTCGCCTACCGTTCCTGGCATGGCCTTGCAGCGCGTGACCCGGAAGTCGGTGTCGGACCAGGTGTTCGACCAGGTGCTCGGCGAGGTGGTGGACGGCGGCCTCGCGGTCGGCGAGCAGCTCCCCAGCGAGCGGCAGCTGGCCGAGGTGCTCGGCGTCTCCCGGCCCGCGGTGCGCGAGGCGCTGCAGCGGATGGCACAGACCCGGCTGGTCGAGGTGCGCCACGGTGGTGGCGCGACCGTCCGCGACTTCCGGAAGTACGGCGGACTCGACCTGCTCCCGCGCCTCCTGGTCCGCGACGGCGGGGTCGACCCGGCCGTCGCCCGGAGCATCGTCGAGACCCGGACCTCGGTCGCCCCCGGCATCGCGGCGCTGGCCGCTGCTCGCGGCGGCCCGGCCCTGACGGCGGCACTCTCCGCGGTGGTCGACCGGATGGCCGTGACCACGGACCCGGTCACCTGGCAGGAACTGGCCCTCGAGTTCTGGGACGTGGTCGTCGACGGCGCCGACTCGATCGTGTTCCGGCTGATGTTCAACGGGCTGCGCGCGGCCTACGAGCCGGTGCTGCCCGCCCTGGCCACCGTCCTGGCCGCCGAGGTCGGCCAGGTCGACGCCTACCGGGTCCTCGCCACGGCGATCGACGCCGGCGACCCCGGCACGGCCCGCGCGGCCGCCGAGCGGGTGCTGGCCCCCACCCACGAC
>NZ_JACEHF010000175.1 GCF_014180685.1 Nocardioides pelophilus | reverse complement strand
AGCATGCAGCAGGAGCGGGTGGGCCTCGACCGGCTCACGGCGTACTTCGCCGAGCGACTGCTTTGAGTCGGCCGAGCGTGTCGCAGACGGCGACACGCTGCCGGCAATCGGCTGCTGAGCTTGGCCCTTGGCGCCGCGCGATCACTGACACAATGGCGCTTGTGACCCTTGTCTCCTCCGTGACGACGCGCGCCGGCGTCGCGCTCCTTGGTGGCCTCCTCGCCGCCGGCCTGCTGGTCGGCTGCGGAGGATCCGACGACGACGGGGACGACAAGGACACCCCTGACGCCGAGCCTTCGGCGACGGCCACGTCCACCGAGCCGGCGCCCACGGGCTACCTGCCGGTGCCCGACGACGTGACGCTGACCGAGCCCGGGGCGCTGCTGGGGTTCGGCGACTCGGCGACGATCGCGTGGCGCCCGCGTCAGGACACGGTGGTCACGCTCGACGTGTCCGTCGACCGGATCGACAAGACGTCCTACAAGGAGTCGTTCGAGGGCTGGGTGATCACCCAGCAGATGAAGGGCCAGGTGCCCTACTTCGTGCGGGCGACGGCCACCAACGTGGGCGACGTCGGGATCGGGTCGTTGCTGGTGCCGGTCTACGCGCTGTCCGACGGGACGAGCATGTACGAACCGCTCGTCTTCCGGGAGGAGGCGTTCGAGCCGTGCCCCGGCGGTGAGCTGCCGAAGCGGCTGCGCCCCGGCAAGTCGGCCGACCTCTGCTTCGTCTACCTGCTTCCGGAGGGCCAGGAGCTCTCCGCCGCCGCCTTCGACCCGGTCGGGGAGCTCGAGCCGATCACCTGGACAGGCGAGATCACCGCGATCGAGAAGCCGAAGGACAAGAAGGACGGGCGCAAGAAGGACGGGCGCAAGAAGGACGGGAAGAACGGCTGATTTCGCCGCGACGGCGGGTCGGCCGGACAATGGCCGGATGACCTCGACCACCGTCGTGCCGCACCCCGGCCTCCGGCTCGGGTCGCTGCGCGTCCCGACGCCGGTGGTGCTGGCGCCGATGGCCGGGATCACCAACGCGGCGTACCGCCGGCTCTGTGCCGAGTACGGCGCGGGCCTCTACGTCAGCGAGATGATCACCAGCCGCGGGCTGGTCGAGGGCGACGCGACGACGAAGCGGATGCTGGTGTTCGACGAGGCCGAGCAGGTCCGGTCCGTCCAGCTCTACGGCACCGACCCGGCCTACGTCGGCAAGGCGGCCGAGATCCTGTGCGCCGACCACGGCGTCGCCCACATCGACCTCAACTTCGGCTGCCCCGNGGCGGCCGAGATCCTGTGCGCCGACCACGGCGTCGCCCACATCGACCTCAACTTCGGCTGCCCCGTCCCCAAGGTCACCCGCAAGGGCGGCGGCGGCGCGCTGCCGTGGAAGCGCGGGCTGCTGGCCAGGATCCTCGAGTCGGCGGTCGCCGCCGCCGCGCCGTACGACGTGCCGGTCACCATGAAGACCCGCAAGGGGCTCGACGACGACCACCTCACCTACCTCGACGCCGGGCGGATCGCCCAGGAGTCGGGGTGTGCCGCGATCGCGCTCCACGGGCGCACGGTCGCGCAGGCCTACTCCGGCGAGGCCGACTGGGAGGCGATCGGCGCGCTCGTCGACCACGTCGACATCCCGGTGCTCGGCAACGGGGACATCTGGGAGGCCGCGGATGCAATCCGCATGGTCGAGCAGACCGGCGCGGCGGGGGTGGTCGTCGGCCGTGGCTGCCTCGGCCGACCGTGGCTGTTCCGCGACCTCGCGGCGGCTTTCGAGGGTGCCACGGTCACCACGCTGCCGACCCTCGGTGAGGTCACGGCGATGATGCGGCGCCACGCCGAGCTGCTCGTCGAGCACATGGGGGAGGAGCGGGGCTGCAAGGAGTTCCGCAAGCACGTGTCGTGGTACCTCAAGGGCTTCGGTGCCGGCGGCGAGATGCGCCGCTCGCTCGGGCTCGTCTCCACGCTCGCCGACCTCGACCGGCTGCTGGCCGACCTCGACCCGAACGAGCCGTTCCCCGTCTCCGAGCTGGGCGCACCGCGAGGCCGTCAGGGCTCGCCGAGGCACCGCGTGGTGCTGCCGGAGGGGTGGCTCGACGACACCGACGGAAGCGACTGCCACCTCCAGGAATCGGTCGACGAGACCACTGGAGGGTGACCGGGAACACGCCGAATTCCCGCGTCGGGGATTCGGAGAGTCAAAACTCGTGTGCTTTAGTCGATATTCGTGCCTGGCGCCGCTACGGTGGCCCAGGCCGGTCAGAACAAGCTAAAGCAAAGGAATCAGCGCGTGGCAAACCACAGCCACAAGCGGGAGACCGCGCGACGTAAGCCTCGGGCAGCGTTCATCGCGGCCCCCTTGGCAGTTCTCGCTACCGGTGCCGTCGTCGCCGCAGGCGTGGCCGGCTCGACCCCGGCGGCCAAGGACCTCCTGGCGGCAGAGCCCTCCGCAGCAGCCAACTTCATCGGCGACCGCGACCGCGAGATCGGCCCCGTCTCCCGAGACGGCGGCGCCGACCGCGGTGTGGTCCAGGCCAGGGCCAGGGCGCCGCTCAGCCCGGTCGACAAGATGCTCACCGACAAGGCCATCGCCGCCGCCGTCAAGAAGGCCGACGAGCGGCTCTGGACGACGGCCGCTCTGAACATCTGGACCCGTCCGGATGCCGAGGCGAAGAAGGTCGGCGAGCTCGACAGCGGCCAGAAGGTCCTGGTGACCGGCCGCTCGCTGAAGGGTCGTGACGAGGTCGTCCTCGACGGCAAGTCCCGGTGGGTCACCGCCGGCTACCTCAGCGCCGAGAAGCCGTTCGCCCTCGGCGGCGACTGCACCAACGGCAGCTCCGTGCCGGCCGCGGTCAGCCCCAACATCAAGAAGGTGCACCAGGCCGTGTGCGCGGCGTTCCCGGAGCTCACGTCCTACGGCACGTTCCGTAGCGACGGCGAGCACTCGCAGGGCATCGCGATCGACATCATGGTGTCCGGCGAGCGCGGCTGGCAGGTCGCCGACTTCGTGCGTGAGAACTACGCCGACCTCGGCGTCAGCTACGTCATCTACGCCCAGAACATCTGGTCGGTCGAGCGCTCCGGCGAAGGCTGGCGGGGGATGTCGGACCGCGGGTCCGCCACCGCCAACCACTACGACCACGTGCACGTCACGACCTACTGATCCTCCGGCGGGCCGGCCTCCGGCTAGGTCAGACGGGCGTGCCAGTCCACCGCTGAGACGTCGGTCAACGACGCGACCTGGTCGATGACCACCCGGAGCCGGGCGGCGTCGTCGGCCGCTGCGTGCCAGTCGGCGCGGAACGCCTCGTCCAGCTCGGCCGGCGCCCGCTCCAGCAGGACGGCGACGAGCTCGGCGAGCAGGTCGCGTTGACGCGACTGAAGGGCGACCCGCTCGTCGGCCTGCATCACGTAGTGGGCCGCGATCCCCTTGAGGACCGTGATCTCGGTCCAGGTGTCGGCCGGGATCACCAGATCGGCCCGGTAGCGGACGAACGGCCCCTCGCTGGCTGCGAACGTGGCCTGCTGGACCGCGCCGCAGAAGCGACCGATGAGGTCGCTGGTGAGGTTCTTCAGGGCGGCGAGGCTGCCCCGGGTCCCGTCGTACGCCGTCTCCGGCCAGCTGCCGATCCGCTGCAACCGTCCGAGCACGTCGTCGAGCAGGTCGTCGCTCGCGTCGGGCGCGTACCAGGCGCGGACGGTGTCCCAGATCGCCGGGCGGTCGAGACGGGTGAGGTCGATGGTGCCGGCGACGGTGCCGTCCTCGACGTCGTGCACCGAGTAGGCGACGTCGTCGGCGAGGTCCATCACCTGCGCCTCGACGCAGCGGCGACCCGCGGGCGCGCCTGTGCGCAGCCACGTGAACGCAGGCAGGTCGTCGTCGTACACCCCGAACTTGGCGCCCTCGCGGGTCATCCCGTCGCTGTGCACGCCGCCCGGCGTCGGGGCGTCGGCGAGCGGCCAGGGATACTTCGTGCAGGCGTCGAGGGTGGCGCGGGTCAGGTTGAGGCCGACCGAGGCGCCGCTCTCGTCCGACGTCTTGGCCTCGAGCCGGGTGAGCAGTCGGAGGGTCTGGGCGTTGCCCTCGAAGCCGCCGCAGTCGGCGGCCAGCCGGTGCAGCGCCCGCTCGCCGTTGTGGCCGAACGGCGGGTGCCCGAGGTCGTGGGCGAGCGCTGCGGTCTCGGCGATGTCCGGGTGGGTGCCGAGCGCGCGGGAGAGGTCGCGGGCGATCTGGGCGACCTCGAGGCTGTGCGTCAGCCGGTTGCGGACGAAGTCGTCGCTCTCCGGGTCGACCACCTGGGTCTCCGCCGCCAGCCGCCGGAACGAGGCGGCGTGCACGACCCGGGCCCGGTCGCGCTCGAAGGGTCTGCGCTCCGGCGCATCGACCCGCTTCGGCGGCTCCGGCACGATCCGCTCGCGATCCTCCGCGCCGTACCGCTCCTCGACGACCTCCACCGGCCGGACACTACCGGCCACGGCGGTCGGACCCTGCTCGTAGGATCACCGACATGGCCGGCCGGATCCGCGACGACGACATCCAGACGGTGCGTGAGAAGGCCAAGATCGAAGAGGTCGTGTCGGGCTACGTCACGCTGCGCAACGCCGGCGGCGGGTCGCTCAAGGGCCTGTGCCCCTTCCACGACGAGAAGTCGCCGTCGTTCAACGTGCGGCCCGGTCGGGGGTGGCACTGCTTCGGTTGCGGAGAGGGCGGCGACGTCATCGCCTTCGTCATGAAGATCGACGGGCTCACCTTCATCGAGTCGGTCGAGCGGCTGGCCGACAAGTACGGCGTCCAGCTGCGCCGGGAGGAGGGTGGCTCCGACGACCGGCCCAAGGGGCCGCAACGCCGCCGGCTGATCGAGGCCCACGCGGTCGCCCAGGAGTTCTACGCCGAGCACCTCAAGACCCCCGACGCGGTCCAGGGCCGCCAGTTCCTCTCCGAGCGCGGCTTCGACCAGGCGGCCGCCGCCCACTTCGGTGTCGGCTTCGCCCCGCGCGACGGGGAGGCCCTCTGGCACCACCTCCGCGACCGCAAGTTCTCCCTCGACGAGGCCGTCGCCGCCGGACTGGTGGCCGTGGGGCGAGGTCCCTACGACCGGTTCCGGGGGCGGCTGCTGTGGCCGATCCGGGAGACGTCCGGCGACACCATCGGCTTCGGCGCCCGCCGGATCTTCGACGACGACAAGATCGAGGCGAAGTACCTCAACACCCCTGAGACGCCGATCTACAAGAAGAGCCAGGTGCTCTACGGCGTCGACCTGGCGCGCCGCGACATGGCGCGCACCTCGCAGGCTGTGATCGTCGAGGGCTACACCGACGTGATGGCTTGCCACGCGGCCGGCGTCACGACGGCGGTCGCGACGTGCGGCACCGCCTTCGGCGACGAGCACGCCAAGGTGCTGCGCCGGCTGCTCGCCGACCACGAGGAGTTCCGCGGCGAGGTGATCTTCACCTTCGACGGCGACTCCGCCGGGCAGAAGGCCGCGCTCAAGGTCTTCCAGAGCGACCACCAGTACGTCGCCCAGACCTACGTCGCGGTCGCGCCCGACGGCATGGATCCCTGCGACCTTCGGCTCAAGGAGGGCGACGCCGCGGTCCGCGAGCTGATCGCCACCCGGCAGCCGCTCTACCGGTTCGTGCTCGCCAACGTGGTCGGCCGCTACGACCTCGACCGGGCCGACAGCCGCGTCGACGCGCTGCGGGAAGCCGCCCGGTTGGTGGCCAGCGTGCGCGACAAGTCGAAGGTCGACGCGTTCGCCCGCGAGCTCGCCGGACTGGTCGGGGTCGATCCCGAGGAGGCGCGCACCGAGGTGCGGAGGGCCGCCGGGCGCAAGCCGCAGCATCCCGACGCCCGCGGCGCGGCGACGGCGGAGCCGGCCCCGCGCCCGCCGCGCGCCGACCTGCCCGACCTGCGCGACCCTCGCTTCAAGATCGAGCGCGAGACGCTCAAGCTCGTGCTCCAGCACCCGATCGCGATCGGGCGCACCACGGCCGACATCGGTGCCAACGACTTCACCCACCCCACCTATCGCGCGGTGTGGGCGCTGGTCGAGGCCGCGGGTGGGCCCGCCGCCGGTGACGGCGACCCCGGCTGGGTCAGCAAGGTCCAGGCCGGTGCCACCGAGCCTGAGGTCGCGTCCGCGGTGAGCGCGCTCGCGGTCGAGCCGATCCCGGCGGCGCGCGAGCCCGATGCGGCCTACGTCGCCCACCACGTGTTCCGCCTCCTCGAGCTGACCACGCTGCGACGGATCGCCGAGCTCAAGTCCCGGCTCCAGCGCACCAACCCGGTCGACCACCCGGGTGACTACAACAAGATGTTCGGCGAGCTCGCCGCGCTCGAGCAGCACCGGCGTACGCTCCGCGACCGGATCATCGGCTCGTGAGGCGCCGTCCCACCCTGCCCTCGCTGGCGCGCGGCGAGCGGCTGCTCGCGTCGGCCACCACGCCGGAGGGAGTCGAGGTCGGTGGCACCCGCGACGCGCTCCACCTGCCCGACCGCGCTCCTCCGCGGCTGCCGTGGGAGGAGATCGCGACGGCCGACTGGGACAGCGACGAGCGGCAGCTCCATGTGGTCGAGGTCGGCACCTTCGGCCGGCCCCGACCCGAGCACCGCTACCAACTGGTCGACCCCGACCGGCTGCTGTCACTGGTGCGCGAGCGGGTGACGGCGAGCATCGTGGTCCAACGGCACGTCTCCGTCCGGGGGCGGCTCGGCGTCCGGGTGATCGGCCGGCGCGCGCCCGGTGGCGGGGGCGCCGTCGCGTGGTTCGTCGAGTACGACCCCGGTCTGGACCCTGCCGAGCCGGACGTCGCCGAGCTCGTCGACGAGGCACTTGCGGCCGCGCGCGGCGACGTGGGGGAGTAGGGCTAGAAGACAATTAGGGTCGCGGCGAGGAAGTAGACGACCAGCGAAAGCAGGTCCTGGATGACCGTCGACAACGGTCCGGCGCCGTAGGCAGGGTCCTTGCCCATCCGATGGATCAGAGCGGGCAGGGCCGTCGCGATCATCGTCGCGAAGCACGATGCGGCGAACAGCGCCACCGCGACCGTGCAGGCGACCGCGAAGTCGCCCCAGAGGAGGAAGACGGTCGGGACGGCGAGCGTCGCGAGGATCGCCCCGACGGCGACCCCGGAGGCGAGCTCGAGCTGGGCGGCGCGCCTCACGCTGACGCCGATGGACAGGCCGCGGACCACGACGGCGACGGTCTGGTTCCCGACGGCATCCGCGAGATAGACCACGCCGGGCACGAAGAATGCGATCAGCACCTCGCGCTTCAGGCCTTCCTCGAAGAAGCCCATGATGAGCGCCGAGAGCAGGGCGCCGGCGAACCCGACGATCAGCCAGGGCAGCCGCTTCGAGATGCGCCGCAGGACCGGAGCGGTGCTGGCCGCGCGGGCCTCCGCCGAGTCGGCGAGGTAGCCGCTGAGGCGCGCGACGTCCTCGTCGTGCTCCCGCAGCAGCACGCCGAGCAGCTGTTGCGGCGAGATCAGCCCGACGAAGCGATCGGCCTCGTCGACCACGGCGAGGCCGGGCTCGCCGTGCTGGAAGGCGCGCCACGCGGCGTGCTCCTGGTGGGTGGTGGGCGCGACCGTCGGCGGGTTCGGGTCCATGACGTCGCCGAGCGTGGCGCCGTGGGGTGCGGCGAGCAGGCGTTCGACCGTGACGACCCCGAGCAGCCGGCCGTCCTCGACCACGGCGATGACGGACGCGGCGTCGTACTGCCGGCCGCGCAGCGCCGCGAGGATGGCGTCGACGTCGTCCGTGGGCGCTCCGGTCGGGACGTTCGCCGTCGCGTGGTGGCTCGCGGTGCCGAGCAGGTCGACCGGCGCCAGATCGAGCTCGGTCATGACCGTCTCAGTCGCCCTGCACGGCCTCGGGCACGACGGCGACGGTGGCGTGGGCGCGCTCGACCACGGCCGTGGCGATCGAACCGGTCACCAGCCGGCCGAGGGAGCCGGTCGGGTGCCGCCCGACGACGACCACGTCCCAGTCGGCGTCGGACCGGGCGATGGTCTCGTCGACCAGCCCGTGCGCGACCACCAGCCGGACCTCGACGTCGGGGAACTTCTCCCGCAGGCCGGCCACGGACTCCGACAACAGCATCCGGAGCTCGGCCGCGTCGGACGGGTCCAGGTCGCTCTCGGAGACGCGCCGCATGCCGGCAACGGCGGCGACGGCGTCCCAGGCGCAGTGCAGGACGGTCAGCGGCAACCGGCGGGCGGCCGCCATCTCGAACGCGAACTCGATCACCGGAACCGACTCGGGTGTGCCGTCGGCGCCGACG
>NZ_JACEHF010000174.1:3599-8393 GCF_014180685.1 Nocardioides pelophilus | reverse complement strand
GCGCTTCGGCTGGGCGGCGGCCCGGCTCGACGACGTACTCAACCTGCCCGGCTCCCGTCTCACCGCCACGCTGGCCGTCGTGCTCGGCGAGAACCCTGCGGCGGCGTGGCGCGCGTGGCGGCGCGACGCCGCAGCGCACCCGAGCCCGAACGCCGGCCCGGTCGAGGCGGCCTTCGCCGGCTCGCTCGGTGTCCGCCTGGGCGGCACCAACATGTACGGCGCCCGCACCGAGCACCGGGCAGTCATGGGCGACGGCTGCTCCCCCGACCGCGCCGACCTCGCCCGCGCCCGCCGGCTGGCGCGCCGGGTCGGCCTCGGTGCGGTGCTGGTCGCGGCTGTCGCGGCGGTCGCCCGCGCTGAGCGACCCTGAAGGCCACGTCCCTGATACTTGGCCGATGACCCAGCGATCATCAGAGCCACCGACCCCCCTCCGCGAGCTGAGGTTCAGCCGCGTCCGGTTCCGAGAGGGCTACGACGTGGTCGAGGTCGACGACTTCCTCCGCCGCGCCCACCACGCACTGGAGTCCGGGGACGGGTCGGTGTCCGCGCAGGACGTGCGCGAGGCCCGGTTCAGCCCGGTGCGGCTCCGGGAGGGGTACGACATGGGCCAGGTCGACCTCGAGCTCGACCGCGTCGCGGCGGCGCTCGAGCCACGGGAGCGGCCGGCTGACGCCTGACGGGCCTCGGGAGCGTGACCATCGGGGCGGACTCCAGTTGTAGAACGTGTACTCGTCTCTCGATTGAAAGGGTCCGATGTGATCTCTCGGGTTCGTAGTCTCGCCGTCGCAGGCGCCGTCAGCCTCGCCGTCACCGGTCTGGCCGTCTCCACCGATTCCGCGGCTCACGCCGCGCCCACCTGGGCGCCGGCAGCCACCGCGGCCATCACGCCCGGTGTGCAGACCAACACCGACGGCTCCGGTCAGTGCACCGCCAACTTCGTGTTCACCGACTCCGCCGGAAACGTCTACCTCGGCCAGGCAGCGCACTGCTCCGGCACGGGTGCCGCGACCGACACCGACGGCTGTGACGCCGGCACCCTGCCCCTCGGCACGGCGGTGACCTTCAACCGCGGCGGCAGCCTGCTCAGCTCCGGCACCCAGGTCGGGACGGGCACCCTCGCCTACTCGTCGTGGAACACGATGCAGGCCCGCGGCGAGACCGACGCGAACACCTGCGCGTACAACGACTTCGCGCTGGTCAAGGTCAGCGCGGCCGACGTCGCGAAGGTGAACCCGACCGTCCCGTTCTGGGGCGGACCGATGGGCATCAACACCACCGGGACCGCTGCCGGTGACCCCGTCTACAGCTACGGCAACTCCGGACTGCGGTTCGGCGTGGAGGAGCTGTCGCCGAAGACCGGCTACAGCCTCGGCCAGGACCCGGCTGACGGCGGTTGGACGCACCCGCTCTACACCCTGACGCCCGGCGTGCCCGGAGACTCCGGCAGCGCGTTCCTGGACGGTTCGGGCAACGCCGTCGGCACCCTCTCGACCCTGGGTCTCGCACCCCTGCCGGCGTCCAACAACATCGGCGACCTGGCCCACGAGCTCGCCTACGCCCAGCAGTACTCGGGCATCGCCGGGCTGCAGCTGGCGCTCGGCACGGAGCCGTTCGACTCGTCCCTCTAGGAGCCGCGCGCGTACGGCGTCGCGGGCGCCGTACGGTTGTCTCCGTGAAGGCACTGCTCCTCGAGAACATCCACCCAGCGGCCGTCGACGTCCTGGAGGGCCGCGGCTACCAGGTGGACCTGCGTCCGGGGGCGATGTCGGAGGACGAGCTCTTCGAGGGACTCGCCGACGTCAACCTGCTCGGGATCCGCTCCAACACCACGGTGACCGCCGAGGTGTTGGAGCGGGCTCCCCTGCTGGAGGCAGTCGGCTGCTTCTGCATCGGCACCAACCAGGTCAACCTCGGTGCCGCGGCGGAGCGGGGCATCGCGGTGTTCAACGCGCCCTACTCCAACACCCGCAGCGTCGTGGAGCTCGTGATCGGCGAGATCATCGCGCTCGCGCGCCGGCTCCCCGAGAAGACCCAGCGGATGCACGACGGCGTGTGGGACAAGTCCGCCCGCGGCAGCCACGAGGTCCGCGGCCGGACGTTGGGGATCGTGGGCTACGGCAACATCGGCACCCAGCTGTCGAACGTGGCCGAGGCGCTCGGGATGCGGGTGGTCTTCTACGACAAGGCGGACCGCCCGGCCCACGGGACCGCCCGCCGGGCCCACTCGCTGGCGGAGCTGCTGAGCGTCGCCGACGTCGTCAGCCTCCACATCGACGGCCGGTCGGGGAACGCGGGCTTCTTCGGCCCCGACGAGTTCGCCGCCATGAAGCCGCGCGCCCTCTTCATCAACGCCTCGCGCGGGATGGTGGTCGACTACGACTCCCTGCGCGACCACGTCCTGTCCGGGCACATCGCGGGTGCGGCGGTCGACGTCTTCCCGACCGAGCCGAAGGCCCAGGGCGACCCGTTCGAGTCCGTGCTGCGCGGCCTCGACAACGTCATCCTCACGCCGCACATCGGCGGCTCCACGCAGGAGGCGCAGGAGGAGATCGGCTGGTTCGTGGCGGAGAAGCTCGCGCGTTTCGCGCTCGAGGGCAGCACCGCGCTGTCGGTCAACCTGCCCTCGGTCCTCCCGCCGCCGCTGACCCCCGGTCGCCGGCTGGGACTGCTCCACCACAACGTCCCCGGCGTCCTGGCCGAGCTCAACAACGCCTTCGCCGCCGCCGGCGACAACGTGATCGACCAGCACCTCTCCACCAGGGACCAGCTCGGCTACGTCGTCACCGACGCGTCCGACCCCCTGTCCACCGAGGCCATCGAGCACCTGCGCGGTTCCGAGTACTGCGTGTGGACGCGCACCTGGTAGCAGTCAGCCGAACAGCGCGTCCACGTTCGGGAGCCCGACGAACCGGGAGACGGTACCCGTGTCCGCGAGCTCCTTGGCCGCCTCGAGGAAGCCGCCCCAGGCGGTGCGCGCGAGCGTGCCGCCGACGCTGATCCGTCGCACCCCCAGGTCAGCGGCCTCGGCGACCGTGATGAACGGTGCGTTGATCAGCAGGTTCACCGGCTTGGGTGCCACCGCGGTGACGACGGCGGCGACGTGGTCGAGGGACTCGATCCGTGGGGCGTAGAGGCAGTCCGCGCCGGCCTCGGCGTACGCCTGCAACCGGCGGACGGTCTCGTCGATGTCGGGGCGTCCGCACACGAAGCCCTCGGACCGGCCGGTGAGGAGTACGCCGGTGCCGGACCCGTCGATCGCCCGGCGGGCGGCTCGCACCCGCTCGACGGCGAGGTCGAAGTCGTACAGCGGGTCGTCCGGGTCGCCGGACGAGTCCTCGATCGAGAGCCCCGCGATGCCCGTGGCCGCCGCGAGCCCGACGTTGGTGGCCACCTGCTCCGGGTCGGCCGCGAAGCCGTCCTGGAAGTCGGCATTGACCGGCAGCCGCACCGCACCGGCGACCGCCCGCAGGTGGTCGAGCGACTGCTCGAGGCTGATCTGGTTGTCCGCCAGCCCCAGCGTCCACGCCACCCCGGCGCTGGTCGTGGCGAGGGCCGGGAAGCCGAGCTGCTCGAGAGCCCGGGCGCTTCCCACGTCCCAGGGGTTCGGCATCACGAAGCACCCCGAGCGGTGCAGGTCGTGGAAGGCAGAGATCCGTTCGTCGCGCGCGTCCATGCCTCACCTCACCACTTTCTGGGGGCCGGGTGTCGAAATCGGCCGGTCGCGTTCGTGGACGAGGTGAGGCTCCACCCACCGCTCGACAGGAGGCACGACCATGGGGAACACCATCCCGACCGACCAGACCCACTTGACCCACGACCTGCCGTGCCACGGCTGCGGGCACGCCGTGCACACCTACCTGCCGTGCAGCGACC
Organism: Nocardioides pelophilus; assembly: GCF_014180685.1. Taxonomy (GTDB): domain Bacteria; phylum Actinomycetota; class Actinomycetes; order Propionibacteriales; family Nocardioidaceae; genus Nocardioides; species Nocardioides pelophilus. Next base: position 4,520 of record NZ_JACEHF010000174.1, on the reverse strand, counting down.
TGTGCGCGTGCGCCGTCAACTCGCTGCCCGGCGCGGTCCCGCTCGCTGCGTGAGGGTCGCGAGCCGCAGTCAGCCGGTCGCTCAGACCGGCGCGGGCCGGGTGCCGAGGCCGTGGGCCAGCGCCCACTCGGCTGCGCGCTCGGCGAAGACGGCGTGTGCCGACAGGAGCGCCGTGTGGGCCGACGAGCCCACCGCGGGGATGGCGCTGATCGCCGCCGCCCGGTGGCGCAGCTCGAACAGCTGGTGCGGGGAGCCCTCGGGCAGCATCTCGAGCGCGATCCGCATGCTGACCGCGGCCGTGAGGAGCCGTTCGGCGACGCCCGGATCGGCGGCCCTGGCCGCCACTCGCTCCACGGAGCGCACGTAAGACCTGGTCGCGGTCGCGATGTGCATCGTGCTCATCGGGGGCTCCTCTCGGTCTCAGTATAAATCTCAGCGTCCGCTGCCGGCTGTTTCTTCCATCGGCCGGTGGTGGCCCGGTGTGAGGTCGGGCACCGAGGGTCGGGCACCGGCCCCGGACCCGATAGGTCCTCCGAACCGGCAGATTGCGTCCCTGCCGCGTGCAACCATCGGGCATGGTCGAGCGTCATTCAGTCGTGCAGTCGCTTCGCGCCGCCCGAGCGCCCCGAGTCCGCCGTACCCTCCTCGCGCTCGCGGCCTGCGCCGCCACCGCACTGGCCACCACCCCCGCCGGCGCGGAGGCTCCCGCTGCCACCGCGTCGGCTGCCCCGCTCGCGGCCGCCGCGCAGCCGGACGACTCCGACTGGCAGGTGGTCGATCTCGGCAACGGCAGGTTCCAGGTCTCCTGGACGGCCCGACAGGACCTGCCGACCGGATCGGACCGCCCGACCATCACCGGTGACGGGTTGTCCTTCGGACCGTCGACGGTCACCGCCGACGGCCGGACCGTGACCGCCGTCG
>NZ_JACEHF010000174.1:0-3532 GCF_014180685.1 Nocardioides pelophilus | reverse complement strand
CGTGCTGTCCGGCGACCGCCTCGACGAGGCCGGCTTCGACCCGGCCGGCGGCGGTACGACGGACGCCGTCCCCGACCGGGTCACCAGCGAGCTGCTCGCCGCCGACCCCGGCGAGCCGGGACCGTATGCCGTCGTGACCAGCGACTACGACTGGGACCCCGTGAAGCTGCCCGGGATGCGCCAGCCGATCGAGATGGTCGGTCACGTGGTCGAGCCGGCCCCGGGCGAGGCCACCGGCCCGCGGCCACTGGTGCTGTTCATGCACGGCCGGCACAGCGTCTGCTACAACCCGGACGACCCCGATGGCGGTGACAACGGCCGCTGGCCGTGCCAGGCCCCGCTCGCGGAGATCCCCAGCCACCTCGGCTACGACTACGCGCAGCAGGTGCTGGCGAGCCAGGGCTACGCGACCGTCTCGGTGCGGGTCAACGGCATCAACGCCCAGGACTACGCGCTCCTCGACGGCGGTGCCGACGCCCGGGCGGCCATCGTGCAGGAGCACCTCGACCGCTGGGTCGACCTCGCCGCCGCCCACCAGGTCGACCTCGACCAGGTCGTCCTCGTCGGCCACAGCCGCGGGGGCGAGGGCGTCGACCGCGCCTCGATCCAGATCCCCGCGAGCGCGCCGTACCGCATCGCCGGGCAGGTGCTGCTCGCGCCGACCGACTTCGCGTGGCACACGGCGCCGTACGTCCCGACCGTCACCGTCCTCCCCTACTGCGACGGCGACGTCTTCGACCTGCAGGGCCAGCGGTTCACCGACGTCGCCCGCGACCTGGCCCCGGGCGACACCTCGATCAAGAGCTCGGTCATGGTGCTGGGGGCCAACCACAACTTCTTCAACACCGAGTGGACGCCGGCCACCGCCGTCGCACCGTCGTGGGACGACTGGGGCGGCGACCGGGACGCGATCTGCGGCCGCCGCCACCCCGACCGGCTGCTGCCCCGCGAGCAGCGCGCGGTCGGCACGGCGTACGTCGCCGGTGCCGTCCACCTGTTCATCGGCGACGACGACTACGCCCCGCTGTACGACGGTTCCCCCGTCACCGTGCCCTCGGTCGGCGACGCAGAGGTCCTGAGCCACGCGATCGGCGGCGGGCGTTCGATCCGGCGTCCCGGCACGGACGCCCGGCCGACGATCGTGGAGGGCGATGGTGATGCGCGGCTGTGCAGCGGCATCTCGTCGTACTCGAGCGGGTCGTTCGCGATCTGCGCCCGCCGCAACCAGGAGTGGGTGACCCCGCACTGGCCGATGGAGGGCGAGGCCGTGCCGACCCGGAAGTTCCTCGAGTTCTCCTGGCAGGAGGAGGGTGCTGCGGGCGGCTTGTCCTTCGCCGAGCCGCTCGACCTGAGCGTTGACCGGCTCGAGCTGCGCACGGTGCTCGATCCCTCCCACGGAGCTCCCGGGATCGAGGTGCGGATCTCGGACGGCTCGGGCGGGTCCGCGGTGCTCGCTCCCCTGACCGGCACCGAGCTGGTGGCGCTGCCGACCATCTCCTACGGGACCAAGCTCTGGGCCACGACGGTCGTGGTCGAGGCGCAGGGCGCGTCGGGGGTCGACCTGACCGACATCAGGTCCGTCGAGGTCGTCTCCGGCAGCCCGGAGGGCCGGATCTGGATCGCCGACATGGCCGCGGCGCCCGCCGCGCCCCCGCCGGCTCAGACCCAGCGGCTCCCGCGGGTGAGCATCGGCAGGGTCCGGATCGACGAGGGCACCGGCGGGACCCAGCTCGCGCGCATCCCCTTCACGATCGCGGGCGCGGTCACCCGCCAGTCCCGGCTCGCCGTCTTCACCGCCGGTCAGGAGCGCGGCCAGGTCCAGCGACTCGTCATCGACATCGCACCCGGTCAGACGGCGGGCTACGTCCCCGTCGAGTACGACGCCAACGACCTGTTCGGCTACGACCAGGAGATCCAGGTCGCCATCTGGCCGCTCCACGGCGTCGCCACCGACGACTACATCGGTGGGCTGAGCGTGCGGGACGACGACCCGGTGCCGACCTTCGAGGTCGACGTGACGCGCACCGTCCGGGAAGGTCAGCGGATCGAGTTCACGATCACCCGGCGCGGCGATTCGAGCGTCCCGTTCTACGCCTTCGGTCGTGCGGTGCGCACCCGGGGCACCGACCTGCGCGGCTCCGACGTACCCCTGGCATGGCTCGAGACCCACGCCGACTCGGCGGAGCCGCGACGACCCCTGTGGCGGATCTACGCCGGGATCGGCGACGACTTCCCTCCACGCAAGGAATCGATCACCCTGACCATCCCGATCCGGAAGGACGGCCTGCGCGAGGGGCGGGAGTTCGTCGCGATCAAGCTCGAGGTCGGGGACGTGCGGGAGCGCTACCGGATCCGGGTCCTCGACGCCGACTGACGGCCTTGCCCGACAACGCCGTCACCCAGTCCACGGCAGCGGCCACGTCGGCGACGGTCTCGACCCCGTCGGCGCCGGCAGCCCGCCGGACGACGACGACCGGCAGTCCGAGCTCGGCGGCGGCCTCCAGCTTCGGCCAGGTGTAGGACCCGCCGGAGTCCTTGGTGACGAGCACGTCGGTCCCGTGCCCGCGCATGAGGTCGAGCTCGCCGGGCAGCGTGTACGGCCCGCGGCTGGTCACCAGCGTCCAGGCCGGAGGCAACTCGATGTCGGGCGGGTCCACGACGCGAGCGAGCACTCCACGCTCGGCCAGCGCCGGGACGAACCGGGCCAGCTCCTGACGGCCGACGGTGAGGAACGGCCGGTCCCCCAGGTCCGCGGCGGCGGTCGCGGCCTGCTCATGGGTGTCGACCCAGGTCCACGACGCCTGCGACCGGTCCGCCCAGCCGGGCCGTTCGAGACGGAGCAACGGCACGCCCTCGGCGGGGCAGGCGGCAGCGGCGTTGGCCGACATGCCGGTCGCGAACGGGTGGGTCGCGTCGACCACCACGTCGTACTCCCCCAGCGCCGCGCGCAGCCCGTCGACGCCGCCGAACCCGCCGATCCGCACCTCGCCCACCGGCAGCCGCGGACGCGCGACCCGTCCGGCGAGCGACGTCGTCACCGGCACGCCGGCGTCGACCAGCAGGCCCGCGAGCTCCCGTGCCTCGGACGTGCCGCCGAGGACGAGGACCCGGGGTTCGAGGCTCGCTGGCGCTCGCACCTCAGCCACCGGTGAGCTCCAGCAGGGCGTCGACGTCGAGGTGCTGCTCGACGAGGTCGCCGAGCACGTCCAGCCGCCGTTCCCGCGCCTCGGGGAACGACGCGGCCGATGCGATGCCCAGCGCCTCGCGGAGGTACGACGAGCGCGCCGCATCGTCCTCGAGCGACCCGTGCACCATCGTGCCGGTAACGGTCCCCGCGCGGGTCTCGCCGGTCACCGTGCCGTGGTGGATCTCGTAGCCGGCCGGCTCGTGCAGGCGCAGGGTCTTCTCGGCGCGGAAGGTCGTGGTCAGGTCAAGGAGCCCGAGCCCCTCGGCCTCCGCTCCCGCCGGCCCCTCGACCCCCTCGGGGTCGGAGATCGAGCGGCCCAGCATCTGGCAGCCGCCACAGGTGCCG
>NZ_JACEHF010000173.1 GCF_014180685.1 Nocardioides pelophilus | reverse complement strand
ATGCACCACCACGTCGAGCCGTCGCTCGACGCCGGCCTCCTGCTCCGGCCGGTCGCGGAGACGTCGCAGGCCACCCTCGCGTGGCTGCGCGCCACGCCCGACGCGAAGGTCAGCGGTATCGGGCGCGACCGCGAGCGCGAGCTGCTCGCCGCCTGGCACGGTCGCGCCTGACCCGGGACACCCGGCGCGCGCCGTACCCTGCCGATGTGATCAAGTACCTCGGCTCCAAGCGCACGCTGGTGCCGGTGCTGGGGGAGCTGGCCGTCGCGGCCGGGGCGCGCACGGCGCTCGACCTGTTCACGGGCACGACCCGCGTCGCACAGGAGCTCAAGCGGCGGGGCATCGAGGTCACCGCGTGCGACCTGGCGACGTACTCCGCGGTGCTGAGCGACTGCTTCGTCGCCACCGACGCCGCGACCATCGACGACCGCGAGCTCGACACCGCCCTGGCCCGGCTGGACGCGCTCCCGGGCCGGCCGGGCTACTTCACCGAGACCTTCTGCGAGCGGGCGCGGTTCTTCCAACCGCACAACGGTGCGCGCGTCGACGCGATCCGCGACGCCATCGACCGCGACCACCCACCGGGCGACCCGCTGCGGCCGATCCTGCTCACCAGCCTGATGGTCGCCGCCGATCGCGTCGACTCCACGACCGGCGTGCAGATGGCCTACCTCAAGCAGTGGGCGCCCCGCGCCCACCGCGACCTGCGACTCGAGCGGCCGGCGTTGCTGCCCGGAGCGGGCACGACGATCCACGGTGACGCGAGCACGGTGGTCGACGCGGTCGGGCGGGTCGACCTCGCCTACGTCGACCCGCCCTACAACCAGCACCGCTACTTCACGAACTACCACATCTGGGAGACGTTGATCCGCTGGGACGCACCCGAGCACTACGGCGTCGCCTGCAAGCGGGTCGACAGCCGCGACGCCGACACGCACAGCGTCTTCAACAGCCGCCGCACGATGCCGGCGGCCCTGGCCGACGTCATCCATCGGGTCCGCGCGGAGGTCGTCGTCGTGTCCTACAACGACGAGTCGTGGATCACCGCCGACGAGATGACCGGCATGCTGCGCGACGCCGGTCACGACGAGGTCCGCCTGCTCGCGTTCGACCGGAAGAGGTACGTCGGCGCGCTGATCGGCATCCACAACCCGGCGGGCAAGCGGGTCGGGGAGGTGGGCCGGCGCCGCAACGTGGAGCACGTCTTAGTTGCCGGTCCGCGTGACCGCGTCGACGCCGCCGTCGCCGCAGCCGCGCAGCTGGAACCGCTGCCCGGCTAGTCCGGCGACCCGAGCGGCGCCTGCCCGGCACGCCGGGCCTGCGCCGCCGGGACGGTGCTGACGGAGACCAGCTCCTCCCGTCCACCGCCGTTGACGTCGACGGTCAGCACCAGGCCGACGTCCTCGGCGTAGAACTTGTGCTCGAGCACGCCGGGCTCGAGCGCGTTGGTGTCTGCGGTCTGCAGGAGGTCGTCGTACGTCCCCGCTGGGACGCTCGCCGTGCCGTCGAGCGCGAGCACCTCGCCGTTGTCCTCGGCCACGCCCTCGGAGTACTCCTGGCGATAGCTGTCACCGGGCATCGGGTCGGCCGGCATGATCACGCCGGCCAGCGCCTCGTCGACCCCGGCCTCGAACGAGCCCTCGTGCGAGACGAGCTCGCCGTCCTCGAACTCGGCGGTGTCCTCGCCGAGGTACCAGACCGTGCCGTTTTCGTCCTGGGCGTACCAGTCGAGGGTGTCCTCGATGATCTCTCCGTCGAGGGTCACGGTGTCGCGGACCACGCGGGCCTCGACGCCGTTGGCGATCATGCGGGTCTCCGAGGTCGCCGTGACGACGACCTCGAGCACCTCGCCGTCTTCGTCGGTCTCGCGATAGACCCATTGGACGCCCGGCTCGAGCGGGAACCACGGGTTGGTGACGTCCGGACCGAGGTCCGCCGGGTCGAGCTCCCGCGGCTCGTCGGAGCGTGGCAGCTCCGTCGACTCCGCGCCCGGCTCTTCCGCTCCGTCGCCGTCGTCGGACGCGCAGCCGGCGAGCACGGCCGGGAGGAGCACGGCGACCGCGGCCGCCGTACCGCGCTTCATGACCAGTCCTCAGTCGTCGTCAGCGTCGTCTTCTGGGCCGTCGGTCTCGGTCGAGACGACCTGGAAGTCCTCGTCGAGCTGGACGTCGACCTCGGTGCCGTCCTCGAGGGTGACCTCGACCTCGTACTTGCTCTCCTCGTCGTCGACCTCGGTGTCGGTGACCGTGCCGCCGCCGGTCTCGGCGAGGGCGGCCTCCGAGGCCCGTTCGAGATCTGCCGCCGGGATCGGGCGTTCGGTCTCGTCGTCGTCGCCGGAGACCGCGACCGCGGCGCCCGCGATGCCGCCGACCAGCAGGACGGCCGCACCGGCAGCGATCAAGATCCTTGTCCTCTTGGTGCCGGTTCGAATGTTCATGTCCTCGACGCTACGTCGGATCGAGGTCGGTGGCGGGAAACTCTCATCCGTCGCTCATCATCCGCCGCGGCGGCGGCCGGCTCGTCGACCCGCCGCCGCCGCGCGGTGTTCAGCGGTTGTCTCAGTCGTTGTCTCAGTCGTTGTCGTGGTCGTCGTCGTGGTCGTCGTCGGGACCGTCGGTGTGGGCGGAGACGACGTCGAAGTCCTGGTCGAGCCGGACGTCGACCTCGGTGCCGTCGTCGCGGGTGACCTCGACCTCGTAGCCGTTGCCGTCGTCGGCCTCGGTGCTGGTCACCGTGCCGCCGCCGGTCTCGGCGAGAGCGGCCCGCTCGGCGCGGTCGCGCTCGGTCGGCGAGAGCGCCCGGTCGTCAGCGTTGTTGTCGTCACCGTCGTCGTCACCGTCCTCGGGGCCGTCGGTCTCCGTCGAGACGACGCCGAAGCTGTCGTCGAGCTGGACGTCGACCTGGGTGCCGTCGTCGAGGGTGACCTCTACCTCGTACTTGCTCTGCTCGTCGTCCATCTCGGCGTCGGTGACGGTGCCGCCGCCGGTCTCGGAGAGCGCGGCGTCCTCAGCGCGCTCGCGGTCGCCGGCGGGGATCGGCTGGTCGTCGTCGCCGGCGGTGACGGCATATCCGCCGCCTGCGGCGATCGCGATCAGGGCGACGGCGCCGGCGCCGCCGAGGAGGAGCTTGCGGGGGAACTTGCGGGGGAGAGTGTTCGTGTTCATGCCGAGGACGCTAGGAAGCCCAGATGAGGGCACGATGAGCCTCTCATCGGGCATTCATCGGTATCCCTAGAGTTGAGTCGTGCGCGTGTTGTTGGTGGAGGACGAGGCGAAGCTCGCCCAGCTGGTCGCTCGGGGTCTGACCGAGCGCGGCGACCTGGTGACGATCGTCGGGACCGGCGAGGAAGCCGTGGTCGCCGCGTCCGAGGAGGAGGGGTACGACGTGATCCTCCTCGACGTACGCCTCCCCGACATCGAGGGCTTCGAGGTCTGCCGGCGGATCCGCCGCGCGCGGGTGTGGACGCCGGTGCTCATGCTGACCGCGCGCAACGCCGTCGCCGACCGGATCACCGGTCTCGACAGCGGTGCCGACGACTACCTCGGCAAGCCGTTCGCGTTCGACGAGCTGCTCGCTCGGATGCGTGCGCTGGTACGCCGCGGGCCGGTGCCGCGGCCGACCGTGCTCGAGGTCGGCGACCTGCGGCTGGACCCGGCCTCCCGCCGGGTGTGGCGCGGCGACGTCGAGATCGAGCTGTCGGCCCGTGAGCTCGCCCTGCTCGAAGCACTGATGCGTCGCCCGGAGCAGGCCCTGAGCCGCGACCAGCTGCTCGCCAACGCGTGGGGGGCCACTCACGACACCTCGTCGAACGTCGTCGACGTCTACGTCCGCTACCTCCGCGAGAAGATCGACCGGCCGTTCGGGGCCGACTCGCTCCGCACGGTCCGCGGTCTCGGCTACCGCCTGACGGGGAGCGCCAGTGACTGACCACGACCGCGGCTTCGGCTGGTCGCTGCGGGCCCGGGTGGCCGTGGCGTTCCTGGCCACCACGGCCGTGGCGATGCTCGCGCTCGGCGTGTTCGTGCACGTGCGGGTGGAGCACACCCTCGAACGTGGACTGCGCGACCAGCTCGAGGGCGAGATGAAGGGTCTGGCCGTCATGTCCGGCGACGCCCGCCTGCGCGCCGTGCGGCAGTACGCCGGCGACGTCCACGGCCAGGTGCTGACGGAGGACGGCGAGGTCGTGGCGTCCTCGACCGCCGTGGTCGACCGGCTGCTCGGCCCCGACGAGGTCGACGACGGGTACGGCGAGGCTCGGGTGCGGGTGCACGACGACCTCGGCGAGCCCGGCGAGGACCCTGAGGTCGACAACGAGCCGGTGGTCACCCTGGTGCAGACGGTCGACGGCCAGGTCGTCGTGCTCGCCATCGAGCGCGAGGAGGCCGACGAGGCCGTGGAGGCGGTCGGCAAGCAGCTCCTGATCAGCGGACCGATCGCGCTCGCGCTCGCCGGAGCTCTCGGCTACCTCGTCGCCGGGCTCGGCCTGCGCCCGATCGAGCGGATGCGGGCGCGGGCCGCGACCATCTCGGCCCGCAGTGCGGGCGAGCGGCTCCCGGTGCCGGCGGCCTCCGAGCTGCGCCGCCTCGCGCAGACCCTGAACGCGATGCTCGAGCGGCTCGACGAGGGCCTCGAGCGGGAGCGACGGTTCGTCGCGGACGCGAGCCACGAGCTGCGGACCCCGTTGGCCCTGCTGCTGATGGAGGTGGAGCTCGCGCTCGCCACCCCGCGCTCGCAGGAGGAGCTCCTGGACGCGCTGCGCTCCGCCGACCAGGAGGTGCGGCGCCTGATCGCGCTGAGCGAGGACCTGCTCGCGCTCGCCGGTGCGGATGCCGGTCGGCTGCAGCTCCACGCGGAGCAGGTCGACCTCGCGGCGCTCGCCGCCGACGTCGTACGCCGCTTCCAGAGCGCCGCCGACGCGGCCTCCCGCCCGGTCACGTTCGCGGGCGACGGCTCGGCCACCGTGGCGGGGGATCCCGACCGGCTGGGCCGGGTCGTGTCCAACCTCGTCGACAACGCGCTGAAGCACGGGGCGGGTGCCGTCGAGGTGAGGGTGTCTGCCGCCGCCGACGGCGTCTCGCTGGCCGTCAGCGACGAGGGTGCGGGGTTCCAGGAGGAGCGCCCGTTCGAGCGGTTCGCTGCCAAGCACGGCTCGGTCGGGCTCGGGTTGCCGATCGTCGACGAGATCGTCCGGGCGCACGGCGGCCGGATCGAGATCGCCCGCGAGCACGAGCGCACCGTCGTCCGGGTCACCTTGCCCGCGATCGACGCCGTCGGCTGATCGAGCGGTCAGCCGATCGTGGCCGCGTCGTCGATCAGCAGCTGGTCGCCGTCCTGCACCAGCTGGAGGGTGACGGTCTCGGTCCGCTTGCCCTCGTTCTGCTGCTTGTACTCGTAGGTGTAGGTGACCGTCAGCGCCGCCGGGTCGGCCGATATCTCGAGGATCTTCGGCTTCGTCACGGTGCCCCAGAAGTCGGCGTACTCGGGGCTGCGCGCCTGGTAGGAGGGCGTCAGCAGCGCGAAGCCGGCGTCCGGGTCGTCGGCCGCGGTCGAGATGTAGCCGGCCGCGAACTCCTCGAGCTCGGCGGCGGTCGGCGCGGGCTGGGTCTCGGGATCGTCGCTGTCCGTCCGGGAGTCATCGGTCGATGCGGGCGTGCTGTTCGCGGCGTTGGGCGCGGCGGCATCGTCCGGGTCGTCGCCGCCGGTGAAGAGGACGACGCCGATCACGGCGAGCACCGCGACCACGGCCGCTCCGGCGATCCCCACGCGAAGGGCCGTGGAGCCCGACCCCGCGTCGGTCGCGGGGCTGAACGGAGCAGGGGGCGGCAGCATCGGCGCCTGCTCCTGGGTGCTCGTGGGCGACGTGGCAGCGGCGAGCACCTGCGTGCTCTGGATCGGTGGCTGCGGTCGCGCGCGGAGGAACCTCGCCACCTCCTCCATCGGCGGCCGTCGGTCGGGGTCGCGGTCCATCGTGGCTTCGATCAGCGGGGCCAGCCAGCCGGCGTCGGGCAGCCGCGGCGGATCCTCGTGGGCGATCCGGTACAGCACGCCGAGCACGGCGTTGTCGCCGCCGGCGACGTCGTACGGCGGTCTCCCGGAGAGTGCGTGGTAGGCCGTCGCGCCGAAGGACCACACGTCGCTGGCGGGCGTGGCCGACGCCCCGGTCGCCACCTCTGGCGCGAGGTACGCCGGCGAGCCGGTCACCAGCCCGGTCTGGGTGAGGGACGCGTCCTGCACGGCCTTCGCGATCCCGAAGTCCGACAGCTTCACCGTGCCGTCCAGCCCGATGAGGATGTTGGACGGCTTGACGTCGCGGTGGACGATCCCGAGCCGGTGTGCGGTGGCGAGCGCCTCCGCTGCCTGGAGCAGCATGGGTGCGGCCTCGTCCGGGCTGAGGCCGCCGCGGTCGCCGATCATGCTGGCGAACGTGGTGCCGTCGACGTACTCGGTCACGAGCCAGTGGGAGTCGCCCTCGGTCACGAAGTCGAACACCGAGATCACGTTGGGATGGATGACCTGGGCGGCGAGGCGCGCCTCGCGCTCGGCCCGCTCGAGATCGTGGACCGACGCACCCGGCGCGATGCCGATCCGCTTGAGCGCGACCACCCTGCCCAGGACCTCGTCCCGGGCCAGCCAGACCGCGCCGGACGCGCCACGACCGATCTCGCGGTCAAGTGCGTATCTGTCGGCCACCCGGGTGCTGGTCATCTCAGGGGGAGAGTACCCAGCATCGCCCCTCCCACCGTCACCAGCGCGGTCGGCTCAACCGGGTGGGCACCCCGGCCGGTGATGCGGCAGGCTTAGAGGGCACCGCCCCGAACGACCCAGCACCTGGAAAGGACCACCGTGTCCGTCGACCCGACCCTCCTCGACGACCTGGAGTGGCGCGGCCTGCTCGCGCACACCACGGACCGCGACGCCCTGAGCGCCGCGCTGACCGAGGGCAGCGTCCGGTTCTACGTCGGCTTCGACCCGACCGCTCCCAGCCTCCACATGGGCAACCTGGTGCAGCTGGTCACCGCGCGCCGCCTGCAGAACGCCGGCCACACGCCGTTCGCGCTCGTCGGCGGCGCCACCGGCATGATCGGCGACCCCAAGGACTCGGGGGAGCGTTCGCTCAACTCGCTCGAGACCGTGAAGGAGTGGACCGAGCGGGTGCGCGCCCAGGTCGAGCCGTTCCTCAGCTTCGACGGCGACAACGCAGCCACCATGGTCAACAACTTCGACTGGACGTCGACGCTCTCGACGATCGACTTCCTCCGGGAGATCGGCAAGCACTTCCCGGTCAACCGGATGCTCGCCCGCGACGTGGTGCGCACCCGGCTCGAGGCCGGCATCAGCTACACCGAGTTCAGCTACGTCCTCCTGCAGTCGATGGACTTCCTCCAGCTCTTCCGACAGCACGGGGTGATCCTCCAGTTCGGTGGTTCCGACCAGTGGGGCAACCTCACCGGCGGCGTCGAGCTCATCCGTCGCGCCGACGGAGGCAAGGCGCACGCGTTCGCCACGCCGCTGATCACGAAGGCCGACGGGACCAAGTACGGCAAGACCGAGGGCGGTGCACTCTGGCTCGATCCGGAGATGCTCTCGCCGTACACCTTCCACCAGTTCTGGCTCAACGCCGAGGACGAGAAGATCGGCGAGCTCCTGCGGACCTTCACCTTCCTGGATCGGGCGGAGATCGAGGCGCTCGAGGCCCGGCACGCCGAGAAGCCGTTCCTTCGTGAGGCGCAGCGGGTGCTGGCGGACGAGGTGACGACGCTGGTGCACGGCCAGGAGGAGACCGCGCAGGCGAAGGCGGCGGCCGAGGCGCTGTTCGGCGGTGGCGACATCACGGCCCTGTCCAGCGCCACCCTGGCTGCCGCGCTCGCGGAGGCCGGCGCGGTCGACGTCCCCGCTGCTGACGGCATGCCGGGCATCGTCGACCTACTGACGCTGACCGGGCTCGCTGCGAGCAAGGGCGAGGCCCGGCGGACGGTCGCCGAGGGCGGCGTCTACGTCAACAACGTGCGCATCGAGGACGCCGACCACGTGCCCTCCAGCGCCGACCTGATCGCCGGCTCCTGGCTGGTCCTGAGGCGCGGGAAGAAGCGCTTCGCAGGCGTCCAGCTGCGCTGATCCGGGGGGCCGTCCAGCCCTGTGGCGCGGGACACACCACCCCGATTTGTGTCGCGTGGGACTGGTCTGTAATGTTCTCCAAGTCGCCAGGGAGCGGCGGGGAGCAAGATCCAAATCTGCTAGTTCAGAGGGATCGGGCTTCCGGCCCCGAGGCGGCCGCCCACTCTCACCAAACTCGGTGACAACGAACGTGCCACTGGCGGGTTCGAACTTCATCGGGTTCTGGCTGTGCGTGTGGTGACCACAAGCTCGGGATCGACTCCGCGAGGATCGACCCGGTGCGTGTGATGTTTGAGAACTCAACAGTGTGTCATGCAATTTATGTCGTTGTGATTTGTTTTGTCATGGCGTTCTGCATCCGTTTGGGTGTGGGGTGTTGTGGGTTTTTCGGCAAGTCAAATGATTCTGGCGATAGCTAGTTTGTTTGTTTTGTTGGGTTTGAACTTTTTATGGAGAGTTTGATCCTGGCTCAGGACGAACGCTGGCGGCGTGCTTAACACATGCAAGTCGAGCGGT
>NZ_JACEHF010000172.1 GCF_014180685.1 Nocardioides pelophilus | reverse complement strand
TCCCTACGCTCCCCGGGGGTCCCCGATGCGCACCGTCGCGACCGTTGCCGCCAGCCTGTTCCTCACCTCGATCGCGGCAGTGACCGCGGGGCCGCCAGGTCCGGCCGCCGCCGTCACCCCAGGGGTGAACGGCCAGATCGCCTTCGTCAGTGACCGCGACGGCGGCAACTGGGAGATCTACGTCATGAACGCCGACGGCACCGGCCAGACCAGGCTCACCCACACCCCCGGCGGACCGGAGACGCCGCCGCCGTACGACCTGGACCCGGCGTTCTCGCCGGACGGCACCAGGATCGCCTTCACGTCCAACCGGGACGGCGACTACGAGATCTACCTGATGAACGCCGACGGCAGCGACCAGACGCGCCTGACCTACCGCAACGGGTACGACGGTGAGCCGACCTTCTCCCCCGACGGCCGGTTCATCGCGTTCACCAGTCTCCGGGGCGACAACGTCGACATCTACCGGATGCGGGCCGACGGCACCAACCACGTGCGGCTCACCTCGAGCACCTTCGTCGACGAGGCGCCGGCCTATCAGCCCTCCGGCGACCAGATCGCGTTCACCAGCGGGCGCGACGGGAACCAGGAGATCTACGTCATGCAGGCCGACGGCTCCGCCGAGACCCGGATCACCGCGAACCTCAGCCACGACGACGACCCGGCGTACTCCCCCGCCGGCCACCAGATCGCGTTCACGTCCTTCCGGGACGGCAACGCTGAGGCGTACCGGATGTCCGCCGCCGGCACCTCGCCGGTGCGACTGACCAACAACATCGCGAGCGACTCAGGTCCGGTCTACTCGCCCGACGGCCTGCAGCTCGCCTTCAGCAGCAGCCGGACGGGCGGCATCGACATCTACCGGACCAACACCAACGGCGGTGCGCTGACCCGCCTCACCACCCACCCGGGGCAGGACTTCGACCCCACCTGGGGCCCGGAGTACACCGAGTGCCAGGGACTGCCGGCGACGATCACCGGGACCAACGGGGACGACTACCTCCTCGGCACCCCGGGGCCGGACGTGATCGCGGGGTTGGACGGCGAGGACACGATCGACGGTCGCGGTGGAGCCGACGTGATCTGCGGCGGTGGCGGCACGGACTGGGTCAGCTACGAGACCCACGAAGCCCCGGTCACGGCCAACCTGACCGGGGGCCAGGGCGACGACGGGTCAGCGGAGGACGGGCCTCCAGGGGCGCGGGACTCGATCGCCCCGGACGTCGAGGGCATCTTCGGTGGCCTCGGCGACGACAACCTCACCGGCAACTCCTCCAGCAACCTCATCTACGGCGACGCCGGCGACGACCGGATCGTCGGCGGCCCCGGACACGACACCATCGTCGGCGGCAGCGGCGACGACGTCCTGGTCGGGGGCGACGGCAACGACGGCCTCGACGGGAACTCCGGCGACGACGTGGTCAGCGGGGGTGACGACACCGACCTCCTGACGGGGGGCTCGGGGAGCGACACCCTGAACGGCGGCGAGGGCGACGACTCTGTCGAGGGGCACGGCGGCGAGGACAGCCTCCGCGGCGGCGAGGGCGACGACACCCTCCGCGGCGGAGGGGACGGCGACCTCTTCTACGGGGGGCCCGGTATCGACCTCGTCACCTACGCCGGTCACGGTGGCACCGGGGTCGTCGCCTCGATCGCCAGCGGGTTCGCCGACGACGGCAACTCCTTCGACGGACCCGTCGGGGCCCGCGACACGATCACGGCATCGGTGGAGAACCTCACCGGGACGAGCAACAGCGACACGCTCACCGGCAGCGCCGGCAACAACACCATCACCGGTGGGCACAGCGCCGACACGCTCCTCGGCATGGCCGGCACCGATCGCCTGATCGCCAACGACGGGGTCAAGGACACCAAGATCGACTGCGGTGCGGACAGCGACTACCCCGCGCTGAGGGACGCCATCGATCCGGCACCCGCCAGCTGCTCCGGCGCGACCACGAGGACGACGACGAGGCCCTGACGCGAGCGCACCCACCGCGACGGCTCAGGCGGCGAGGAACGCCGACAACGCGACCAGCACGAATCCCGCCAGCTCCAACAGGCCGACCCGCGCCGGACGCCAGGTGCGGACCACGTCCGGCCAGGTGCGCAGCGCGAACGCGACGAACGGCAGGACCAGCCACGCGCCCCCGGCACCCCACCACGCGGCGCACAGCGCCGCGACCGGTAGCGAGCCGAGGGCGAACCACCGCGCCGCTGACCGGTAGCGCGGGTCGCGTCGTTCGCGGATCAGCGACTTCACGTGCAGGGTCGAGCTGGTCAGCGCGAGCGCGCACAGCAGCGTGAGCACGGCGACCTCACCGGTCGGCACCAGCTCTCCCGGAGGCAGCAGCCCGCCGCCGCCCTCCGCCACGGCCACCGCGATGGGCACCATCAGCGAGCACTCGAGCACCAGCAGCAGGTCGTTGCGCAGGGACCGCTCGGCGCCGGCGCGGGCGAACAGGACGTTGGCCGCGAACGACAGGCCGTAGGCGAGGCCGACCGCCCAGAGCCACGGGCGCAGCACGACCAGCGCGATGGCCAAGGGCACGAACGCAGCGGCCCACACCACGGCGGCGCGCCGGTAGCGCTCGGGATGCCGCGCGCTCCAGAGCTCGGACAGCGCCCACGACAGCGGGTACGCCGCGATCCAGGCCGGGGCGAGGAGCGCCAGCGTCGGGTCCCACGCCCCGGCGCTGATGGCCAGCAGCACCGGCAGCGCGAGGAACGCCCACGCGCCGTGCTGGTGCGGGACGAGCGGGGGACGCCGGCGCGACGCCGGGCGGGACGCGCGGTCCGAGGTCGCGGCGGTCATGACAGGGATCTCCTCACAGATCCGAGTCTCGGCGTCCTCGCGGGCCGGTTGCAGGGCCAAAGGTCCCCAGCCGGGCCGTCAGCCGACCAGCGTCACCAGCAGCGCCGCACCGAACAGCACCAGCAGCCCGATCTCGATCCAGGCCGGCTCTCGCCGTACCTCGGCAGCGAGGGCGTCCTGCTCGTCGGAGTAGGGCTCGACGCCCTGGACCTCGCGGGCCTCCTCGGCCAGCTTCTCGATCCGGGCCTCGACGAACCCGCCGTACGACCGGTCGGTGATGCCGGCATCGGCCCCCAGCCGGTCGTCGCGCATCCCCTGCCGCCGGCTGCGGCTGACGCCCGTGGTGGAGAAGCGGCGCTCGCCCGCCCGCACCGCCAGGAACTGCCGGACCACGACCTGGTCGATCGCGGCGAGCGGCACCCGCACCGTGCTCAACGCGGCATGGAGCACCAGCCGGTCGCCCTCGATGGCGGCGGACGGACGCAGCAGCATGACCCACAGGAGGACCGCGACCAGGCCGCAGACCGGGTAGACGACCGGGTCGTACGGCGCACCGACACCGGCCACCCCGAACAGCACCGCGAGGCCGATGGCGACCAGCCCGATGATGCCGGTGATCCGGCCGCTCCAGACCGTGAACCGCTCGGTTCGCTCCTCGACCAACATCGCTCCCTCGGTGGGTTCTCGCAGGGTTGGTTCATCCCAACATCCCAACCCTATGCTGGGCCAATGCCACCCACCGTCCCCACGGAGACCCCGGGGCTCGCGGCGTACGCCGACGTCACCGCCAGCAACACGACGTTGCGCCGCTTCCTGCACGGGCTCCCCGGCGTCGACCAGGTCGGCGCGGAGGCGCGGGCCGCCTCCCTCGGCACCCGGTCGATCAAGACCACCGCGAAGGCGCACGCGATCGAGCTCGCCATCACGATGGTCGACCTCACCACGCTCGAGGGACAGGACACTCCCGGCAAGGTCCGGGCGCTGGCCAGCAAGGCGCTGCGGCCCGATCCCTCCGACCCGACCTGCCCCTCCGTCGCCGCGGTCTGCGTCTACGGCGACCTGGTCGGCGAGGTCAAGCAGATCGTCGGCGACCGGGTCAACGTCGCCGCCGTCGCCACCGCGTTCCCGAGCGGCCGCGCCTCGCTGGAGGTCAAGCTGGCCGACACCCGCGACGCCGTCGCTGCCGGCGCCGACGAGATCGACATGGTCATCGACCGTGGTGCGTTCCTCGCCGGCCACTACCTGCAGGTCTTCGACGAGATCGTCGCGGTCAAGGAGGCCTGCCGCCGGGCCGACGGGAGCCACGCCCACCTCAAGGTGATCTTCGAGACCGGCGAGCTGCAGACCTACGACAACGTGCGGCGCGCCTCCTGGCTGGCGATGCTCGCCGGCACCGACTTCATCAAGACCTCGACGGGCAAGGTGCAGCCCGCGGCGACGCTGCCGGTCACCCTCGTCATGCTCGAGGCCGTCCGCGACTTCCGCGAGGCGACCGGCGTGCAGATCGGGGTCAAGCCGGCGGGCGGCATCCGGACCTCGAAGGACGCGATCAAGTACCTCGTGATGGTCAACGAGGTGACCGGACCCGACTGGCTCACCCCCGACTGGTTCCGGTTCGGCGCCTCGACGCTCCTCAACGACCTGCTGATGCAGCGCACCAAGCTGGCGACCGGCCGCTACAGCGGTCCCGACTACTTCACCCTCGACTGAACGGACCCATGGAGATGCCCACTCAGTCCACCACTTTCGACTACGCACCGGCTCCGGAGTCCCGGGCCCTCGTCGACATCAAGGCGTCCTACGGGCTCTTCATCGACGGCGAGTTCGTCGACGGCCACGGCGACGCGTTCAAGTCCATCAACCCGGCGACCGAGGAGACCCTCGCCGAGATCTCCGAGGCCGACGACGCCGATGTCGACCGCGCCGTGAAGGCCGCGCGCCGCGCCTTCCGCAGCTGGTCACGGATGCCCGGCAGCGAGCGCGCCAAGTACCTCTACCGGATCGCGCGGATCGTCCAGGAGCGCAGCCGCGAGCTCGCGATCCTCGAGTCGATCGACAACGGCAAGCCGATCAAGGAGAGCCGCGACGTCGACGTACCCATCGTCGCGGCGCACTTCTTCTACCACGCCGGCTGGGCCGACAAGCTCGAGTACGCCGGCCTCGGCGCGAACCCCCAGCCACTGGGCGTCGCGGCTCAGGTGATCCCGTGGAACTTCCCGCTGCTGATGCTCGCGTGGAAGATCGCGCCGGCGCTCGCGTGCGGCAACACCGTGGTGCTGAAGCCCGCCGAGACGACGCCGCTCACCGCGCTGCTCTTCGCCGAGATCTGCCAGCAGGCCGACCTGCCGCCGGGCGTGGTCAACATCATCACCGGCGCGGGCGGCACGGGGCAGGCCCTGATCGCCCACCCCGACGTCGACAAGGTCGCGTTCACCGGGTCCACGGAGGTCGGCAAGGCGATCGCCCGCTCCATCGCCGGCACCGACAAGAAGGCCACCCTCGAGCTCGGCGGCAAGGCTGCCAACATCGTGTTCGACGACGCGCCGATCGACCAGGCGGTCGAGGGCATCGTCGACGGCATCTTCTTCAACCAGGGCCACGTGTGCTGCGCCGGGTCGCGGCTGCTGGTCCAGGAGTCCATCGCCGACGACCTGCTCGACCGGCTCAAGCGTCGGATGTCGACGCTGCGGATCGGCGACCCGCTCGACAAGAACACCGACGTCGGCGCCATCAACTCGGGCGAGCAGCTCAAGCGGATCCGCGAGCTCTCGGAGGTCGGCGACGCCGAGGGCGCCGAGCGCTGGGAGGTCGCCTGCGACCTCCCGACCAAGGGGTTCTGGTTCCCGCCGACGATCTTCACCGGCGTCTCGCAGGCCCACCGGATCGCGCGCGAGGAGATCTTCGGGCCGGTGCTCTCCGTGCTGACGTTCCGGACCCCCGCCGAGGCCGTCGAGAAGGCCAACAACACGCCGTACGGCCTCTCGGCCGGGGTCTGGACCGACAAGGGTTCCCGCATCCTGTTCATGGCCGACCGGCTGCGGGCCGGCGTGGTGTGGGCCAACACGTTCAACAAGTTCGACCCGACGAGCCCGTTCGGTGGCTACAAGGAGTCCGGCTACGGCCGCGAGGGCGGCCGCCAGGGTCTCGCCTCTTACCTGAAGGCTGGTGCGTGATGGCTCGCGTGGACGTCCGCAAGACCTACAAGCTCTACATCGGCGGGGCGTTCCCCCGTTCGGAGTCGGGTCACTCCTTCGAGGTCCTCGACGCCAAGGGCCGCTTCCTCGCGAACGCCGCCCGAGCGACGCGCAAGGACGCCCGCGACGCGGTCGCCGCGGCCCGCAAGGCGTTCCCGGGCTGGTCCGGCCGCACGGCCTACAACCGGGGCCAGGTCGTCTACCGGATCGCCGAGGTGCTCGAGACCCGCCGCGACCAGTTCGTCGCCGAGCTCGTGCGCAGCGAGGGCACGAGCGCCGCCAAGGCCGGCAAGTACGTCGACGCCGCCGTCGACCGGCTGGTCTGGTACGCCGGCTGGGCCGACAAGATCGCCCAGGTCGTCGGCAACCAGAACCCGGTCGCCGGGCCCTACTTCAACCTCACCTCGCCGGAGCCGACCGGCGTGGTCGCCGTCGTCGCGCCGGCCGGCCCGCTGCTCGGCCTGGTGAGCGTCGTCGCCCCGATCATCGTCACCGGCAACACGGCGGTCGTCGTCGCGAGCCAGACCCACCCGCTGACTGCGATCACCCTGGCCGAGGTGATGGCGACCAGCGACCTCCCCGGCGGGGTCGTCAACATCCTCACCGGTCCCACGGCCGAGATCGCGCCGTGGCTCGCCTCCCACATGGACGTCAACGCGATCGACCTCGCCGGTGTCACCGACGCCGAGCTCGCGACGTCGCTGGAGGTCGCCGCGGCCGACAACCTCAAGCGCGTCCGTCGCGCGCCCGCCTCCGAGCCGGACTGGCTCGAGACGCCCGCGCTGGCGGCGATGACCGACTTCCTCGAGTCCAAGACGGTCTGGCACCCCATCGGGGTCTAGGACGGGTGATCGTGGCTCGTGTGATCGTGCTGGCCGGGCCCTCGGGGTCCGGGAAGTCACGGCTGGCGGAGCGGTTGGAGCAGCGGTTCGGCTGGCCGACCCTGCGGCTCGACGACTTCTACCGCGACGGCGACGAGCCCGACCTCCCGCGGATCGAGAGCGACCCTTCGAGACGCCTCGTCCCCCGGCTCCTCAGGGCAGGCAACTCCGGCATCGTCGACTGGGACCACCCCGGCACCTGGCACTGCGAGGACGCCGTCACCGCGCTGCTCGAGCTGTGCCGCACCGGCACGACCGACGTGCCGGTCTACTCGATCTCCGAGAGCCGGCGCTCCGGCGCCCAGCGCCTCGACCTCGAGGGGGCCGAGGTCTTCTGCGCCGAGGGGATCTTCGCGCCGGCCGTGGTCGCGGCCTGTCGGGACGCAGGGGTCCTGGAGGCGGCGTACTGCGTCACCCAGCACCGGTCGGTCACGTTCTGGCGCCGCCTCAGCCGCGACCTTCGCGAGCACCGCAAGCCCCCGCTGGTGCTGCTGCGCCGCGGCGTGGCGCTGGCCCGGGTCCAGCGCGAGGTCGTCCGCCGCGCGGTCGACGCCGGCTGCCGGGTCATGACCGGCGACGCCGCCTATCGCGAGATCGTGGCGCAGCACCGGCGTGACGACCGGGCCGGACAGCGTGGACTGGCCCGCTGACCTCGACCCCCGGTCGCTCCAGCAACCGGACCAGGTCAGCTGCGGCGCCGCCAGCGTGGCCGCCGCCCGGGTCCTGCTGACCCGGTGGCGGCCGGACGACCCCGAGGCCTCGATCCGCGCCGAGCACCGCCGGCTGACCTCGACGCTGAGCCATCGCGAGCGGACGCAGATGCCGTGGCCGCGCCGGTTGGGCACGCCACCGTGGGCGGTGGCGAACGCGTTGTCCGCCCTCACCGGCGAGCGGATCGCGACCATGCACGCCCGGCCCCGCCCGGCGGTCGGCTACGACGTGCTGACCGAGCAGGTCCGCAACCGCCCCGTCGGGGTCTATCTCGGCAGCCGCTGGCTGCCGCGCCACGTCGTGCTCGCCTTCGCGGCCCCCGACGGCGGCTCGGCGGTGCGCCTCTTCGACCCCGCCCGCGGCACGGTCGTCGATGTCGCGCGCGAGCGCTGGGAGGGAAACCGGGTCGGCGTCGGCGGCTGGTCCCACCTCTGGTTCGTCGTCTGACCGCCGAGTCGGCTCTTGTCGACAAGCGCCGACTCGGCGAGGGTCAGCGGCGGTCGGCGTACCAGGGCTTGATGACGTCCATGATCAGCCGGTAGCGCTCGTCGTACGGCAGGAAGGCCGACTTCATCGCGTTGACGCTGAGCCACTCGACCTGGTGGAGGCCCCACCCGAACGCCTCGCACAGGAGCCGGTGCTCGTTGGTCATCGAGGTGCGGCTCATCAGCCGGTTGTCGGTGTTGACCGTGACCCGGAACCGCAGGTCCGCGAGCATCCCGATCGGGTGGTCGGCGATCGAGGTGGCGGCGCCGGTCTGCAGGTTGGACGACGGGCACATCTCGAGCGGGATCCGCTTGTCGCGCACGTACGACGCGAGCCGGCCCAGCTTGATCTGCGCCGGGGTGCCGTCCTCGGCCACCTCTGTCACATGGATGTCGTCGATGATCCGTACGCCGTGCCCGAGCCGGTCGGCCCCGCACCACTGGACGGCCTCCCAGATCGAGGGCAGCCCGAACGCCTCGCCGGCGTGGATGGTGATGTGGCCGTTCTCGCGGCGGACGTACTCGAACGCGTCGAGGAACCGGGTGGGCGGGAACCCCGCCTCGGGCCCGGCGATGTCGAAGCCCGCGACGCCACGGTCGCGGTGGAGGATCGCGAGCTCGGCGATCTCGAG
>NZ_JACEHF010000171.1 GCF_014180685.1 Nocardioides pelophilus | reverse complement strand
GTGCTCCTCGCTCGTCGCGCCGACGACGACCTCGCCGGCGGCCCGCGGCACCAGGTACACGGGATCGCCGTAGACCCAGCCGCGGATCGTGCACGGCGGCGGATCGTCCGACCGCACGCGCAGGATCTCGCCGCGGACGCCCCGCACGAGGGCGTCGTACGGCGGCGGCAGCACCGCTCCGGTCGCGAGCACGGTGACGTCGCAGGGGCCTGGGGAGTTGATCGGCGCGACCGGCACCCGGTCGAGGAGCGCGGCGACGACCGACCGAGGATCGACGCTCGCCTCGTCGGCCAGCAACGCCGTGCCGTCCGCGAGCTGCTCGACCGCCGCGCCGTGCCGCGCGAGCAGGTCGGCCTGACGGGCGACCCGCTGCCGGTCGCCGGCGTCGTAGCCGACGAGCAGCGTCCCGTCGGCCCGGAGAGGCACGCCGAGCCGGTCGGCGTAGTCCGGCCACAGCGCCAGCGACTCCTGCCCGAGCCGCAGCAGCTGCTCCTCGCCGTGCCACAGCTCGGCCGAGGGACACAGCATCCCGGCGGCGGCGTACGACGCGCCCGTGCCCGGCGCCGGGTCGACGACGGTCACGTGGTGCCCGCGCCGGAGCAGCTCGTCGGCGACGGACAGCCCGATGATGCCCGCGCCCAGGACCGTGACCCGCACCTCAACCGCCGATCCGGGCGACGATCTCCTTCGCTGCCAGCACCGGATCGGGATCTCGCCAGATCGCGCCGATCACGGCGACCCCGTGGGCGCCGGACGCGGTCACCTCTCCGGCTCGGTCCGCGTCGATCCCGCCGATCGCCACCAGCGGCAGGACTCCGGCCGCGGCGGCGCCCGCCGCCGGCCCGAGCGGGTCGGGGAGACCGTCCTTGCTGGTCGTGGCGAACACCGGCCCGAAGCCCGCGTAGTCGGCGCCGTCGGCAGCGGCGGCCGCGACGTCCGCCCGCGAGCGGCAGGTGGCGCCGATGACCAGGTGCGGCGCGATCCGACGGGCCGCGGCGACCGGCAGGTCCACCCGTCCGAGATGGACGCCGTCAGCACCGGCGGCGAGTGCGACGTCGAGCCGGTCGTTGACCAGCACCGTCGCCCCGGACGGGCGAACGGCGGCGACGACGCGCTCGGCGAGTGCGGTCAGCGCTCGCCCGTCGAGCAGCTTGGCCCGGACCTGGAAGCCGTCGACGCCGGCATCGACCAACGCGGGCAGCAGGGAGAGGTCGTCCCGGTCGGAGACCAGGCAGGTGACGCGGGGGATCTGTACGGCACGGCCCATGGGGCTGCTCCTTCGCTTCCTTCGCCGGCATGACCCGGATCAGGTTCGACGGTCGGAGCAGCGTCAGCTCCCTCTCAGTCCGCTGCAGCGGACTCCCGTGGTGGATGCCGCAACGCTAGCGCAGCCGGTCGGCGACGTCAGCGGCGGCTGGTCGCGCCCTCGCTGTCGGCGAGCACGAAGCCGGCGTACCCGCGCCGGATGTCGAGCACGTGGTGCGCGAGGTCGTGCAGGAGGTGGGAGAGGACCCACTGCACGGTGACCGGCCACGGGTAGACGTCCTCGATCACGGTCGCGCGCTCGGCAGCGGTCAGAGTCGGGAGCATGGTCGCGACGGCGTCCCGCGCGGCGGCCAGGTCGGGGCAGCTGTGGCGCTCGGTGTCCAGCCGGTCGGTGACGTAACCGAGGATCGCCTCGGTGACCTCGACGCAGTGGTCGACGTACTCCTGCGCCGAGAAGACCTCCGCGGACGGCTTGCGGTGGGCGTCACCACGCTGCACCAGATCGGCGAGCGCAGCGAACACCCCCGCGAACGCGATCTCCTCGTCGTGGACCGCCCGCGTGTCGAAGCCGCACTCGTCGCACACCTCGACGGACACGCCGTCGATCTCCCGCCAGCCGTAGCTCATGCGGCGAGCGTACGACGCAGGAAGCCGCGTACGGCGGTCGCCGCGGCCCGGCCCGCCCGGTTGCCGCCGATCGTGCTCGCCGACGGCCCGTAGCCGACCAGCTGCACCCGCGGGTCCGCGGCCGCGGTGACGGCGGTCTGGACGTCCCGGCCGACCGAGAGCAGGGCGATCCCGCCGTGCGGGCTGCGCAGGTGGAGCGGCGCGAGGTGGCTCACCGCGGGCCGGAAGCCGGTGGCCCAGAGGATGACGTCGACCGGCTCGAAGGCAGCGCCCGATCCAGTGGGGTCGGCCCACCGCACGCCGTCCGGCTCGATCCGGTCGAACATCGGCCGGCGTGCGTCGTACACGCCGAGGCGGGCCGCCTCCTGCTCCTGCGGCCGCAGGCCCAGGCCCGTGACGCTCACGACGCTGGCGGGTGGCAGCCCCGCCCGGACCCGGCGCTCGACCAGCGTGATCGCGTCCCGGCCGGCGTGCTCGTCCCAGTCCTGGCGCCACACCGGCTCCCGACGGGTCACCCACACCACGGCGGTGCGCGGCGCGAGCTCACCGAGGAACTGGACCGCCGACGCCCCGCCCCCGACCACGAGCACCCGCTTGCCGTCGAAGTGCTCGGGACCCGGGTAGTCGACGGTGTGCAGCTGCTCGCCGCGGAACGTCTCGGCGCCGGGGTAGTACGGGACGAACGGCTGGGTCCAGGTGCCCGTCGCGTTGACCAGCGTGCGGGTGGTCCAGGCGTGCTCGCCGGCGCGGACGACGAGCAGGTCGCCGGCGCTCTCGACCCGGTCGACCCGCACCGGCCGCACCACCGGGAGGTCGTGGGCGCGCTCGTAGTCGCCGAACCAGGTCGGAATCACGTTGTTGGCCCGGTCGTCGACCCGGCCGGGAGCCGGCCCGTCCGGCAGGTCAGCGACGCCATGGACGTCGAGCATCGTCAGGGAGTCCCACCGGTGCTGCCAGGCGCCGCCCGGCTGCGGGTTCGCGTCGAGGACGACGTGGTCGAGACCGAGTCGCTTGAGGTGGTACGACGCCGACAGGCCGGCCTGGCCGGCTCCGATCACCAGGGAGTCGGTCACGTGCATGACACGTCAACCAATCATGAGCGCCCGATATGCCGCCGTTCCCGGACGCGTATCCTGACTGCTCGTGGCTGACGCTGAGTTCCGGTACTCCGACCTCCTCCCGACCGGCAAGGACGAGACTCCTTACCGCCTGATCACCACCGAGGGGGTCTCCACCTTCGAGGTGGACGGCCAGCAGTTCCTCCGCGTCGACCCGGAGGCGATCCGGCAGCTGACCGCGGAGGCGATGCACGACATCAGCCACTACCTGCGGCCCGCCCACCTGCGGCAGCTGCGCAAGATCATCGACGACCCCGAGGCATCGGGCAACGACCGCTTCGTCGCGCTCGACCTGCTCAAGAACGTCAACATCTCGGCGGGCGGCGTGCTGCCGATGTGCCAGGACACCGGCACCGCGATCGTGATGGGCAAGAAGTCCGAGGGCGTGCTCACCGGCAGCGACGACGCCGAGGCGATCTCGCGCGGCGTCTACGACGCGTACACCAAGCTCAACCTCCGGTACAGCCAGCTCGCGCCGCTGACGACGTACGAGGAGAAGAACACCGGCACCAACCTGCCGGCGCAGATCGAGCTGTACTCCACCCAGCAGGGCGAGAAGGGGCCGGAGTACAAGTTCCTCTTCATGGCCAAGGGCGGCGGGTCGGCCAACAAGTCGTTCCTGTTCCAGGAGACGAAGGCGATCCTCAACCCGAAGCGGATGCTGAGCTTCCTGGACGAGAAGATCCGCTCGCTCGGCACCGCCGCGTGCCCGCCGTACCACCTGGCGGTGGTGATCGGCGGCACCAGCGCCGAGTTCGCGCTGAAGACCGCGAAGTACGCCTCCGCCCACTACCTCGACAACCTGCCCACCGAGGGCTCGATGAGCGCCCACGGCTTCCGCGACCTCGAGCTGGAGGAGGAGGTCTTCAAGCTGACCCAGTCCTTCGGCATCGGCGCGCAGTTCGGCGGCAAGTACTTCTGCCACGACGTCCGCGTCGTACGGCTCCCCCGCCACGGCGCCTCGTGCCCGGTCGCGATCGCCGTCTCCTGCTCGGCCGACCGGCAGGCGCTCGGCAAGATCACCGCCGAGGGGGTCTTCCTCGAGCAGCTCGAGACCGATCCGGCGCAGTACCTGCCCGACACCGAGGAGCAGCACCTCATCCAGGGCGGCGAGGTCGTCACCATCGACCTCACCCGGCCGATGAGCGAGATCCTCGCCGAGCTGTCGAAGCACCCGGTGAAGACCCGTCTCTCGCTCACCGGTCCACTCGTGGTCGCGCGCGACATCGCGCACGCCAAGATCCAGGAGCGGCTCGACGCCGGCGAGGAGATGCCGCAGTACCTCAAGGACCACCCGGTCTACTACGCCGGCCCGGCCAAGACCCCCGAGGGCTTCGCGTCCGGGTCGTTCGGCCCGACGACCGCCGGCCGGATGGACTCCTACGTGAAGTCCTTCCAGGCCGCCGGCGGCTCCATGGTGATGCTCGCGAAGGGCAACCGCAGCAAGCAGGTCACCGAGGCGTGCAACGAGTACGGCGGGTTCTACCTCGGCTCCATCGGCGGCCCTGCCGCGCGGCTGGCCCAGGACTGCATCAAGTCCGTCGAGGTGCTGGAGTATCCCGAGCTCGGCATGGAAGCCGTCTGGAAGATCGAGGTCGAGGACTTCCCCGCCTTCATCGTCGTCGACGACAAGGGCAACGACTTCTTCACCGACCCGTCCGGCGCGGTCGACGTCCCGCTCAGCTCGATCCTCGGGTCGGGCATCCGGGTGCGGTCGGCCGAGTAGCGGCCCTCGCCGGGCGCCGGGGCCGCGCGGACGTCATACGTCCGTCGACCGATGAGCCCACCGCCGTATGACGTCCGGCGGGAGGTCATACGTGGGACGTCCGATGCGTGGCCGACCGTATGACGTCTCACGCCGCCGCGACGCCGGGGGTCCACCCCGCGCGACGCAGTGCCGCCTCGATCTGCGCGAAGAACTCATCAGGGCACAGCCGGAGGCCGAGGACCGGCAGCCGGAGGACGATGTCGCCCTCGATCGCCAGGGTGTTGTGCCGCAGTGCGTCGGCGACGAGGTTCTGCGCCCACGCGTGATGGATGCCGTCGACCTCGACCACGACGGCCCACTCCTTCCAACGGAAGTCGAGGAAGTAGGACCCGCGAGAGGTACGACGGAGCGCCTGTCGATCGGGTTCGGGGAGTCCGCGCTCCCGGCAACCGCGGAGAACGTCGAGCTCGCTGAGCGAGCCGATGCCGCCGTCGAGGTCGATGAGGAGGTCACCGAGCAGGGTCCGTCGCCGGTCGCGCCGCACCGTCAGCGCCGCCGCGGCGATGTCCTCGACGCGGGCGAGCCCCTGCTGGACGGTCATCGTCACCAGCAGCTGCGCCTGTCGCTCCGTGCGAGCCCAGAGGCAGGCGCGCACGGCGGCCACAGGATTGCGGGACCGCGGCACGGGGTCGGCGACGACGTCTTCCAGGTCCCAGCGGCGGGTCTGGCGGATGTCGACGCCGGTGCCTCGATGCCGGACTCGCGCACCCCGCGGCACCGTCACCCTGATCGCGTGCGGCGTGTAGTGCTCCAAGCCGGCACACACCAGGGATGACTCGCCGTCGATGTATGCCCGGGGGCCGGACTCCAGGACGGCGGCCCACCACCTGGCGTGCTCACTCAACGGTCCCGTGTGGACCACGATGCAGTGCACCCCGAGCTCCTGCCACCGACCGGCGTCGAGATTCGCCGCGATGGCTGCCGAGCTCATCCCGAGCACGTGCAGCTGCTCGCGGGTGACCACGCCGCCCTGGCCATCGGCGAGCGACTCAGCCGCCGCGCGGTGTCGGCGGCGGCGCTCCGCCGTACTCCTGTTGCTGGTCGTCATCCCCGCAGCATCGGTCGACCTACCCACCCGGACTCCCGCTCTCGGCTCCCCTTGTGGACGGGTCCCGCACCCACGATCCCTGTGGACGGTTGCCGGCCACCGCATCCCTCGGCGGACGTCATACGCCCGCTGACTCATCGGTCGAGGAACGTATGACGTCCGGCGGGACGTCATACGCGGGCGACCCCATTGGTGGACCGACGTATGACGTCCGCCGCACCGCGCTGGGGGGTCCCTGCTTCGGGGAACCACCACCCCCCTGGCTACGTTGGAGGAGGAGTAGCCCCTACGCCTGAGGAGAGACGATGCGCTGCCCGATCGACGAGACCACGCTGGTGATGAGCGACCGCAGCGGCATCGAGATCGACTACTGCCCGCAGTGCCGGGGGGTCTGGCTGGACCGGGGCGAGCTCGACAAGATCATCGACCGCTCGGTGTCGATGCCGCCGCCCGCCCAGGCCGCACCGCCGGCGGCAGCGCCGGCACCGCAGTACGACCGGTACGACGACCGCCGGCAGCAGCAGTACGCGCCCCAGCAGGGCCACTACAAGAAGCGCAAGAAGGAGAGCTGGCTCTCCGAGATCTTCGACTGACCTTCGAGGTCGCGGCCGAGTAGCATCCCTGACGTGCCGCTTCAGGATGAGCTCCGGGAGCTCTTCACGAAGGTCGGCCCGCAGGTCTTCGAGGACGCGGACACCTTCCGGGGGGCGTTCGACGACTTCGTACCGGAGGGTGCGGCCACTGCCGGCGAGCGTCGACTCCTCGTCGACGCGATCGCGACCGGCTCCTTCCAGCGGCTCGTCACGCAGCTCGGGATCGACGCCGACCCGGAGACGGCGATCGCGGCGGAGGCGACCCGGCTGGCCCGCGACCGCGGCACGGTCGAGACCGACGGCGCTCGGTGGGCGCTGTCGGCGCTCGCGTTCGCGCGCGGCCTGACCGACGCCGGCAGCGTGACCACCCGGCCGTCGGCCCTCGGCAACCCCGCTGCGCCGGAGCCCGAGGACGCGGCGGCGTACGCCCCGACGATCACGGTCGACGACGCTCAGCGCACCGAGGTTTCCCCACAGCCACCAACACCGCCACCAGCACCCCCGCCAGCACAGCCACCAGCACAGGGCACCGGCATCGGCGCCGTCGCCGCGCCGTCCCCCTCCCGACGCGGCCGGAGCCGGCTCGTGGTCGCCGGCGCCGTGCTGGCGATCCTCGTGGTCGCCGTGGTGGCTGCGATCGTCCTGCTCGGTGATCGCGACGACGAGGGTGGCCGCGAGGCGCAGGACAGCGCCGACAGCACCGCCGACAGCACCGCCGACAGCACCGACAGCTCCGACGACGCAGACGCAGGGTTCTTTCCCGAGCCCCCCTCGGACCTGCCCACGCTGCCGGTCGGCTACCCCGAGACGTTCGAGTTCGACGTCCGCCTCCCCGGCGAGCTGACGCCGACGGTCAAGGAGAGCTTCGGGGAGGGTATCTCCACCGAGATCTTCTCCGGCGGCGACCCGACCTCGCCCGCGGTCCTGGCCGAGGACGGCCCGCAGCCGACCGCTGCGCGGGTCGGCGAGCTGGTCGCGGCCGGCATCCCGCCCCGGGTGAAGTTCTACTCGCTGCGCCAGGTCGGCCAGGACGGCGGCGAAGCCAGCGGCGGCGACCTCCTCGACCTCATGCAGGCGACCGACGAGATGACGGCGTACTGGACCAACGTGCGCGCCCTGCTCACCGAGCTCGGCACCATCGGTGCGCCGGTCGAGGTGATCCCCGAGCCGGACCTCCCCGGGGAGGTGCTCTCCGCCACCCCTGACGCCACCAGCGTGCCGATGGCCGTGTCCGCGACGGGGGTCGAGGGACTCGCCGACCTTCCCGACACCTTCGCCGGCTGGGCCCAGGCATGGACCACGCTGCGTGACGAGCTGGCGCCGCAGGTCCGGCTCGGCCTGACGGTGTCGCCGTGGCAGATCCAGGACGACCTGCTGCCGAACCCGCCCGCGACCGCGCAGGTCGAGGCATGGGCGGTCACCTTCGGCGACTCCTACGCGACGCTCGGCGCCCGGTTCGACTTCCTCGACACGATCCTGACCTACGTCGAGGGCGGCTCCCAGGGCGACGAGTACCTCGCCGACGACCAGTTCTTCGACCGGCTCCTGACCTGGGTCGACGGCATCAGCACCGCCACCGACACCCGGGTCGTCATCGACAACGTCCCGGTCGGCAACACGGTCTACCGCACCGTGGACGACTCCGAGTACCACTACCGCGACACCTGGGTCGAGTGGATCCTCGGCGACGACGACTTCACCAACCTGCTCGCGCTGCGCGACGCCGGGGTGATCGGGATCGTCTTCGGGGTCGACGGCGCGCCGGCCTCCATCACCTGCCCCTGCGACGCCGCCGGCGACGGCGTGACCAACGGCGGCGACCACGGCCTGACGTCGTCGGCGGCCGACGACGACGGCGGCTACCTGGCCGAGCGGCTGCGGGCGTACGCCGAGACCGGCGGCCTCCCGCTCTGAGCGGCGCCCCCGGGACATCTCCCGGTGATGCCATGCTGTGTGTCGTGGCACTGCACGACGAGCTGGCCGACCTCCGTGCCGAGGTCGGCGCCCAGGCCTTCGAGGACCCGGTCACCTTCCGCGCCGCCTTCGACGACTTCATCCCCGAAGGCTCCGCGACGACGGGCGAGGTGAGCCTGCTCGTCGGGGCGATCTCGACCGGGGCGCTCCAGCGGCTGAAGGAGCAGCTGGCGCTCGGCGCGGACCCGGCCTCCTCGATCGCCGCACAGGGAGACCTGCTCGCCCGCGACCGCGGCACGAGCGACTCCAGCGGCTGCCGGTGGGCGTTGTCGGTCCTCGCGCACGCGATCGGCGCCGTCCCCCTCACCCAGGTGCTCACCCGCCCGTCCGTCCCCGACCCGGTCGGCACGGCGGACCGGCCGGCGTCCGCGCCCGACGCGGACGACCTCGACACCGGTCCGACCCGGGTCACTCCCGACGAGCGACCGACCGTGGCTCCGACCGCCCTCACCGACGCCACCCGGGTGGC
>NZ_JACEHF010000170.1 GCF_014180685.1 Nocardioides pelophilus | reverse complement strand
GTCGGCGCACACGGCGATGAGCGCCTCCTCGACCCGGCGGACGTAGTCGACGACCTTCACGTGGTCGGGGAGCCGGACGATCGGGTAGCCGACCAGCTGGCCCGGCCCGTGGAAGGTGAGCTTGCCGCCGCGGTCGACGTCGATGACGTCGGCGGTGCCGGGGTCGGCGGGCCGCTCGTGCGGGGCAGTGCGCTTACCGGCTGTGAAGACCGGCGGGTGCTCGAGGAGCAGGACGGTGCCGGGCCGGTCGCCGGCCGTGACCTCGGCATGCACCTGTCGCTGGAGCTCCCACGCCTCGAGGTAGTCGAGCGCATCGGCGCCGAGGCCGGCCTCCTGGAACCGCAGATCCGTCACGGGTCGAGGGTACTCGCCGCCACCCGGGGCGATTCCGGGACACCGGTCGGTCGGTGGGCCGATACTCCTGGGCATGACCGACGAGGTCCGGTACGCCGACGTCGCTGCTGCCCGGGTGGGGTACGCCGTCCACGGCGCGGGCGACCTCGACATCGTCTACTCGCCGGGCCTCGCCAGCCATCTCGACCTGAGCATGGAGCAACCTCGCTACCAGCGGTACATCGAGACCCTGATGCGTTACGGCCGGGTGATCCGCTTCGACCGCCGCGGGGTCGGGGTCTCCGACGCCGTGCCGCCCGACGCGGGGGAGTCGTGGGAGATGTGGGCCGACGACCTCGCGGCCGTTCTCGAGGCAGCCGGGTCGCGGCACGCCGTCATCATCGCCACCAACGACGCCGGCGCCGCCGGCATCCTGTTCGCCGCGACCCGACCGGACCTGGTCCAGGCGCTCGTCCTCTTCAACACGACCGCCCGGTTCCTGGCGGCGCCGGACTATCCCGAGGGCCACTCGGCCGAGGTCGCCGAGCTGGTCGTCGAGACGTTGAGGAGCACGTGGGGCACCGAGGCAGCCACCGACTTCTTGTGCCCCAGCCTCGCTGCCGACGAGCCCTACCGACGCTGGTACGCCCGCTTCCAGCGCGGCGCCTGCTCGCCGGGGGAGATGGCCGAGAGCCTGTCGCGCCTCGTCGAGATGGATGCCCGCCGGGTCCTGCCCGAGGTGCAGTGCCCCACCCTGGTCGTGCACCGGGAGCAGTACGGCGCGCTGACGGTCGACCACGCCCGCGCTCTCGCACGTGGCATCCCGCACGCCGAGCTCGCGGTGGTGCCTGGAGGGGACGCGACGATCTACAGCGAGGGGGTCGGCGACATCGCCGAACGCATCGGTGCGTTCCTCGGCCGGACACCCACGCCGCCGCCGGACAACCGGGTCTTCACGACCGTTCTGTTCACCGACATCGTCTCCTCGACCGAGCGCGCCGTATCCCTCGGCGACGACGGGTGGCGCAGGCTGCTTGACGCGCACGACGCCGCAGCGCGGGACGCCATCGGGCGACACGGAGGCCGGGTCATCAAGGGGACCGGCGACGGCACGTTGGCGACGTTCGAGGCCCCGACGAGGGCGCTGCGCTGCGCCTCGGAGCTACGACGACACCTGCGAGGGCTGGGGATCGAGGTTCGCGCGGGGGTCCACGCCGGGCCGGTCGTCGTACGCAACGACGGCGACATCAGCGGCGTGGCGGTCAACGTGGCGGCGCGAGTGCTCGGCCAGGCCGAGGACGGAGGCGTGCTCGTCTCCGAGGCCGTCGTCGACCTGGTCACGGGGGACGAGTTCGAGTTCGCGGAGGTGGGGGAGCGGGCGTTGAAGGGCCTGCCGGGCACCTGGCGGCTCTTCGGGGCCACCCGCGCGACCGGCTGATCGTCCGTCGCGCGCTCCCGGACCTGTGGACGGCCGGGTGCGGAGAAGGGCGTCCGCCTGTAGGACTGGCTCCATGCCCGCCGACCCTGCGCCCGACCCTGCGCCCGACGCCGTGTCGCCTCCGCCGCTGCGGATGACGCTTGCCGTCGCCGCGGTGATCGTGGGTTGCGTGGTCGTGCTGGTCGTCGTGGGGGTGCTGCGGTCGACCTCGGGAGCCGATCGCTCCGGGCCGGCCCCGGAGGCCGAGGCGCGGTTGGCGCCGTCGGTGACGCTCACCGACGCGGTCGCCTCGCTCTCCGTGCTGCGTGACTGGGACCGGGCCCGCTCGGCTGCCTGGGCTCGTGGCGACACCGCGGCGCTGCGCCGGATCTACCTCGTGGGCTCCCGCGTCGGCGCCCAGGACGTCGCCATGCTGCAGCGCTGGGTCGACCGCGGCCTCCGCGTGCGGAGGATCGCGATGCAGGTGCTCGCCGTCGAGCTCCGGGTGCGCACCGCGCGGCGGATCGTCCTCGACGTCACCGACCGGCTGGCCGATGCGGTCGCCGTGCCGTTGGGTGGCGGCGGCGGGACGGCGCTGCCGCGCGACGGGCTGACCACCCGCCGGCTGGTCTTCCGGCTGACGGGAGCCGGGTGGGTGCTGGCAGCGGCCTACGAGAGACCGCTGGCCAGCACCGCGGTCACGTCCGGGTCGGAGAACTCGTAGCCGAGGTCGAGCAGTGCCTGCGGTCGGGTGTTGACCGAGCCGAGCAGCTCCGGCGCGACCCGGCCGGTCGCGACCTTGAGGACCGGCGACGGCACGGTCGCGAAGGCGGGCCGGTGCAGCGCCTCGCCCAGCGCCTTGGTGAACTCGGCGTTGGTCGGGGTCTCCACGCACGTCATGTTGACCGGACCGAAGGCGGTCGGGTGCTCGACGAGGTACGCCGCCGCTCCGACCCAGTCGCGCAGGGAGATCATCGGCATGTGCTGGCGGCCGTTGCCGAGCCGTCCGCCGAGCCCGGTCCTGAAGAGCAGGCGCAGCTGCTTCAACGGTGCGCTCGCGCTGTCCATGATCGGCGACGTGCGCAGGAAGACGACCCGGCCGCCGGCGTCGACGGCCGGTTGCGCGGCCGCCTGCCAGTCCCGGCACACCGTGGTCATCAGGGAGTGGCCGCGGCTGTCGGCCACCTCGGTCAGCAGGGCGTCCCCGTGGTCGCCGTACCAAGCGACGGCGTTGCCCGCGACGAAGTACGGCGGCTCGGGCGCCGTCGCGATCGCCTGCGCGAGCGTCTCGGTGGTCCGGACCCGCGAGTCGTGCAGCTCGCGCGCCCAGGTGCGGGAGTGCGGGTTGCCCAGCGTCGGTGCACCGGCCAGGTTGACCACGACGTCCGCCGACGCGATCAGCTCGCGGTCGACGTCGCCGGTGTAGGGGTCCCAGGTGGACTCGTCGGGCCGCTTCGTCGGACGGCGCACCAGCGCCGTGACCTGGTGCCCGCGCCCCTCCAGCTCGGCGCGCAGATGGGTCCCGAGGAAGCCGGAGCTGCCGGCCATGACGATCGATAGCGATCCCATGCGCCCACACTACGAGTCGGCCAAGCCGCCCCGTCGGTCCAGAAGCCCGTACGCCGCCTCGCCGTTGGTCGAGGAGGTCGCCCAGCGACCACGGGTTGGTCGAGGAGGTCGCGCAGCGACCGTCACGAGACCCCCCGTGCACCCCGTTGGTCGAGGAGGTCGCGCAGCGACCGTCACGAGACCCCCCGTGCACCCCGTTGGTCGAGGAGGTCGCGCAGCGACCGTCACGAGACCCCCCGTGCACCCCGTTGGTCGAGGAGGTCGCGCAGCGACCGTCGCGAGACCCCCTGCCTCCGTTGGTCGAGGAGGTCGCGCAGCGACCGTCACGAGACCCCCTGCCTCCGTTGGTCGAGGAGGTCGCGCAGCGACCGTCACGAGACCCCCTGTCCGCAACCTCCGCGCCGTCGTCGGTTGCGGTGGGAAAGACGGACGACGTGGTGGCGCGCCGTCGTTGGTCACGGTGCGGTCCCCCGGGCCCTGCGCCGGTTGCCGGAGGCCGGAGGTGCTCGCTGTGGTGGCGGCAGCGGGGGAGGTGTTCGGGTGGTTGCGGAAGTACGCCGGCTCGCCGCCGCCGTGCTCCCCGGTGGTCGAGGAGGTCGCGCAGCGACCGTCACGAGACCCCCTGCCCGCCGGTGGTCGAGGAGGTCGCGCAGCGACCGTCACGAGACCCCGTGCCCACCGTTGGTCGAGGAGGTCGCGCAGCGACCGTCACGAGACCCCCTGCCCCCGGTGGTAGAGGAGCTCGCCGCTCGCCGCTGGTTGAGGTGCGAGCGAAGCGAGCCTCGAAACCAAGGCAACCCGCCTGTGAAAACCATCCATCGAATGTTCCATTCCGAATCGAACAGGTGTACGATAGAAGCATCTCGGAAAGGAACACCGTGGTCGCCCAACTCCACCCCCAACCCCACCCGATCCTGGGCGCGGTCGCGGACGCCCGGAGCGCGTTGACCGACGTGCGCGACGTGCAACCGGTGTACATGACCCCAGCCGAGAAGACCACCGCCCTCCAGGAGATCACCGCCCTGGAGGCCACACTCACCGACCTGAAACTACGCGTGCTCGCCACCGCCGGCGACGTCGCCGACGCCGCCGGTGCCCGCGACATCGGCTCCTGGGCCGCCCACCTCACCCACGCCGACCCCACCGCTGCCCGCGCGGACGCCCGGCTCGCTGAGGCACTCGACCGGCGCTGGACCCGGGTCGCGGCCGGCATGGCCGACGGAGCAGTGGCGCTGGCCCAGGCCCGGGTGATCGTGACCGCGCTCGAGGCCCTGCCCGACGACCTCGACCCCACCCTGCTNGCAGTGGCGCTGGCCCAGGCCCGGGTGATCGTGACCGCGCTCGAGGCCCTGCCCGACGACCTCGACCCCACCCTGCTGGCCAAGGCCGAGACCCAGCTGGTGGCCTACTGCGCCGACTTCAGCCCCGCCGAGCTACGCCGCCTCGGTCGTCACATCCTCCACGTCGTCGCCCCCGACATCGCCGAAGCCCACCAAGCCCGACTCTTGGAGGCCGAGGAACAACGCGCCCGCGAGAAGTGCCGACTGACCCTGAAGCCCATCGGCGACGGCACCACCCGAATCTCCGCACTGCTCCCCGACACCGACGCCACCCGACTACGCACCTACCTCGAAGCGTTCACCTCACCCAGGAAGCACGACGACGCGACCCTCGGTGAGGAAGACCGGATCCCCTACCCCCGCCGCCTCGGCCAAGCCCTCTGCGCCCTCCTCGAGCACCTCGACCCCGCCAAGCTTCCTGACCACGGCGGCGACGCGACCACCCTGATGGTCACCATCGACCTCGACTCCCTGCGCACCGACCTGGCCACCGGCGGGCTCATCGACGGCCACCTCACCGCCGGGGACAACATGTCGGCCACCGCGATCCGCCGCCTGGCCTGCACCGCCAAGATCATCCCCGTCGTCCTCGGCGGCAACGGCGAGATCCTCGACCTCGGCCGCACCCGCCGCCTCTACTCACCCAGCCAACGCAAAGCCCTACGCCTCCGCGACCAACAATGCCGCGCCGAAGGCTGCACCGTCCCCGCCACCTGGTGCGAAGCCCACCACCTCAAACCCTGGACCCAAGGCGGCCGCACCAACCTCAACGACGGCATCCTCCTCTGCAACCACCACCACCACCGCGCCCACGACCGACAATACGAAGCCGACCGCCTCCCCAACGGCGACCTCCGCTTCCACCGCCGCCCCTAGACGACCCTGTCCGGTCAGCACTGTCCCCGGCGTCGGTGATGATGAAGCGATGACGACCTATTCCGACACGACGGAGTTCGAGAACGCGACCTTCGTGAAGGCGAGCTTCAAGGGCGCCACCCTGCGGTTCTCCGACGTCAGCGGTGTGACGATGCGCAGCGTCGATGTCGACGGACTCGACATCGACAGCCACGACCTGTTCTTCGGCAGCCTGTTCGTCAACGGTGTCGACGTGGTGCCGCTCGTGGACGCCGAGCTCAACCGGCAGTTCCCGGGCCGCGAGCTGCAGAAGGCACAGACGGTCGAAGGCCTGCGTGAGGGTTGGGTCGCTGTGCAAGCCGCGTGGCAGACGACGGTGGCCGACACGCCTCCGGAGCTGGTGGACGCCCACGTCGAGGACGAGTGGTCGTTGGCCCAGACCCTGCGCCACCTGATCCTGGCGACCGACGCGTGGCTCCGCGGCGGGATCCTGCGGATCCAACAGCCGTTCCACGAGATCGGCCTGATCTTCACCGGTGCCGACGAGATGGGCTTCGACATGTCGATCTTCCGCGCCGACCCGCCGGCCTACGACGAGATCCTCACGGTGCGCGCCGACCGACAGCAGCTGGTGACCGACTTCCTGGCCACGGCTACGGCGGAGCTGCTCGCGGAGGAACGCGACGATCCGTGGGGCGGGGACTGGCGTCCGAGCGTCGGCGACTGCGTTCGCGTGATCCTCGAGGAGGAGTGGGCGCACCTGCGCTACATCCGGCGGGACCTCGCCCGCCTGCGTTGAGCCAGGCGCGCCCGCTCAGACCTCGAACTGAGCTGCCTCGAGGCGGCTCTTGACCTCCTGGAGGAAGCGGCCCGCGTCGGCACCGTCGACCAGTCGGTGGTCGTAGGTCAGCGCGAGATAGACCATGTGCCGGATCGCGATGGTCTCGCCGAGGTCGGGGTCGTCCATGACGACCGCGCGCTTGACGACGCTGCCGGGACCGAGGATCGCGACCTGCGGCTGGTTGATGATCGGGGTGTCCCAGAGGGCGCCGACGCTGCCGAGGTTCGTGATCGTGAAGGTGCCGCCCGACAGCTCGTCGGGACCGATCTTGTTGCTGCGGGTGCGTGCGGCGACGTCGGCGATCTTCTTGGCGAGACCGGAGATCGACAGGTCACCGGCGTCCTTGACGACCGGCGTGAGCAGACCCTTCTCGGTGTCTACGGCGAACGCGATGTTCTCGCGGTCGTGGTAGGTCACCTGGCCGGCCTCGAGGTCGAGGGTGGCGTTGAGCGACGGGTGCTGCTTGAGGGCGTCGATCGCGGCCTTGGCGAAGAACGGCAGGTAGGAGAGCTTCACACCCTCGCGGGCGAGGAAGTCGGCCTTGGTCGCGTCGCGGAGTCGGGCGATGTTCGTGACGTCGACCTCGACGACCTGGGTGAGCTGAGCGGAGATCTGCACCGACTCGACCATCCGCTGGGCGATGATCTTGCGCAGTCGGCTGACCGCCACGGTCTGTCCGCGCAGCGGGGACGGCGTGCCGGAGGGCTTCGCCGCGGCAGCGGGAGCCGCCGGAGCGGCAGCCGGGGCGGCCTCCGCGGGCTTCTGGGCCGCCGCGGCGTCCAGCACGTCCTGCTTGCGGATGCGGCCGCCGACACCGGAGCCGCTGACCGACGCGAGATCGACGCCGTGCTGGGCGGCGAGCTTGCGGACCAGCGGGGTGACGTAGCCGGGCCCGTCGCCGCCACCGGCCGGGGCCGCGGGCGCGGCCGGGGCGGGGGCGGGCTCCCTGGCCGGCTCGGGCTCGGACGCCTTGGCGGGCTCCGGGTCCTTGGCCGGCTCCGGCTCGGGCTCCTTGGCGGGCTCGGGCTCGGGCTCCTTGGCGGGCTCCGGCTCCGGCTCGGGCTTCGACTCGGCCGGCGCGGGAGAACCCGACCCGATGATGGCGAGCTCGGCGCCGACCTCGACGGTCTCGTCCTCCTCGGCCTTGATCTCGAGCAGGGTGCCGGCGACCGGCGACGGGATCTCGGTGTCGACCTTGTCGGTGGAGACCTCGAGCAGCGGCTCGTCGACCGCGACCGAGTCGCCGACCTGCTTCAGCCAGCGGGTGACGGTGCCCTCGGTGACGGACTCGCCGAGCGCGGGAAGGGTGACGGGGGTGCCCTCCGCGGGACCGCTCGAGGCGGCGGGCGCCTCAGCGGCGGGCTGCTCGGCGGCGGGCTGCTCAGCCTGCTCCGGCTCCTGCGCGGCAGGCTCGGGCTCGGGCTCGGGCTCCGGCTCCAGCTCCGGCGCCTCTTCGGCCGGCGCTTCGCCACCGGAGGAGCCCTCGCTCGCCTCGCCGACGATCGCGAGCACGGCGCCGACCTCGACGGTGTCGTCCTCGGACGCCTTGATCTCGAGCAGGGTGCCGGCGACGGGGGAGGGGATCTCGGTGTCGACCTTGTCGGTGGAGACCTCGAGCAACGGCTCGTCGACCGCGACCGAGTCGCCGACCTGCTTCAGCCAGCGGGTGACAGTGCCTTCGGTGACGGACTCGCCGAGTGCCGGGAGGGTGACTTCGGTGGCCATGAAATCCTCGTCTTCGCTTCGTGGTCGTTTGACTGAGTGGTCAGCTGTGGGCGTGCAGGGGCTTGCCGGCCAGGGCGAGGAACGCCTCGCCGATGGCCTCGTTCTGGGTGGGGTGGGCGTGGACCAGCGGGGCGACGTCGTCGGGGTGCGCCTCCCAGCCGTAGACCAGCTGGGCTTCGCCGATCAGCTCGCCGACGCGCTCGCCCACGAGGTGGACTCCGACGACCGGGCCGTCGGCCTGGCGGATCAGCTTGACGAAGCCCTGGGTGCGCAGGATCTGCGACTTGCCGTTGCCGGCGAGGTCGTAGGTCAGCGTCGAGATGGACTCGGCGCCGTACTGCTCGTTGGCCTGCTCCTCGGTGAGGCCGACCGAGGCGACCTCGGGCCGGGAGTAGGTCACCCTCGGGATCCCGCGCTCGTCGATCGACTGCGGGGCGAGGCCGGCGATCTGCTCGGCGACGAAGATGCCCTGCTGGAAGCCGCGGTGCGCGAGCTGGAGCCCGGGGACGATGTCGCCGACCGCCCAGATCCCGTCGACGCCGGTGCGGCAGCGGTCGTCGGTGGTGACGTAACCGCGGTCGAGGGTGACGCCCTGCTCCTCGTAGCCGAGGCCCTCGGTGCGCGGCGCCCGGCCGACCGCGACCAGGAGTACGTCGGCGCGCAGCTCGGTGTCGTCCGAGAGCGTGACCACGACCGCGCCGTCACCCTCGTCGGTGGTCGTGACACCGGTGACCGACGTGCCGGTGCGGGAGGTGATGCCGCGGCGGCGGAACGCGCGCTCGAGCG
>NZ_JACEHF010000017.1 GCF_014180685.1 Nocardioides pelophilus | reverse complement strand
CTCCGGTCGCCAGCACGATCACCGGGACAGCACCGACCGCGCCGACGGTGCCGACCAGTCCGGCAGCGTGTCGCCAGTCGGGACCGTGCCGTTGCTCGGCCAGCTGGTCGAGCGCGGTCACCATGCCGGCCGCCGACGAGGGGCGCGTCGTGGGATCGGGGGTCAACACGGGCCCGAGCAGCCAGGCGACACCCGGATCGAGGTCGGCCACGGTCGGCGGCAGCGTGGGCCGGCCGCGGAAGAGGTGGGCCAGCAGCGCCGCCGCGGAGTACAGGTCGCTGGCCGCGGTGGGAGCCTGTCCGCTCAGCACCTCGGGGCTGGCGTAGGCCTGGTCCACCGGCCCTTCGACCAGACGGACCGCACCCTGGTCGTCCACGAGCACGGTGGCCGGGCCGATCGCGCCACTCACCTGACCGGCGTCGTGCAGTCGCGCGAGCTCGGTCAGGAGGGCGCGGCCCACGGCGAGCTTCTGGGGCTCCGACAGGCCTCCCGGGGCACTCATGATCGGGAACCTACGCGCGCCCGGACCGCCGCGCAGAGGATTCGGCGGACTGGTGGCTCAGGTCACCAGGGACCAGGCGATCCCGTCGAGGATGTCGGTCTCGGCCACCGTGATCGACGCGACCGTCGTGCGGCGCAGCACCCTCGACAGGATCAGCGCACCCGCATCGATCACGTCGACCCGCCCCGGGTGCACGTAGCCGAGCGCCAGCCGCTCGGCGCGGGTCGCCGCCACCAGGTCGTCGACGGTGCGCTGGACCGCGTCGACGTCGAGCACCCGGCCGTGGATCAGGTCGCGGTCGTAGGCCGGCAGCCCGAGCACCCCTGCCGCGACGGTGGTGATCGTCCCCGCCACGCCGATGACCGCCGCGGCGGCAGCGGGATCGACCGGGCAGTCGTCGAGGGCCGCGTCGATCGCGGCCACGCACGCCGAGAGCTGCTCGGGTGTTGCCGGGTCGCCGCCCAGCAGGCGCTCGTGCAGCCGGACCGACCCGATGTCCATCGAGTACGCCGCCGGCGGGCCGGTCGCGTGCTCGCCGAGGATCAGCTCGGTGGAACCGCCGCCGATGTCGATCACCAGCACCGGCTCCGGTAGCGGCTCCTCGTGCCCGCCGCTCAGGGTGAGCCCGCGCACCGCGCCGGCGAAGGCGAGCCGCGCCTCCTCGTCGCCCGAGAGCACCTCCGGGTCGATCCCCAGCCGGGCCCGCACGCCAGCGGTGAACTCGGCGGCGTTCTCGGAGTCGCGGGTGGCCGACGTCGCGCAGAACCGGACCCGCTCGACACCGTGGTCGGCGATGAGCTCGGCGTACTCGTCGATCGCGGCGAACGCCCGCTCCAGCGCGTCGGGGGCGAGCCGTCCCGTCCGGTCGACGCCCTGCCCCAGCCGCACCATCCGGCTCTCCCGCAGCGCCACGTCGGGAAGCTTGCCGATGAGCAGCTTGATGGTGTTGGTGCCGCAGTCGATGGCCGCGACCGGTTTCGAGGCTCGCTCCGCTCGCACCTCAACCACCGTCGGCGGCCGCCTCGACGCACGGACCGGACGCCCACCACTCGCCCAGCAGCTCGAGCACCTCGTCGCCGAACGGGTTGACCCCGGGGCCGGCCGCGAGCGCGTGCGCGGCCAGGACGTGCAGGCACTTCACCCGCACGGGCATCCCGCCCGCCGAGATCCCTTCGATCTCGGGCACGTCGAGCCCTGCGGCCTCACCCACCGCGGCCCGGTCGGCGAGGTAGGCCTCGTGCGCGCGCTGGTAGGCCGCCGCGAGGTCGGGATCCGTCGCGAGCCGGTCCTCCATCGTGCGCATCAGTCCCGACGCCTCGAGCGTCCCGATCCGGGAGTTCACCCGCGGGCAGGTCAGGTAGTACGTCGTCGGGAACGGCGTGCCGTTCGGCAGCCGCGGCTCCGTCGTCACCACGTCCGGGTTGCCGCACGCGCACCGGTGCCCGATCGCGTGGATGCCGCGCGGCGGCCGACCGAGCTGTGCGGCGATCACCGCCTCGTCGCTCTGGTCGCTCACTCGTCCTCCGACCCCACGATCCGCTTCTTGGGCTGGGGCGGGATCTTCGTCGGCGGGTCGCCGGCGACCTTGACCGAGGACCAGACGCCGGAGTACCAGGTCGGGGACTCGCCCTCCCCGGCCGACGAGGGGTCGTCCAGCTCGGACTCGGTCAGCGGGTTGCCGTCGGCGTCGACGACGACGTACGGGGTCTCCCCCGGCACGACGAAGCCACGCTTGCGCGCCTCCTGCATGACGAAGGCGGGGTCGTCCCACCGCTCCTTCTCGCGCTCCAGCTCGCCGATCGACGACTCCCGCTCCGCGATCTGGGCCTCCAGCGAGTCGATCTGGTCGCGCTGCTGCAGGTAGGCCCGCAGCGACGACGCGTAGGACACGGCCAGCACCGCGAGCACCAGCACGAGGATCGCCGCCCGGCCGGTCAGCCGGGACCGCTGCCGCTCCTCGGCGCGGGCGCGGGCGACGGTGGCGACCCGGTCGCGCTCCGCACGCTTGCGCTCCGGACGACCGGCAGCGGTCGGACCGGAACGACCGGGGCTGCGCGGCCGTCGGCCAGGGGTACGACGGTCGCCGGGTGTGGCAGCCACTCGCTTCCCCCTTCGGTCCGGTCGTCGGTGGTGCTGGGTCAGCCCTGGTAGCGCGGGAAGGCGGCGGCGCCGGCGTAGCGCGCCGCGTCGCCGAGCTCGTCCTCGATCCGGAGCAGCTGGTTGTACTTCGCGACCCGCTCGGACCGCGCCGGGGCGCCGGTCTTGATCTGGCCGCAGTTGGTCGCCACGGCGAGGTCGGCGATGGTGGTGTCCTCGGTCTCTCCCGACCGGTGGCTCATCATGCAGCGGAAGCCGCTGCGGTGCGCCAGGTCGACGGAGTCGAGGGTCTCGGTCAGCGAGCCGATCTGGTTGAC
Organism: Nocardioides pelophilus; assembly: GCF_014180685.1. Lineage (GTDB taxonomy): Bacteria > Actinomycetota > Actinomycetes > Propionibacteriales > Nocardioidaceae > Nocardioides > Nocardioides pelophilus. The sequence continues at coordinate 40,550 of NZ_JACEHF010000017.1, read as the reverse complement.
CTTCACCAGCAGCGCGTTGGCCTGGCCGCCGGTGATGCCGCGCTGCAGGCGCTCCACGTTGGTGACGAAGAGGTCGTCGCCGACCAGCTGGGTCTTGGCGCCGAGGGCGTCGGTGATGGCCTTCCAGCCCTCCCAGTCGTCCTCGTCGAGCGGGTCCTCGATGCTGACGATCGGGTAGGCCGCGACCAGCTCGCTGTAGTAGGCGATCATCTCGTCGGCCGACTTCTTGGCGCCCTCGAAGGTGTAGGCGCCGTCCTCGCAGAACTCGCTCGCGGCGACGTCCAGCGCGAGCACGACGTCCTTGCCGAGCTCGTAGCCGGCCTTGTCGACAGCCTCGGCGATCAGGTCGAGGGCCGCGCGGTTGGACTCGAGGTCGGGCGCGAAGCCGCCCTCGTCGCCGACGCCGGTGGCGAGGCCGCGGCTCTTCAGGACCGACTTCAGCTGGTGGTAGACCTCGGCGCCGACCCGGAGGGCGTCGCGGAAGGTCGGGGCGCCGATCGGCGCGATCATGAACTCCTGGATGTCGACGTTGGTGTCCGCGTGGGCACCGCCGTTGAGGATGTCCATCATCGGCACCGGCAGCAGGTGGGCGTTGGGACCGCCGACGTACCGGTAGAGCGGGAGGTCGGCCGAGTCGGCGGCCGCGCGCGCGACCGCGAGCGAGACGCCGAGGATCGCGTTGGCGCCGACCTTGGCCTTGTTGGGGGTGGCGTCGGCGTCGATCATCGTCTGGTCGATCAGCCGCTGGTCGGCGGCGTCGAGGCCCTCGATCGCCGGGCCCAGGGTGTTGATCACCGCGCTGACGGCGTTCTGCACGCCCTTGCCGAGGTAGCGGTCACCGCCGTCGCGGAGCTCGACCGCCTCGAAGGCGCCCGTCGACGCGCCGCTGGGCACCGCCGCCCGGGCGAAGGACCCGTCATCGAGGAGAACCTCGACCTCGACGGTGGGGTTGCCGCGCGAGTCGAGGATCTCGCGGGCGCCGACGGCTTCGATCGCTGCCACGTCTGTGCTGCTCCTGGGTAGTCCGGGTCCGTACGTCGTACTTACGTCGACTGAGCCTAGTCCCGCCCAACCCTTGGTTCGGGCACCACCCACCGGGCGAGCCGCTTACCATCGTGGGCGTGCAAGACCTGCTCGACCCGTGGAAGAACCCGGTGACCTATGCGATCCCGTTCTTCCTGCTGACCATCGCCATCGAGCTGGCCGCGTTGAAGTGGCTCGACCACGACGACGACGTGAAGCCGCCGACCGGCTACCTCGGAAGGGACGCGCGGACGAGCATCGGCATGGGTGCGATCTCCTTGGTCTTCAGCCTGGCGCTGAAGGTCGGGTCGTTCCTCGTCTACATCGTCGTGTTCGAGCTCGTCACACCCGAGGCGCTCAAGATGCCGACCGACACCTGGTGGTACTGGGTGTTGCTGATCGCCGCGGTCGACCTGTCCTTCTACCTCTCGCACCGGTTCGTGCACCGGGTCAACATCGGCTGGGCCGCCCACCAGGCGCACCACTCCAGCGAGTACATGAACTTCGCGACCGCGCTGCGGCAGAAGTGGAACCCCTGGTTCGAGTTCGTCTTCTGGCTGCCGCTGCCGTTCCTCGGCTTCTCCCCGTGGACGATCTACGTCGCCTTCGGCTTCAACCTGATCTACCAGTTCTTCACCCACACCGAGATGATCGGCAAGCTTCCCCGGCCCATCGAGCTGGTGATGAACACGCCGTCGCACCATCGGGTGCACCACGGCTCCGACCCGGAGTACCTCGACAAGAACTACGCCGGGATCTTCATCATCTGGGACCGGATGTTCGGCACCTTCGTGGAGGAGAAGCAGCGCCCGACGTACGGGCTCACCAAGCCGGTCGGCACCTACAACATGATCAAGCTGCAGTACGGCGACTACGCGAAGATCGGGCGCAACGTGCGCACCGCCCGGAGCTGGCGGGAGCGGCTGGGCTACCTGTTCGGTCCGCCCGGCTGGGAGCCCGCCGGAGGTCCAGCAGGTCGCGAAGCGACCGTCACGAGACCCTAGGTCATCCCAGCAGGTGCTGACTGAGGTCGCCGGTCAGGTCGGCGAGCATCGTGCGTGACGCGAACCACCAGGTCCCGTCGATCCGGTGGAACGTGTCGCGGTAGCGGCCGCTGATGATCGCCTGCAGCGGCAGCGCGTCCGTCGCCTGGAACACCGTGTACGACGACCGGCTGGTCGCGACGCCGGCCTCGGCGTCGACCTCGATGATCGGGTTCGTGGTGACGTGGCGGGTGCGGGGCGTGCCGTCGTCGTACAGGCGGACCAGCGAGCGGTAGAACGCGGCGACCGCGTCGGCGCCCTCCGCGAGCGTCATCGGTCCGTTGCCGCCGATCCCGGCGATGCCCCCGTGGCGGAACAGCTCGCCGACAGCGGCGAAGTCCCCGGCGTCGATGGCCTCGGCGTAGCGGTAGAGCAGGTGCTCGATCTCCCGCGCGGGATCGGTCATGCGTCGGTCACGGGCCGGTCAGGCGTCCAGGCCGAGCTCGGCCATCCGCTCCGAGTGGCGCTCGGTCAGCCGGGTGAGCATCCGGCCCAGGGCGGCCAGGTCGAGCCCCGGCCGGTCGACGCCGCCGACCAGCAGCGCGGTGAGGGCGTCGCGGTCGGCCGCGACCCGCTGGGCCTGGGTCAGCGCCTCGCCCATGATCCGGCGGCCCCAGAGCGCGAGCCGGCCGCCGAGCGGCGGGTTGTCGGCGATCGCCTGGCGGAGGTGGTCGACCGCGAAGGCAGCGTGGTTGCCCTCGACCACCGAGGAGACGACCAGGTCGCGGGTGTCGGGGTCGAGGTAGGCCGCGATCTCGCGGTAGAAGTCGCGGGCCAGGCTGTCGCCGACGAAGGCCTTGACCAGGCCTTCGTACCAGTCGGAGGGAGCCGTGTGGGCGTGGAACTCGTCCAGCGCCGCGTGGAACGGAGCCATCGCGGCGAACGGGTCTCCGCCCAGCTTCGTGATCCGGTCGATCAGCGGCTGCACCTTCGCCAGCTCGGCGCCGGCCATCTGCGCCAGGGCGAGCTTGTCCTCCAGCGCCGGCGCCAGCTTGGCGTCCTCGACGAGCCGCTCGAAGGCGGACAGCTCGCCGTACGCGATGACGGCGAGCAGGTCGACGACGGCCTCGCGGTAGTCCGGGTCGGCGAGGGCGACCGGGAGCTCGTTGGACGCGACCGCGTTGGACCCAGCGTCGGATTCAGCCATGCGGGCAGGGTACCGATACCATGGAGCGAGCGAGCCAATGCTCCGAGCGCCCCAACCTCGCGGTGGCGCCACGTATGTGCGCGGCTGAGTGTGAATCAGCCGCATCCGAAATGAACTCGGCCCCGGCTGATCTCACTCACGAAAGCGACAAGACGCTGACTAGCGACACCACCCCCGAAAGCACCACCGACACCGACGCGACCGCCACCGAGACGGAGGCGCCCAAGCCGACGTTCCGCGACCTCGGCGTGCTGCCCCAGATCTGCGACTCGCTCGCAGAGGCCGGGATCATCCACCCGTTCGCGATCCAGGAGATGACCCTCTCCGTCGCACTGATGGGCACCGACCTGATCGGCCAGGCCCGCACGGGCACCGGCAAGACGCTGGCCTTCGGCATCCCGGTCATCCAGCGCAGCGTCGCGCCCGGCGACCCCGACTACATCGAGATCCCGCAGGGCAAGCCGCAGGCGCTGATCGTGGCCCCGACGCGTGAGCTCGCGATCCAGGTCTCCAACGACCTCCACCTCGCCTCCCGCGGCCGCGGGATGCGGGTGCTCACGATCTACGGCGGCGTCGGCTACGAGCCGCAGCTCGAGGCGCTCGAGTCCGGCGTCGACATCGTCGTCGGCACCCCCGGCCGGCTGCTCGACCTGGCCAACCGCAAGGCCCTCGACCTCTCCCACGTGCACGCGCTCGTCCTCGACGAGGCCGACGAGATGCTCGACCTCGGTTTCCTCCCGGACGTCGAGCGGCTGCTCAAGCAGACCCCCGAGACGCGGCAGACGATGCTCTTCTCCGCGACCATGCCGGCGGCGATCGTCGCGCTGGCGCGCACCCACATGCGGCACCCGATGAACATCCGCGCCGAGTCGTCGTACGAGAACGCGACGGTGCCGGCGACGGCGCAGTTCATCTACCTCGCCCACGACCTCGACAAGCCGGAGATCATCGGGCGCATCCTGCAGGCCGAGGACGCCGACAAGATGATCGTCTTCACCCGCACCAAGCGGCAGGCGCAGCGGATCGCCGAGGACCTCGCCGAGCGCGGCTTCAAGGCCAGCCCGCTGCACGGCGACATGGCGCAGGTGGCGCGCGAGAAGGCGCTCACCCGGTTCCGCGAGGACAAGATGAAGGTCCTGGTCGCCACCGACGTCGCCGCGCGCGGCATCGACGTGTCCGGCGTCAGCCACGTGGTCAACTACACGTGCCCCGAGGACGACAAGACCTACGTCCACCGGATCGGCCGCACCGGCCGGGCCGGCGCCTCCGGCATCGCGATCACGCTCGTCGACGCCACCGACGTGCACCGCTGGAAGATGATCAACAAGGCGCTCGACCTGCCCTTCGAAGAGCCGCTCGAGACCTACTCGACCTCCGAGCACCTCTTCCACGACCAGGGCATCCCCCCGGGCACGAAGGGTCGGATCGTCCCCGCCGCGCCGGTGGAGCGGAAGCCGCGCGAGGACCGGGGCGAGCGCTCCGGCGACCGCAACCGGGGCGAGCGCTCCGGCAACCGCGACCGCAGCCGCACCCGCACCCGGAGCGGCCAGCCGGCCGGCAGCGCCCCCTCGGGCGAGGCGGCCACCACCTCCGAAGCGGGCAGCACCACCCCCAACCGCAACCGCCGCCGTCGGCGGAGCCGCTCGGGTGGATCCGGTGGCCAGGGCGGCAGCGCGCCCCAGAACCCGGCACCGACCGGCGCCTGATCGGGCTGTAACACGCTGTTCGCCGTACCGGCGGGGCAATCACGGCTGTAACACGCTGTCCGCCGACCTGGGCGACCCCTTACGTCGCTGGGAGCCCGCTGCAACGGGGCCGCAGCAACGTCAACGTCCTGCCAGATCCGCGAACAACGTGTTACATCACCGCTTGCGTCGCCGAACCCCCCTACGCCCGGCCGTCCAGGAACATCCGGAGGCGGGGGCCGGGGTCGTCGCCGGGCACCATCCCGTTGACGAAGCGGCAAGCCCAGCCAAGCCGCAGCGCCGCCTCGGTCGCGGCCAGCAGATCGGCCCGGGCGAGGTGGGGGTAGGCGGCGGCGTACGGCGCCAGGTAGGCGTCGCGGAACGGGGCTGTGTCGACGGAGCCCTCGACGTCGTCCAGGCCCCAGCTGATGACGCCCTCGAGGGTCACCGACAGCGTGAAGAACGGGTGCGAGATGCAGGCGTCGCCCCAGTCCATGACCAGGTCGGCGCCGTCCTTCACGTAGACCTGCGCGTCGTGCAGGTCGTCGTGCTGCAGGGTCTCGCGGATCCCGAAGCCGGCGAGCCGGTCGCACAGCTCCTGGACGTACGGCGTCGCCGCGCGGAACCGGGGCTCGAGGTCGAGCTCGTGCGCCAACCGGTCGTAGGCCTCCGGCAGCGTGGCGAGCCGCAGGTCGGGGACCCCGAGCGCGAGCAGCTCGTCGACCGCGTCCTCGCAGACGAGCTGGATCTCCGCGACCGTGCCGAGCACGCCGAGCCACCGGTCGACCGACCCCTCCTCGGGCAGCACCTCGCGCAGGCGACGGCCGGCGTCGGCCATCAGCATCCAGCCGCGGTCGACGTCGGCCGCGAGCAGCGGCGGCACGTTGCCGGGATGCCGGGCAGCGAGCAGCGCGGTCACCCCCGCCTCGTGCCGGAGCGAGCCGTCGTTGGCCTTGAACCACACCGGCCCCTCCGCGGTCGGGACCCGCAACACCGTCGACCACTTCGTGATGTGCGGCTGCTCGACCTCCCCGGCCACCGCCCGCCCCAGACCGGCGAGCTGCTCGTCGATCCAGGCGCGCGCCGGGAGCAGGAACTCCGGACCGGTCCATCGTGCGGCATCCATGGTCACGCCTCCCCGGCCGCGGCGCGGGACTCGCGCTCCGCGATCGCGTGCTCGTCGGTGCGGTCGTCGTACGACCAGAAGTCGCGCAGCCACAGCGCGGTGATCGCCACGCCACCGACGCACGCCACACCACCGCTGGAGATCGCTCCGCGCACCGTCCACAGGTCGGCGGTGATGCCGGCCCGCACCTGGCCGCCGAGCGGGCCGAGGGAGTAGGACAGCATCTCGATGCCGGCGAGCCGGCCACGCATCGCCTCGGGGATGGTCTGGCTCCAGACCGTGCTGCGGAAGATCCCGGAGATCATGTCGGCCGCGCCGGACAGGGCGAGCATGACCACGACCAGCCAGAACGACGGCATCACGCCAGCCACGGCCACGCACCCGCCGTACGCCGCCGCGGCGATCACGATCGCTCGGCCGTGGTGGTGGACCCGGGTGGTCCAGCCCGACAGCGCCGTCGCGACCACCGCCCCGACGGTCTCGGACGCGTAGAGGAGGCCGATCAGCTCGGGCCGCTCGAAGACCTCCTCGGCGAGGGCCGGGAACAGCACCACCGGAAGCGCGAGCAGCATCGCCGCGATGTCGACCAGGTAGGTGCCGAGCAGGTCGCGCCGGCTGAACGCGTAGCGCATGCCCTCGCTGATGCCGGCCAGGCTCGGCGGGGTGGTCTCGGCGCGGTGCGGGTAGTGCCCCATCATCCGGTAGAGCAGGGTGGCGACCAGGAGGCCCGCGACGTCGACGACGAAGCACCAGCCGATGCCGACGTAGGCGACGAGCAACCCACCCAGCATGGGGCCGGCCAGCACCCCCACCTGGATGCCGAAGCTGAACAGCGCGTTCGCCGCGGTCAGCTGGTCGTGAGCGACGGTCCGCGGCATCAGCGCCTCGCGGGACGGACGCTGCATGGCGGCGGTGCTGACCAGGAACCCGGCCACCACGAAGATCAGCCACACGCTGGGCTCGTCGCGGAACGCGTTGGCCGCGAGTACGGCGGTGAGCACCGCCTGCGCCACTCCCAGCGACACCAGGAGCTTGCGCCGGTCGACGTGGTCGGCGAGCGCGCCGCCGTACAGGCCGAAGACGACGAGGGGGACGAGCTCGACCAGACCGATCGCGCCGACGGCGAAGTTGGAGCCGGTCAGCGTGTAGACCTGGTACGGGATCGCGACGTAGCTGACCATCGACCCGAAGTAGAAGACGGTGCCGGCGACCAGCAGCAGCCGGTAGTCGCGGGAGGCTCGCCACGGGGTGAGGTCCATCCGCAGCGCGCGCAGCCGGTCCGCCCAGCTCATCGGTTGATCACAAGCCGGAAGGATGGCACCGAACGGCGCCGCTCACGACCGATTTAGTCGGTGACGACGACCGTCGTCCCGATCGGCGCGAACTCCCACAGCGCGACCGCGTCGGGGGTGCGCTGGCGGATGCAGCCGTGCGAGAGCGGGGTGCCGAGCTGGGCGACGGTCTGCACCCGCTCACCCTCGTCGACCGGGATGGTGTGGAACCCGATCGCGGCCCCCGCGTCGCCGTGGGTGAAGCGGACGAAGTACTCCATCGTCCCGGAGTCGTCGATGCCGACGGCGTGGCGCGAACGCGAGAAGACCTGGTAGGTGCCGGGATCCAGGTTGTCGGTCGCGCTGCCGGACACCAGGTAGGTGCGGGTGACCTCGCCCGAGAGCCCGACCAGCCACACCCGCTGCTGGCTCTCGCTGAACACGATGCGGCGGCCGGCGCCTGACCCGGGCGGCAGCGCCGCGGGGCGACTCGCGGTCGTCGTCGCCAGGGTGGCCGTGCTGCCACCGGTCGGGGCGGTCCGGGTCCGGGGTGCCTTCTGCTCCACGGCCGTACGGCGCTGGCGGGTCGCCGCCTTCCCGTCACTTCCGGAGTCGCGGTCGGCGTCGTTCTTCGCGAGTCCGGTGACGAGCCCGCTCGAGGATGCGCTGGCGTTCTCCGGGCCGGACGGGATCAGTCCGAAGCCGCCGAGGACGGCGATCCCGCTGACCGTCGCCGCAGCGGTGAGGACGGCGATCCGTCCGTAGCGGGGCCGGACGTCGGCCCGCCGCTTCCCCTTGGGCGCACTGCGACGCCGCCCGGACGGGGCCCGGTGCAGTCCTGGTTGCCGGGTCGGTGGCACCGTCAACGCTTCGCTCGCGCGATCAGGTTGCCGGCGACCTCGCGATACGCCTGCGCGCCCTTGCTGCTCCGACTGGTGGCGAGGATCGAGCGGCCGGCGGCCGGGGCCTCGGCGAACTTGATCGTCTTCGGGATCGGCGGCTCGATGACCTCGAGGTCGTAGGTCTCCGAGATCGTGTCGAGGACCGCGCGCGCGTGGTTGGTGCGTCCGTCGTACAGGGTGGGCAGGACGCCCCACACCTGAAGGTCCCGGTTGGTGAAGCGGCGTACGTCGTGCACGGTGTCGAGCAGCTGGCCGACGCCCCGGTGCGAGAGGGTCTCGCACTGGAGGGGCACCAGCACGCCGTCGGCCGCGGTGAGCGCGGCGACCGTCAGCACGCCGAGCGACGGCGGGCAGTCGAGCAGGATCCAGTCGTAGTGGGTTCCCGAGGCCACCATGTCCTCCAGCACGCCGCGGATGACGTGCTCGCGGCCGGTGCGGGTGAGCAGGTCGGCCTCCGCCCGGGCGAGCTCGATGGTCGCCGGCAGAAGGTCGACGCCGTCCTCGGTCGCGAGGATGACCTCGGTCGCATCGACGCCCTTCGTGAGCACGTGGTGGATCGAGATCTCGAGGTCCTCGGGGTCGATGCCGAGCGAGAAGGTCAGGCACGACTGGGGGTCCAGGTCGACGAGCAGGACCGTCTGGCCGAGCTCGACGAGCGCGGCGCCGATCGATGCGACGCTCGTGGTCTTCGCGACGCCGCCCTTCTGGTTGGCAACCGCGAGGACAGTGGGGCGGGGGTCCCTGGTGCTCATCGAGGTCCATCATGCCGGACACCCGGATGCCCGTGTGGCACCGACCTGTTTGACTTTCCGTATGTCGACCTCACTCGTCACCGGCGCGACTGCCGGCATCGGCCACGAGTTCGCGCGCCAGCTCGCCGCCCGCGGCGACGACCTGGTCCTCGTCGCCCGCAGCACCACCCGCCTGGAGGAGGTCGCGGCCGAGCTGCGGTCGGCGTACGGCGTGGCGACGGAGACCCTCGCCGCCGACCTCACCGACCCCGACCAGCTCGCTCTGGTCGAGGCCCGGCTCGCCGACGGCGACCGTCCGGTCGACCTGCTCGTCAACAACGCCGGGTTCGGGCTCAAGGGTGCGTTCCTCGACAACGACGTGGACACCGAGCAGCGACAGCAGGACGTGCTGGTCCGCGCCGTGCTCCGGCTCACGCACGCCGCCCTTGGCGGCATGGTCGAGCGCGGCCACGGCGGCGTCATCAACGTCTCGAGCGTCGCCGCCTTCCTCCCCCGCGGCACCTACAGCGCCGCCAAGGCGTGGGTGAACAGCTTCAGCGCCTGGGCGCACAACGAGTACGCCGGCCGCGGCGTCACCGTGATGGCGCTCTGCCCCGGCTTCGTGAAGACCGAGTTCCATCAGCGGCTCGGCGTCGACCGCGACTCCACCGCGCCGAAGGCGCTGTGGCTGGAGCCCGACCGTCTCGTCCGCGACGCCCTCGCCGACTTCGACAAGGGCCGGTCCCTCTCGATCCCCAGCAAGCGCTACAAGGCCATCGTCACCGCGACCCGACTGGTGCCGCACACGATGCTGCAGCGCTACCAGTCCTGGGGTCGCAAGTAAGCCGCCAACGAACCGCCACCACGGACTGCGCCAACTGCGGGCCGGCAGCGTGTCGCACCGCGGCGAAGCCGCACGGTGCGAAGGCCGCGGGCCGAGCGGAGCGACGGCCCGTGCGCCGAGCACCGTCTGCGACACGCTCGGCCAATCAGGCTCTGCGGTCGTGGCGCCGCAAGCCGCCGACGAACCGCCACCACAGACTGCGCCAACTGCGGGCCGGCAGCGTGTCGCACCGCGGCGAAGCCGCACGGTGCGAAGGCCGCGGGCCGAGCGGAGCGACGGCCCGTGCGCCGAGCACCGTCTGCGACACGCTCGGCCAATTGGGCTCAGCCCTCGCCGGCGATGAAGGCGCGGACGGCGTCGGCGACGAGCTGGACGGCGATCGCGGAGAGCAGAAGACCGGCGATCCGGGTCACCAGCATGACGCCGCCGTCGCGGATGACCTTGAGGATCGGCAGGGAGTAGCGCATCGCGGCCCACAGCGCGAGGTGGACGCCGATGATGCCGAGCGACACCGCGGTCAGCTCCTTGGTGCTGTCGATCTCCTTGACGAACAGCATGGTGGCGACGATCGCGCCGGGGCCGGCGAGCAGCGGGGTGCCGAGCGGCACCAGGGCGACGTTGGAGTCCTGGTTGGCCGTCGGCTCGCCCTCCTTGCCGGTGAGGAGCTCGAGGGCGACGAGCAGCAGGAGCAGCCCGCCGGCGCACTGCAGCGCGGGCAGCGAGATGTGCAGGTAGCTCAGGATCTGCTGGCCGAAGAAGGCGAACGCGGTAATCACCAGGAACGAGACACTGACCGCCTGCCAGGCGTAGCGCCGCGAGGTCGCCGCGCTCCGACCGCTCGTCAGCGTCAGGAAGATCGGCACCGTGCCGACCGGGTCCATGATCACGAACAGGGTCACGAAGACCTCGACCAGGAGCACGCCGTCGACCAGGTTCATGCCGCACCGACCAGGGTGGTCGGGGAGCCCAGCTCGGCAGCTCGGTCCAGGATCCGCTCGAGCTGGTCGGGGGCGGTGGTCTCGACGCCGAGGTCGTGGTCGACCTTGCCGGTGCCGTGGTGGTCGCTGGAGCCGGTGACGACCAGTCCGAGGGCGGCGGCGATCGCGCGCAGCCGGCTGCGCTGGGCCGGGTCGTGGTCGAGGTGGTCGACCTCGATCCCGAACAGACCCGCAGCCGCGAGTACGGCGAACGCGTCCTCGTCGAGCACGCCCGCACTCCCCCGACCCCACGGGTGGGCGACCACCGGCACGCCGCCGGCCCCGGTCACGACGCCCAGCATCCGCACCAGGTCGGCGGCGTACCTGTCGACGTAGGCGGGCCGGCCCTCGGCGAGGTAGTCCGCGAACGCCTGGTCACGGTCGCTGACGGCACCGAGCCGCACCAGCAGGTCGGCGACGTGCGGGCGACCCGTGGCTGCCGCGTCGACGGTCACCTCGGCGAGGGCCTCCTCGGTGGCGCCGTCGATGCCGAGGGCGCGCAGCCGCTCGAGCATCGCCGGGACCCGCTGGTCGCGGCCGGCGAGGATCCGGTCCAGCTCGGCGCGGAGCGTCGGGTCGCCGGGATCGGGCAGGTAGGCGAGCAGGTGGACGCCCCGTCCGTGGAACCGGGTGCTGATCTCGATCCCCCGCACCAACGCGATCCCCGCGGAGTCGGCGGCGGTGGACGCCTCGTCCCAACCCGCGGTGATGTCGTGGTCGGTGAGGGCGACCACGTCGAGACCGGCCGTGGCTGCGGCCCGTACCAGCTCCGTCGGCGACTGGGTGCCGTCGCTGACCCGGGAGTGGGTGTGAAGGTCGATCCGCACCAGAGCAGGCTAGTGCTAGAACAACCCCCATGGACTACGGCACCACCCGCCCGCTGCGGGTCATCCAGTGGACGACCGGCAACGTCGGCCGGCGGTCGCTGCACGCGATCCTCTCCCGACCCGACCTCGAGCTGGTCGGGGTCTTCGCGCACGGTCCCGACAAGGTGGGCGTCGACGCCGCCGAGCTGGCCGGGCACCCGGAGCCGTCGGGGGTGCTGGCCACCGACGACGTCGACGCGCTGGTCGCGCTGCGGCCCGACGCGTGCGTCTACAACCCGCTGTGGTCGTCGACCGACGAGCTCGTCCGTCTGCTCGAGGCCGGCATCAACGTGTGCACGACGGCCGGCTGGATCAACGGCACCAAGCTCGACCCGGCCGAGCGGGCCCGCATCGAGGACGCCTGCAAGCGCGGCGAGTCCTCGATCTTCGGCAGCGGAGCCCATCCGGGCATGACCAACATCGTCGCCCTGACCCTGACGGCGAGCTGCGCGAGCGTCGACCACGTCCGGATCACGGAGTCCGTCGACTGCTCGACGTACGAGTCGGCCGAGACGCAGGGCGCGATGGGGTTCGGCAAGGACCCGGCGACGCCCGGGCTGGCCGAGTCGGTCCGCCGTGAGAGCGAGGTCTTCGCCGAGTCGGTCGCGACGATGGCCGACGCCATGAAGGTGACCCTCGACCGGATCGACTTCGACGTCACGTTCACCGCCGCGACCGGCGACACAGACCTCGGGTTCATGACGATCCCGGCCGGCACCGTCGGCAGCGTCTACGGCTACCACCGCGGCTGGGTCGGCGACCGCAACCTGATCAGCGTCGGCTTCAACTGGACGATGGGCGACCACGCCCACCCGCCGAAGCCGCTCAAGCACGGGCACGACATCCAGGTCTTCGGCGCTCCGAACATGCGCACGGTCATCCACTGCCTCCCCCACGACGGGTGGGACGAGGACGGCTTCATGGGCCTGGGCATGATCTACACGGCGATGCCCGTCACCAACGCGGTGCCGAGCGTCGTCGCCGCCCCGCCCGGGATCGTGACGCTGGCCGACCTCCCGGTCATCACCGGCCGGTTCCCGGCCACGCCGACCACCTAGCCCCGGTCACCAGGGCGGCGCGGGTCCCCCGAACGGCAGCGCCACCAGCTGCGGACCGGTCTCGGACACGTCGCGCAGGATCCAGTCGTCGCGCAGCAGCAGGATCGCGGAGGCCGGCCGGAGCACCAGCCACATCCACCGGCCCTCGGCCTCGCCGACGACGACCGATCGGTCCCACTCCCCGCCGGACCCGCTCACCGACACCGGCCACAGGCCGACGGGGAAGCTGCCGATCCGCACCTTCACGGTCGGCGGCCCGTCGCCGACCTCCTCGCCCGGATCGGTCCGGCCGGTCAGCCCCAGGCCGGCGATCCGCGCACCGAGGCCGGTGCCGGGCTCCTCGCTGATCACGATGACGTCGACCGGCCCGTCCAGCGCGCTGGTGCCGGACACGCAGGTCATCGTCGCCCGCCCACCACGGGTCTCGTCGGCGACGACGGCGAAGTCCGTCACGGTCCAGCCCGGCCCGAGCGGCCACGGCAGGTAGGTCGGAAACCCGTCCGCATGGCCGAGGTGGCTGGCGAAGTCGTCGTACGACGCCGTCGCGGGTCGCCACAGCGGCACCACGACGCCGTGCTCGGGGCACGCCCAACCACCGTCGCCGTCGTCAGCCACCGGCGCCGCGCAACGGGGGCATCCGACGCGCAGAGACATGGGTCACACCGTGCTGTGACTCGGCGCGCTCGTCAAGCCGACAGGCAGGCGGACCGACCTGTCACCCGGCCTGCCCGGCGGAACCGGCCGGCAGCGGATAACGTCGTACCACCATGAAGATCCTGCTCGGCGCGGCCGCCACCGTTCTCGCGATCACCGCTCTCGCCGGCTGCAGCGGCGACGACGACGGGGACACCGCGCGGGACCCTGCATCGAAGTCGCCGACGACGACGGCGCCCACCGACCCGGCGACGGTGGGCACCTACCCCGAGCTCGACGCGGACGACTACTCCTTCCTGCTCGAGCAGCTGTGCTACTGCCCCGTCACCGGTCCGGTGCTGGTCACCGTCGAGGACGGCGAGGTCGTCTCCGCCGTCATCACCAAGGGCGGCCACGGGATGAAGAAGGGCAGCGACGCGCCGGTCTACCTGCAGCTCACCATCAACGACGTGATCGCGCGCGCCAACGACACCGACGCGGCCGAGGTCGTCGTCGACTGGCCCGACGGCCAGGACTGGCCGAACTCCGTGGCGGTCGACCAGGTCGAGAACGCCGTGGACGACGAGATCACCTACGTGATCCGCGACGTGCAGGTCTCCTGACGGTCGCTGGCGCGACCTCCTCGACCACCGACCGTGGTCGTCAGCGCGGGATCAGGGCCCAGTAGTCGAGGTCGAGCAGCACGCCGTCGGCGTACTTGCCCTCGTCGTTGCGCAGCGTCATCGACTCGTCCCGCCCCTTGGTCGCGACCAGCCGCAGGCGCAGCGCGCCGATGCTCTCGTTGCTCCCGGGCAGCTCCGCGCTGTCGAGCACCTCGGACCAGGCGTAGACGGTGTCGCCGGCGAACGCGGGGGCGACGTGGGAGCCGCCGTTGATGGCGGCGATCAGCTGGGCGTTCGCGAGCCCGTTGAACGACAGCGCCCGCGCCATCGAGATCACGTGACCGCCGTAGATCAGCCGGTTGCCGTCGGGACGGGCCTCGGTGTTGAAGTGCACCTTGGCGGTGTTCTGCCACAGCCGCGTGGCGAGCATGTGCTCGGGGTCGGTCAGGGTGACGCCGTCGACGTGGTCGATCCGCTCGCCGACCGCGTAGTCGGCGAAACGGTGCGGCTCACCCGCGGCGGCGAAGTCGTACGACGAGAAGTCGAGGCCGGCGGGCACCACCAGGTCCTCGGGGGCGAGCGTCTTCTTCAGCTCGGGCAGCACGGTCTCGGGCGCCGGCAGCTCCTGGTCGCGCTTGTGGACCATGACCCAGCGGCACCAGTCCAGCGCGACCTCGCCACGCTGGTTGGTGGCGGTGGAGCGCACGTAGACGACGCCGGACCTGCCGTTGGAGTTCTGCTTGAGGCCGATGACCTCGGACCGCGTCGACAGGGTGTCCCCCGGCCGTACGGGCTGGTGGAAGCGGAGCTCGGCGTAGCCGAGGTTGGCCACGGCGTTGAGCGAGATGTCCGGCACGGTCTTGCCGAAGGCGATGTGGAAGGCGATCAGGTCCTCGACGGGGTGCGGGTCCAGACCGACCGACGCGGCGAACGCCGCCGAGCTCGGGACGGCGAACCGGGTCGGGTAGAGCGCGCCGTACAGCGCGCGGTCACCCTCGGTCACCGTGCGCGGCGTCGCGTGCTCGATCACCTGACCGACGGTGAAGTCCTCGAAGAAGTTGCCCGGGTTCGTCTTGGACGCAGTCGTCTCGCTCACGGGCGGACATTCTGCCGCGTGACGCGGTCAGGCCTGCCGCCGGTCCACGCGTTCGAGCTTCGTCCAGCCGGCCCAGCCCCGCTCCTCGACCAGCCGCATCAGCTCGCGTGCGACCGGCACCTGGCCGACGAACATCGAGTCGAGCAGGGCCACGAGGTCCTCGGACATCCCGCCGTCGGCCGCGAACGCCTCCCACTCCGCCTCGTCGACCGACTCGAGCTGCGCGACGATCCGGTCGGCCAGCGCCGGGAGCCTGGGGTCGCCGGGCGCCCAGTCGATCATCTCGTCCAGGTCGCGGTAGAACTCGACCACCGCAGGGTCGTCGAGCTGGTCCCGCTTGCTCCGGATGTACAGCTCCATCCGCTCCGGCAGGTGCGCCGCGACCAGGATCCAGGCATCCCGCTCGCCCTCGATCATGCGTTCCGGGATCCCCAGCTCCCGGAGCCGGTCGAGGTAGGCGACCGCCTCCGCCGGCAGGGCGAGGCTCTCCCCGGCCGCGAGACGGGCCATCCGCTCCCGGTGTCGCTGCCGCTCCCGGATCTCGGCCCGCAGCCGGCGGTCGATCTCCTCGACCGCCGCGCCGAACTCCTCGTCCCCGGCAGCGAGCAGCTGCTTGACCCGCGACAGCGGTACGCCGGCATCGGCGAGGGTGCGGATCCGGATCAGCTCCACGACCGCCGCGGCGTCGTACCGCCGGTAGCCCGAGTGGTCACGTTCCGGCTCCGGCAGCAGCCCCTTGGCGTGGTAGTGCCGCACGGCACGCACCGTGACGCCGGCGTACGACGCGAGCTCACCGATGGTCAGCATGGGATCAGCGTGCCGGAACCTTGGTGTACTGGCGACGCGCCCAGAGGTATCCGGCCAGCGCGATGAGCAGGCACCAGGCGATCGCCAGCCACAGGTCCGACCCGGGCGAGGCGCCGGAGGTCAGCGCCCGGAGGCTGTCGATCATCGGCGTGAACGGCTGGTGCTCCGCGAAGTGCCGCAGGCCCCACGGCATCTCGTCGGTGGGCACGAACCCGCTGCTGATGAACGGGAGCAGCACCAGGAACATCGGCGTGTTGCTCGCTGTCTCGACGCTGTCCGCGGCCAGCCCCATGGCCACGGTGAGCCAGGTCAGCGCGAAGGCGAGGAGCAGGATCACCCCGAACGCCGCCAGCCACTCACCCACCCCTGCGTCGGAGCGGTAGCCCAGCAGGACGGCGACCGCCAGCGTGATCACGGTGGTCAGCAGGGTCTTGATCACCGCACCCAGCACGTGGCCGGTGAGCACCGAGACCTTCGCGATGTCCATGGTCCGGAACCGGGCGATGATGCCGCCACTCATGTCCATCGCCACCGAGATCGCGGTGCCGAGAGCCACGCTGGCCACGGCCATGATCAGGATCCCGGGAGTGATGTAGCCCAGGTAGTCGGTGCGATCGCCCCCGCCCGGGACGCCGGGAAGCCCGGCGCCCAAGGTGCCGCCGAAGACGTAGACGAACAGGAGCAGGAACAGGATCGGCTGGGCGACCAGCATGATCGCCAGGGACGGGTAGCGCTCCCAGTGCAGCAGGTTGCGCCGCAGCATGGTCACGGAGTCGCGGACGACGTACGTCGTGCTCATGCGAGCACCCCCTGGGCGTCGGCCTCCGCGTCGTTTCCGGGATCCACAGTCGGGTGGCCGGTGAGCGCCAGGAAGACGTCATCGAGGTCGGCGGTCCCGACGGTCACGCCCGCGACCTCGCGGTCGTCGAGTCCGTCGAGGATCCGGCGCAGCGAGGCGACGCTGCCGTCGCTGGCGATCCGCTCGCTGCGCCCGTCGGTGAACTCGACCTGCACGTGACCGCCGGGAACCTGCCGCTTCAGCTCGGCGGGCGTGCCCTCGGCCACCAGCCGGCCACCGTCGAGCACGGCGACCCGGTCGGCGAGCGCGTCGGCCTCCTCGAGGTACTGCGTCGTCAGCAGCACGGTCACCCCGTCCGCCACCTGCTCGCGCACGATGGCCCACACCTCGCGACGGCTGCGCGGGTCGAGACCGGTGGTCGGCTCGTCCAGGAAGATCAACCGGGGCCGGGTGATCAGGGTCATCGCCAGGTCGAGGCGCCGCTTCATGCCGCCCGAGTAGGTCTGAGCACGCCGGTCGGCGGCATCACCGAGGTCGAGACGCTCGAGCAGCGCGTCGACGCTCGCGGCCACCGTCGCCCGGTCGAGGTGGGCCAGGTCGGCCATCAGCCGCAGGTTCTCCCGGCCGGTGAGCAGCTCGTCGATCGCTGAGAACTGGCCGGTCACACCGATCACGGACCGGACCCGGTCGGACTCGGTGATCACGTCGAGACTGGCGACGCGGACCACGCCCGCGTCGGCGGACAGCAGGGTCGAGCAGATGTTGACGACGGTGGTCTTGCCGGCGCCGTTGGGGCCCAGCAGCGCGTGCACCGTGCCCTCGGGAACGGTCAGGTCGACGCCGTCGAGGACGGTGAGGTCGCCGTACGACTTGCGCAGTCCGGCAACCTCGATCGCAGGGGTTCGATTGGTCATGAACCCATCGTGGAAGGTTGACGCTGCGTCAGGGTCAAGCCCCGGTCTACGAACCCCCGCCGCCGGCCTTGCGGCGGTGCATCTTCGGGGCGCCGCCGACGACCTCCGAGCCGTGCGCCTTCTCCTGGACCGGACCGTCGGCGTGGACGCCCTGCTCCCGGTTGTTCTTGCGGTCGAGCGCGGCCCGCATCTTCGCCTTCAGGTCCTCGTTGGGGTCCTGCTCAGCCATGGCTGCTCCTTCTCGCGTGAACCGGAATGGTCCATCCACCCTGACACGCGACCCAAGCGATGACCAGCGGATATCAGCTTCCCTTGCGGGCCTTGCGGCGCGCGGCCGCCCGGAGCTGCCGCACCTCGGCCCGCAACGCCTCGTAGCGCTCCTCCAGCTGGTGGACCTGAGCGACGTGGCGGTCGGCGAGGTCGGCGATCGTCTCGACCGCCACCCGGGCGATCTCCTCGTCACTGACCTCGAGCGGTCCGGTCGGGGCGTCGGCGGCCGGGAGCAGGTCCTCGGCCCGGCCGACCAGGTCGAAGCCACTGGCGAGGATCGCGTCGAGCTGACGCTGAGCCTCTGCCACGGCCCACGCGGCGCACTCCGTCGGCAGCCGGATCGAGGAGCGCTCCTGCTTCATCAGGCCGCCCCGGACCACCCATCGCCTGATGGCCTCCTGGTAGTGGCCGCCCGTCAGCGGCAGCCGGTCGCCCAGGACCGTGTTCACCCGGCGGACCAGCTCGGCCTGGCCGAGCGAGAGCGACGTGTTGAGGTCGCCGCCGGGCATCTCCAGCAGCTCCGGGTCGAACCCGACGACGCCGCAGAACAGGTCGACCAAGGTCGCTCCGGTCGTCGACCGCGGTGGCACCGCCACCACGTGGACCTGGTCACGAGGCAGCAGCGACCCCCACCGCTCGACGATGTCGGGGACGTCCTGCCGCGCCAGGAACCCAGCCGCGGCGTCGCCGCGCTCCTGGATCGCGGTGACGAAGTCGGGGAGCGTGATCTTGAGCCGGCTCTTCACGCCCTGCTGCCACTCCGACGGGACGGTGAGACCCCAGTGCCGCGCCGTGACCACGACGTGCACCTCGAGCCCGGCCAGCCCCTCGACCACCAGGTCGGTGACCGTGCGCGGCATCTCCGCGAGCGTCTCGACGGACAGCAGGTGGGTCGCGGCGTCGTGCGCCTCGATCTCCTCGCGCAGGGCGCGCACGGCGGCGCGCACGCCCTCGCGGGCCTCGGCGGTGTCGGCGGAGCGCAGGGTGCGCAGCGGCTCCATCAGCTGCCGCCGGGCGACCTCGCGGTCGGGCAGCAGCAGGTGCACGCCGTGCTCGTCGAGGACGCCGGCCGACGCGATCAGCGCCTGCTGGAGCGAGGTCGTGCCGCTCTTGCGGGCGCCGACGTGGAGGTAGACCCTCCTCGCCCCCGCCATCACAGGGCCCCCGACATCACAGGGCCCCGGAGATCCGGGTCGGGATCCGCACCAGCGGCTGCTTGCGCAGCGCGGCGATCTGGCCCTGCTTCGGGGTGCGATGCCGGCCGTTGAGGAAGATCACCATCTCGTCGAGGTCGACGGAGGCGGGGTCGAACTCGGGTACGGCGGCGGGGTCGACGTCGGCGACGACCTGGTCGAAGACCGCCAGCACCTCGTCGGCCGCCCTGCCCCAGCTGGCCTCCTCCGCCCGGCCGTCCGCCTTGCTGACCGCGTTGCGGAGCGCGGCGACCTCCGCGAGCCGGGACCGGTCGGCGAACTTGAGGTGGAGCATGAACAGCTCGGGGTCGATGGAGTACGGCGCCTTCAGCCCGTGTGACGACACCGCCCAGCCCGCGTTGATCCGCTTGACCGACGGCTTGCACATCAGCGGCGTGAACTTGGCGAAGCTGCGCTGCTCGAGCAGGGGACGGCCCAGGTCGAGCGGCTCCGGCTCGGCGCTCGGGACGTGCACCACGTTGAGGCCCATCGCGCCGATCGCCTCCGGGCGGCCGCGGTCCTCGAGCAGGTCGGGCAGGGTCGGGTAGACGTCGGGGTCGGTCACCAGGAACTCGTCGACGTCGACGAACACCACGTAGTCGTAGACCGCCAACAGGCCGGAGGCGAGGCCGTTCATCAGCCGCATCCGCACCGGCTCGAAGTCGAGGCCCCCCTTGAGCTCCGGCACCCGGTGCACGGTGCAGCCCAGCCCCTCGGTCGACCCGTCGACCGAGTTGTCGTCCAGCACCACCAGGTTGTCGATGCCGACGTGGCGTGCGTAGTGGGACACCCACAGCGGCAGCAGGTCACCCTCGTCGCGCGCCATGGTGATCACGGCGACCTCCGGTCGCTGCGTGGTCGAGCCCATCCCGCCCCCTCTCTCGCTCGTCTGCGGTCGGAAGTCTGGCACGCTAACGCGCGTGACCCATCAACCGGACGCCCCCGGACGCCGCCCGTTGTGGATGCACGTCGGCTGCAGCAAGACCGGCACGTCGTCGCTCCAGGCGGGCCTCTGGATGTCCGTCGACGAGCTCGCCGGCGAAGGGGTCGGGCTCCCGTACGTCGGGCGGCCCGCCCACATCGCCGGCCTGCTGCGTCCGCTCGGCTGGCGCCCGGTCGAGGGCTTCGCGGGCGAGCACCGCGCCCCGGCGCTGCGCAAGGTGCCCGCGACCATCCGCGAGACCGCGGGTGACGTGCTGCTGGTCAGCAACGAGGACCTCGCCGAGGTGCGCCCCGAGGACGTCGACACCATCGCGGCGCTCTGCGACGAGGCGGACGTCGACCTCCACGTGGTGCTGACCGTGCGCGACTGGACGCAGCAGGTGCCGTCGGACTACCAGCAGTTCCTCAAGCACCGGCTCGCCGACAGCTACCCGACGTTCCTGGACGACGTGCGCGAGCGGCGGGGGACGTGGGCCGAGCAGTTCTGGCGCCGTCAGGACCCGATCGACATCCTCGACCGCTGGGGGCGGGCGGTCGACCCGTCCCGGATGCACCTGATCGTCGTCCCGTCGTACTCCCAGGATCCGGAGGGCGTCTTCGACCTGATGGGCGAGGTGGTGGGCTTCCCCAGCTCGGCCGTCACCCGCCCGAAGGGGTCGGTCAACGCCTCGTTCGGGGTCGTCGAGTCCGAGGTGTTCCGGCGGGTCAACGCCGCCCTCGGCGACCGGCTTCCCGACTACAAGTCGGACTACACCGAGGCGGTCCGGTGGCCGTTCGCGCACGGCGTCCTGGCCCGCAGCGCGAGCCCGAAGCTGACCCTGCCGCCGGAGCACCTCGGCTGGGTGCAGGAGCACGCCCGGCGGACC
The DNA here is from genome assembly GCF_014180685.1 of Nocardioides pelophilus. Classification (GTDB taxonomy): domain Bacteria; phylum Actinomycetota; class Actinomycetes; order Propionibacteriales; family Nocardioidaceae; genus Nocardioides; species Nocardioides pelophilus. The sequence goes on along the minus strand of NZ_JACEHF010000017.1, from coordinate 19,734 downwards.
GTCGCCACCGTCCGGGAGCGCGGCTACCCGGTCCACGGCGACCTCGACGCACTGGTGCCCGACGAGACCAGCGCGCGCCCGCTTCCGCCGTACGACGAAGCGGCGGTCGCTGAGGCGTCGATCACAGCCCTGGCCAACTACGCGGCGGGCGCGGCGCGTCGGCGGCGCGGCTGACGTCTCGGATGCGGCCGCGGGGGCGGCGAACCCGCTACCCGCCGGTAGAGTCGGATGGATTCTTCCAACCCTGCCGGAGCGAAAGAGGAACCGATGCCCCGCCTGTGTGAGACCGACGGCCTGACCGAGGACCAGACTGAGATCCTCAAGGCCGTCCGGGTTTTCGTCGACGAGCAGATCATCCCGGTGGCCCAGGAGCTGGAGCACGCCGACGAGTACCCCACCGAGATCGTCGAGGGCCTCAAGGAGCTCGGCGTCTTCGGCCTGATGATCCCCGAGGAGTACGGCGGCCTCGGCGAGTCGCTCCTCACCTACGCCCTGTGCGTCGAGGAGATCGCCCGCGGCTGGATGAGCGTCTCCGGCGTCATCAACACCCACTTCATCGTGGCCTACATGGTGATGCAGCACGGCACCGAGGAGCAGAAGCAGAAGTACCTGCCCCAGATGGCCACCGGCGAGATGCGCGGCGCCTTCTCGATGTCCGAGCCGGGCCTCGGCTCCGACGTGTCGGCCGTCTCCACCAAGGCGGTCAAGCAGGACGACGGCTCCTACAAGATCACCGGCACGAAGATGTGGCTGACCAACGGCGCGGAGTCGAAGCTGGTCGCCACCCTCTGCAAGACCGACGAGGGCGCCGACTCGGTCTACCGCAACATGACCACCTTCCTCATCGAGAAGGAGGCCGGCTTCGGCGAGACCGCTCCCGGCCTGACCATCCCGGGCAAGATCGACAAGATGGGCTACAAGGGCGTCGAGACCACCGAGATGGTCCTCGAGAACCACGTGGTCCGCGCCGACCAGGTCCTGGGCGGTGAGCCCGGCAAGGGCTTCTACCAGATGATGGACGGGGTCGAGGTCGGCCGCGTCAACGTCGCCGCCCGCGCCTGCGGGCTGGCCTGGCGCGGCTTCGAGCTCGGCGTGGCCTACGCCCAGCAGCGCCAGACCTTCGGCAAGCCGATCGCGGCCCACCAGGCCATCCTCTTCCGCATCGCAGAGATGGCGACCAAGGTCGAGGTCGCCCACACGATGATGGTCAAGGCCGCCCGGATGAAGGACAGCGGTCAGCGCATGGACGTCGAGGCCGGCATGGCCAAGATGGTCGCCTCCGAGTACGCCCACGAGGTCGTCGAGGCCTCCTTCCGGATCCACGGCGGCTACGGCTACTCCAAGGAGTACGAGATCGAGCGCCTCTACCGCGAGGTCGCCTTCATGCTCATCGGCGAGGGCACCACCGACATCCAGAAGATGATCATCGGTCGCGCCATGCTCGAGGACTACAAGCTCAAGGGCTGAGCACCGCCCGGCGGACCACGGAGCCGGCGACCCGCACGGGTCGCCGGCTCCTTGCGTCGGTCACGGGGCGCGGACCACCCACTGGCCGTCGGCGTAGCTGGAGGACCCGTTGACGCTCCAGTAGATGCGGACCCCGTAGTTGGCGACCGCCGGGGAGTTGTAGCTCTGGTCGTAGATGCAGCAGAGGTCCACACCCGAGCTCTGCCCCTCGTAGAAGCACATCCACCCGCGCTTGGCGGAGCCCGGGCCGGGGCACCGGGTGGTGAACGGGTCACCCTGCGCGAGGTACTGGACGTGGTTGTTGTTGAAGCCCGCAGGCAGCTTCGCGGGGAAGGTGATGCCCTCCCCGATGTAGCCGGTCGTGCCGTCCGAGCCGCCGGCGGCGTAGTAACCGACCATCGTCTTGCCCGACCGCAGCACCGGCTGGGCAGCCGCGCCGGCCAGCTGTGCCGAGGCGATGCCCTGCTTCGAGGCCGCGCTGTCGTTCCCGAACCGCGCCGCGGCGTACCCGGTCCCGCCCGTTGCCACCACTAGGGCGAGGATCGCGACCGCCATCGTCGGCGAGAGAGACTCTTTGAAGAAGCGTTTCATCCGGCTCATCCGTTCGTCCCGCAGCCGGCTCCGCCGCCGGCCGTCCTTCGATGTTCTACTCCGGTCGATGGGGGGTGGCAACGGCCCCGAGCCGTCGGCGGCGCACCTTCGGGGAATCTCCTGTCGCGACCGATAACCTCGGATCGTGAGCACCCCCTCCCGCGTCTACGCCGCCCGGCTGGTGGGCCTGCCGATCTTCGACCCCCAGGGCGACCAGGTCGGCAAGGTCCGCGACCTGGTGGTCACCATGCGGCTGGAGGGTGCGCAGCCGCGGGTGCTCGGCATGGTCGCGGAGGTCTTCGGCCGGCGCAGCGTGTTCCTGCCGATGACCCGGGTGACCACGATCGACAGCGGGCAGGTCTACACGACCGGGCTCCTCAACATGCGCCGGTTCGAGCAGCGCTCGACCGAGACCCTGGTGATGGGCGAGATGCTCGACCGCACCGTCACCGTCAAGAGCACCGGTGTCACCGGCTCGGTCTACGACGTCGCGATGGAGCGCTCCCGCACCCGCGACTGGGTGCTGAGCCGGGTCGCGATCCAGGAGCCGTCCAAGGGTCTGCGTCGCCGCGGGCAGACCCACGTCGTCGAGTGGAACGACGTCGTCGGCCTGTCCCGCACCGACGACCGTCAGGGAGCGACCCACCTGGTCGCGGCGATCAACGAGATGCACGCCGCGGACGCGGCCCAGATGCTCCACGACCTGCCGACGGAGCGCCGTACTGCCGTCGCCATGGCGCTCGACGACGAGCGGCTCGCCGACGTCCTCGAGGAGCTGCCCGAGGAGGACCAGGTCGGCATCCTGGAGCAGCTCGACTCCGAACGGGCCGCCGACGTGCTCGAGGAGATGTCGGCCGACGACGCGGCCGACCTGATCGCCGACCTGCCGCCGGAGACCCAGGAGATCCTGCTGCAGCTGATGGAGCCGGATGAGGCCGAGGACGTCCGCCGGCTGATGAAGTACGTCGAGAACACCGCCGGCGCGATGATGACGCCGGAGCCGGTGATCCTCGGTCCGGACGCGACCATCGCCGACGCGCTCGCACACGTCCGCAACCCGGAGCTCACCCCGGCGCTGGCTGCCCTCGTCTACGTCTGCCGCCAGCCGCTCGAGTGCCCGACGGGCAAGCTGATCGGCATCGCCCACATCCAGCGCCTGCTGCGCGAGCCGCCGTCGACGCTGGTCGCCGGCGCGCTCGACGACGAGCTCGAGGTGCTGCGGCCCGAGGCGACCATCGACGAGGTCGCGGCGCACCTGGCGACCTACAACCTGGTCGCGGCCCCGGTGGTCGACGAGAACCGGCGCCTGCTCGGCGCGGTCACGGTCGACGACCTGCTCGACCACATGCTCCCGGACAACTGGCGCGAGCGCGCCGCGTCGTCGAGGGACAGCGATGGCTGAGCCGCGCCGGCCCGGAGACCGGCTCGACACCCCGCGGGCCCTCCGCCGTCAGTTCGTGCGGAGACCGTCGTACGACACCGACACGTTCGGGATCTTCGCCGAGCGGTTCGCTCGGTTCATGGGCACCGCGAAGTTCCTGATGTGGATGACCCTGTTCGTCATCGCCTGGGTCGCCTGGAACTTCCTGGCGCCGGAGGAGTGGCGCTTCGACAGCTACCCGCTGATCTTCCTGACCCTGATCCTGAGCCTGCAGGCGTCGTACGCCGCTCCCCTGATCCTGCTCGCGCAGAACCGCCAGGAGGACCGCGACCGGGTCATCGCGACCCAGGACCGCGACGCGGCGACCCGGGCGCACGCCGACATGGAGTTCCTCACCCGCGAGGTCGCCTCGCTGCGCATGGCGCTGGGCGAGGTCGCCACCCGCGACTACCTGCGCTCGGAGCTGCGGGCGCTGCTGGCAGAGCTCGAGGAGCGCGACGCCGAGGGTGGGGCGTCTCACGAGGGCCGCGAGTAACGACCTGCAGCCGTCGCTCCGTAGACTCGTGACGATGAGTACGACGCACACCCTCCCCACGCTCGACCAGGTGCAGGCCGCCCTGGCCACTGTGAACGACCCCGAGATCAAGCGGCCGATCACCGATCTCGGCATGGTCGACACCGTCTCCGTCGAGGACGACGGCACGGTGAAGGTGCGGGTGCTCCTGACCGTCGCCGGCTGCCCGCTCAAGGACACGATCAACCGCGACGTGACCGCCGCCGTCAGCGCCCTGGCGGGGGTCACCCGGGTCGACCTCGACCTCGGCGTGATGACCTCCGAGCAGCGCGGCTCGCTGCACGAGCAGCTCCGCGGCGGCCAGGCCCAGCGCGAGATCCCGTTCGCGCAGGCCGGCTCGCTCACCAAGGTGTTCGCGATCGCGAGCGGCAAGGGCGGCGTCGGCAAGTCGTCGGTCACCGTCAACCTCGCCCTCGCGCTGGCGAACGCCGGTCGCAAGGTCGGCATCGTCGACGCCGACATCTACGGACACTCCATCCCCGCCATGCTCGGGGTGGCCGACGCCCGACCCACCCAGGTCGAGGACCTGATCATGCCCGTGCCGACCGCCAGCGGCGTCTCGGTGATCTCGGTCGGCATGCTCAAGCCCCGCCGCGACCAGGTCATCGCCTGGCGTGGCCCGATGCTCGACCGGGCGCTGGTCCAGATGCTCTCCGACGTCTACTGGGGCGACCTCGACATCCTGCTGCTCGACCTGCCCCCCGGCACCGGTGACATCGCGATCTCGCTCGGCCAGCACCTCCCCGGCGCCGAGGTCGTCGTCGTGACCACCCCGCAGGAGGCTGCCACCGAGGTCGCCGAGCGGGCCGGCACGATGGCCTCGATGATGCACCAGCGCGTGGTCGGCGTCGTCGAGAACATGAGCTACCTCCCGTGCCCCCACTGCACACCCGAGGGCAAGGACCACCGGCTCGACATCTTCGGCACCGGGGGCGGCGACCGGGTCGCGGCCACCCTCTCGCAGCGGTTCGGCTACGACGTGCCCGTGCTCGGTCGGGTCCCGCTCGACATCGCCCTCCGTGAGGGTGGGGACGACGGCAAGCCCGTCGTCGAGGCCGACCCCACCTCGCTCTCCGCAGCGGCGCTCACCGAGATCGCCGACCGGCTCGACGGCCGCAACCGCGGGCTCGCCGGCATGCAGCTGGGCCTGACCCCGAGCAACCGGTTCTGACCGGCTAGCGGGCGCGGGCAGCGGGGGGGCAGCGGTGTTCGGGATCGGATTCGGCGAGCTCGTCGTCATCGCGTTCCTGGCCGTCCTCGTCTTCGGGCCCGACCGGCTGCCGGAGCTGGCCAAGCAGGCCGGACAGCTGGCGCGCAAGGCCCGCAACTTCGCCAACAACGCCCGCGACGAGCTGCGCTCCGAGCTCGGCCCCGAGTTCGCCGACCTCGAGCTGCGGGACCTCGACCCCCGCGAGATCGTGCGCAAGCACATCGCCGAGGCGCTCGCCGAGGAGGAGGACGGCGTGGCCGTCGGCCCGAGGCCCGAGCGCCGTCCGCTCGAGCTGGGCGAGCGGCCGCCGTACGACCTCGACGCGACGTAGGCCGGCCCTTTCGAGCTGGCCGTCCTAGCCGGGCGTCCTAGCTGGGCGTCCTAGCTGGCCGTCCTAGCCCTCCGCGCGGGACTGGGCAGCGGCGAGGGCGCCGAACGGCACCAGGATCATCCGCCGGTCGTCGCCCTCGACGAGCTCGCAGAAGTCCACGCCGATGCGGCGCAGGGTGCCCTCGTGGCGCGACCCGTCGCGCAGGTGCAGGAGGCAGCGCTCCCCCGCCTCGGCGATCCGGCGCAGGGCCGCACCGAGGCCGAGCCGCGCCAACGGCGACCAGGCGACCTCCGGGATGGACCGCACCGACGCGCGCTCGACGGTCATCACCGCGTCGGCGCTGATCACCCAGTCGTGCTGGCCGGCGGAGACCAGCAGCCAGTCGCTCGCGACCCGGTCGACGGTGCCGGTGAGGGCGCCGACGCCGGTGACGGTCAAGGTGAGCTCGGTGCCGACGGAGGCCATCAGGCGGCTGGCGAGGGTGACGGTCTGGTACTCCGCGCGGCTGCGGTCGGCGTGCTCCGCCCCCCGCTCAGCCGCCGCGAGCGCGCCCGCCTGACCTTCGAGGTCGTCGAACAACGCGAACAGCTCGTCCTCCCAGCTCATGGGCCAATGTCACCACACCGGGGCTGTGGAGAGCGCATTGACCCGTCGCGATGAACGCAGGCAGACTGAAGCAAACGCAAGCAAACGCAAGGTTCTCGGGGAATGTTCGTTTCTGCACGCGACTCAGTTCGGCTACGCGGGCTCGCGCTCTGGTGCGCGGCGACCGCGGGGGCCACCGGCGTCCTCCTGGCCAGCCTCCCGGCGCTCGCGGCGGTGCCCCGGCTCATGGGCTCCCGCCCTGCCTTCGCCGAGGTCCTGGTCACCGCCTGCGCGGCGACGTCCGTGGTGGCCGCCGGCTGGTTGTGGGCGATCACGACGGACGTGGTCGTCGGCGTCCTCCGAGCCCGGGCCGACGGCGTACGACGTCCGCTCCGTCGGACGGGGCCGCTGCGCCTGCTGCTGCTGGCCGCATGCGGGGTGGTCGCCCTCAGCAGCCCGGCCAGCGCCGACGACCGGCAGCCGGGCGCGCCCCCGTCCCTCGCGGGGCTCCCCCTGCCCGACCGCCCCACCGGCGACGCTGCTCCCCCAGCCGACCGGACCGACCGGACCGACCGGGCCGACCGGGCCGACCGGTCCGGCCGAGACCTCGGGGACTCCCGCGACCGGGTCCGGGTGCGGCCGGGCGACTCGCTGTGGAGCATCGCCGAGACGCGGCTCGGGCCGCGGGCCACCGTCGTCGAGCTCGTCGACTACTGGCACCGCACCTACGAGCTCAACCTGGCGGTGATCGGTCCCGACCCCGACCTGATCCTGCCCGGCCAGCTGCTGGAGCTGCCTCCGACGCGATGACCTGACCCGCCCACCCGCCGAAGAGTCCACTCGAGGAGGACCGCATGAGCACCACGCTGCATCCGCTGAAGGGAGTTCGCCTTCCCGTTCCCGTCGCCGCGACCCAGGGCACTCTCGCGCTCGCCCTGCTGCCGCGCAGCGAGCCACCGGTCCCTGCCGACGATGCCCATCTCGGCATCGCCGGTGCGCCGATCGACCGGCGCCAGCAGGCGGTCGTCGAGGAGTGGACCCGCCGCTTCGTCCAGGCCGCGGTCGAGATCGTCGGTGGCGACCGGCCGGTGTCGCAGCTCCTGCGCTGGACGCTGCCCGAGGTCTACGACGACCTGCGCCGGCGCGCGCTGCTGGTAGCCCGCGCCGCCGGCCACCAGCCCGGCCTGGCGCGGGTGCAGCCCGTTCGCCCCCGGGTCCTCAGCGTGCACACCTGCTTCCTGCGGTCCGACGCGGTCGAGGCAGCCGTGCACGTGCGCTACGGCGAGCGCTCGCGCGCCCTGGCCGCCCGGTTCGAGCGGATCGAGCAGCGCTGGGTTTGTTCCGCCCTGGACTTCTCCTGACCCGGTTCTCCTGGCCTCAGCGGTTTCGGCCGCAGATCTTCCCATTTGTGACGGGCGTCACTATCTTCGGCGCGGGTCCAAGCGGACCTCTGGGGAGGGAAGACCCGAGGAGACGATCTATGTTCCGCACGCTCGTGGCCGCCCTGGCGGTCGTCGCAGCCACCTTGCTCGCCCCCCTCCCCGCACCGTCGGCCCACGCCGACGGACCCGGGTCCGGCACGCCCTGGGTGGTGTCGGTCGGCGACTCCTACATCTCCGGCGAAGCCGGACGCTGGGCGGGATCCTCCAACTCCAGCAGCTCTCGCGCGGACGCGCTCGGCGCGTCGGCGTACTGGGACAACGCCTCGGGCACCGGTGAGGCGATCAACCGCTGCCACCGCAGCAAGAGCGCGGAGATCCACGTCGGCGGGGGTGTGAACAGTCTCAACCTCGCCTGCTCGGGCGCCAAGACCGCGACCGCGACGGGCGAGTACTTCAAGCCGGGCCTCGACTTCTACTCCGGCACCGCCGGCGTCGGCCAGGCGCGGGCGCTGCAGACGTTCGCCGCGACCCACAACGTGCGGATGGTCGTCGTCAGCATCGGCGGCAACGACTTCAACTTCGCCAGCATCGTCCAGCAGTGCGTCACCAACTTCCTCGCCTCGCCGTCGTGGTGGCCCGACTACTGCAAGGACGACAGCAGCGTGACCAGCAACTTCACCAGCAGCAACGTCAGCACGGTGAAGACCCGGATCGCCAACGCGCTCGTCAACGTGCGCACCGCGATGCGCAACGCCGGGTACGCCGACTCGCAGTGGACGATGCTCGTGCAGACCTACCCGTCGCCGATCCCCAACGGGTCCGGATTCCGCTACAGCCAGAGCGGCTACACGCGGCAGAGCACCGGCGGCTGCGGCTTCTGGAACGCCGACGCCGACTGGGCCAACAGCTACGCGCTCCCCACCATCAACAACGCCGTGACCGGTGCGATCACGCAGGCCGGCATCGGCAACGCCAAGGTGCTCAACCTCGCGAACACCCTCAACGGTCGTCGGCTGTGCGAGTCGGGCGTCGGGCTCTACGAGGAGGTCGGCCTCGCCAACTGGCAGTCGGCCGGCGCGGTCGACCGGACCGAGTGGGTCAACCAGATCCGCACCGTCTCGACCTGCTGCTCGAGCAGCCCGTACTACATCCAGGAGTCGTTCCATCCCAACTACTGGGGTCAGCTCGCCGTACGCTCCTGCGTCCGCCAGGCCTACAACGGCGGCACCCCCCGCGGCGGCACCTGCACCCGCAGCGGCACCGGTCTGCTCAACGGCGAGCCCCGGATGACCCTCCAGTAGCCGACCCGGCACAAACTCCGCTCGAAATCCCGCCGCCCCGTCAGAAAGTTTCTGACGGGTCGGCGTGGTTGTGGGCTGAGTTCGAGCCGGGTCAGCGTCAGCTGATGCGGGCGGTGAGGCCGGTCGGCCCACCCGGGGCTCCGTGGCAGCGCTTGAACTTCTTGCCGGAGCCGCAGGGGCACAGCTGGTTGCGGCCGATGTCGGCGAACTCGTCGTCGGCGTTGGACACCGTCGTCGACCGGACCTCGGGCTCCCCCGTCACGTCGCTCGGCGCGGAGTAGGACAGGAACTGGGGCTGCTTGGGCGCCTCGAGTCCCTTGGCCTTGATCAGCGGCGCGTTGGACTGCGACGGGAGCTCGCGGCGCATCGGCTCCTCCTCGTCGGCCTCCGACGACTTGAGGGCGGCGGCGATGTCGCCGAGGCCGGGCCCCTGCGCACCGACACCGACCGGCGGCTCGGCGAGGGCGCCCTCGTGCATCGGGCCGGCGTGGCGGGAGCCGTCTGCGTGGTAGTGGAACTCCGGCTCGTCCTCCTCGACCTGGACCTCCAGGTTGAAGAGGAACCCGACGGTCTCCTCCTTGATGCCGTCCATCATCGCGGCGAACATGTCGTAGCCCTCGCGCTGGTACTCGACCAGCGGGTCACGCTGCGAGTAGGCACGCAGGTAGATGCCCTCGCGGAGGTAGTCCATCTCGTAGAGGTGCTCGCGCCACTTCCGGTCCAGGACCGAGAGCAGCACCCGGCGCTCGAGCTCGCGCATGACCTCCTCGCCGACCTCCTCCTCGCGGCGGTCGTAGGCGGCGTGGGCGTCGGCCTTGAGCTTCTCGATCAGGTCGTCCTTGTGGAGCACGGCGTGGCTGCCGATCTCCTCGCGGGTCGCCTCAAGGTCGAGCGAGACCGGCCAGAACTGCTTGAGGTCGGTCCACAGCTGCTCGAGGTCCCACTCCTCGGAGAACTGGTCGAGCGAGCCGCTGACGAAGCCGGTGACGACGTCGTCGATGAAGGTCCGGATCTGGTCCTCGAGGTTGACGCCCTCGAGCACCTCGCGGCGCTCGGCGTAGATGACCTTGCGCTGCCGGTCCATCACGTCGTCGTACTTCAGGACGTTCTTGCGGGACTCGAAGTTCTGCGACTCGACCTGGCCCTGGGCGTTGGCGATCGCGCTGGTGACCCGCTTGTTCTCGATCGGGACGTCGTCCGGGATCTTGAGCATGAGGAGCACCCGGTCGACCCAGTCGGACTTGAAGAGCCGCATCAGCTCGTCCTGCAGCGACAGGTAGAAGCGGGACTCGCCCGGGTCGCCCTGTCGGCCGGAGCGACCGCGCAGCTGGTTGTCGATGCGGCGGGACTCGTGCCGCTCGGTGCCGATCACGTAGAGGCCGCCCAGCTCGCGGACCGCGTCGTGCTCGGCAGCGACCTCGTCCTGGATCCGCTCGACCATCGCGGGCCATGCGGCGTCGTACTGGTCGGCGGTCTCGCCGGTCGGCTCGAGGCCCTGCTTGCGCAGCTCCTGGTCGGCGAGGAACTCGACGGACCCGCCGAGCATGATGTCGGTGCCGCGACCGGCCATGTTGGTCGCGACCGTCACCGCCCCCTTGTGGCCGGCCAGCGCGACGATCTTCGCCTCGTCGGCGTGCACCTTGGCGTTGAGGACCGAGTGCGGGACGCCGCGCTTGGTCAGCGCCTGGGAGAGGTACTCCGACTTCTCGACCGAGACGGTGCCGACGAGGACCGGCTGACCCTTCTCGTGTCGCTCGACGATGTCGTCGACGACGGCGTTGTACTTGGCTTCCTCGGTTCGGTAGACGAGGTCGGACTGGTCCATCCGGACCATCGGCTTGTTGGTCGGGATCGGGACCACGCCGAGGCCGTAGATCTTGTCGAACTCGGACGCCTCGGTGAGCGCGGTGCCGGTCATGCCGGAGAGCTTCTTGTAGAGGCGGAAGTAGTTCTGCAGGGTGACCGTCGCGAGGGTCTGGTACTCCTCGCGGACCTTCACACCCTCCTTTGCCTCGATCGCCTGGTGGAGCCCGTCGTTGTAGCGGCGGCCGGCGAGCATGCGGCCGGTGTGCTCGTCGACGATGAGCACCTCGCCGTTCATGACGACGTACTCCTTGTCGTTGCGGAACAGCTCCTTGGCCTTGATGGAGTTGTGCAGGAAGGAGATGAGAGGCGTGTTGGCAGCCTCGTAGAGGTTCTCGATGCCGAGGTGGTCCTCGACGACCGTGATGCCCGGCTCGAGCACCGAGATCGTGCGCTTCTTCTCGTCGACCTCGTAGTCGACGTCGCGGGTCAGCTTCTGGGCGATCTTGGCGAACTCGCCGTACCACTTGACCTCGTCCTGGGTCGGACCGCTGATGATCAGCGGGGTCCGCGCCTCGTCGATGAGGATCGAGTCGACCTCGTCGACGACGGCGAAGAAGTGGCTGCGCTGGACGCAGTCCTCGATCGACCCCGCCATGTTGTCGCGCAGGTAGTCGAAGCCGAGCTCGTTGTTGGTGCCGTAGGTGATGTCGCAGGCATAGGCCTCGCGCCGCTGCGCGGGCCGCATCTGCGGCAGGATCACGCCGGTCGTCAGGCCGAGGAAGTGGTGGATCCGGCCCATCCACTCGGCGTGGTACTTCGCCAGGTAGTCGTTGACCGTGACCACGTGGACGCCCTCGCCCGCGAGCGCGTTGAGGTACGACGGCAGCGTGGCGACCAGGGTCTTGCCCTCGCCGGTCTTCATCTCGGCGATGTTGCCCATGTGCAGCGCCGCGCCGCCCATGATCTGGACGTCGAAGTGTCGCTGGCCGATGACCCGCTTCGCGGCCTCGCGGACCGTCGCGAACGCCTCCGGCATGATGTCGTCGAGCGTCTCACCGTCGGCCAGGCGCTTCTTGAACTCGTCGGTCATCCCCCGCAGCTCGTCGTCCGACATCGCGACGAAGTCGTCCTCGATGGCGTTGACGGCTTTGGCGACCGTCTCGAGCTGGCGGAGGATCTTGCCCTCTCCGATGCGGAGGAGCTTGTCGATGATCACTGGCACGGCGGCAACTCTACCCAGCGCGGGTTAGGACTCCGATTCGTGATCGGGCTCACGATCCGGCTCACCGGCAGCCTCGCCCGCCGCGAACGCGGCGTACGCCTCCGCGCGCTCCCGCTCGATCTTGCGGCCGAGGCCGAACGCGGTGCCCCAGAGCAGCGCGAAGAGGGGGCCGAGCACGAACATGAGGGACACGACGAAGCCGAGGGCGACCGCCGCGACCTGGACCGCGTGCCCGAGCCAGTAGGCCCACTCGGCGCGCAGCATCCCGGCGACGACGAGACAGGCGACCGCGAGGCCGAGGCCGAGGGTCAGTGCGGTGCCCCGCGGGACGTCGGCGAGAGTGATCATGACCGGCACGGTCAGGCCGACCGTGATCGCCTCGAGCGCGAGCACGGCCGCGCACAGGGAGCGCCGGGGCGACCTCACTTGCGACCGCCGAGCAGCGTGCGCGCCTCGCCCACCGTGATCACGGACCCGGTCACCAGGACCGCCCCGGACGCGAGCGAGTCGTTCGCTCCGGCTTCGGCCCGGGCGGCCGCCTCGTCGATCGCGTCGGCGAGCCGCGGCACCACCGTGACCCGGTCCTCGCCAAAGACCTGGACCGCGGTCACGGCGAGCTGGTCGGCGGGCATCGCGCGGGCGGTGGAGTTCTGGGTGACCACGACGTGGGCGAGGTGCGGCTCGAACGCGGCGAGCAGCCCCTCGGCGTCCTTGTCGCTCATCACGCCGACGACCCCGATCAGCGGGTCGAACCGGAAGGAGTCGTCGAGCGCGGCAGCGGTGGCCTCCGCGCCCGCCGGGTTGTGGGCGGCGTCGAGCACGATGGTCGGGCTGCGGCGGACGACCTCGAGCCGGCCGGGCGACGTCATCTCCGCGAAGGCGTGGCGGACGACGTCGTCGGACAGCGGCTCGGCGCCGCCGATCAGCGCCTCGACGGCCGCCAGCGCGGTCGCGGCGTTCTGCGCCTGGTGGGCGCCGTAGAGGGGGAGGAAGAGCTCGTCGTACTCCCCGCGCAGGCCGCGGATGGTGACGGCCTGGCCGCCGACCGCCGGCACCCGGGCCACGACCCCGAAGTCGAGACCCTCACGGACGACGGTCGCGCCGACCTCGGCCGCCCGGGCGAGCAGCACCTCGGCGACCTCGGGCGTCTGCTGCGCGAGCACGGCGGTGGCACCGGGCTTGATGATCCCGGCCTTCTCGAGCGCGATCGCCGCCGCCGTCGTGCCGAGGTACTGCGTGTGGTCGACCGCGATCGGGGTCACGACCGCGACATCGGCGTCGATCACGTTGGTCGCGTCCCAGGACCCGCCCATGCCGACCTCGACGACCGCGACGTCGACGGGCGCGTCGGCGAAGGCCGCGTACGCCATCCCGACGACGGTCTCGAAGAACGAGAGCGGGTAGGGCTCGCTGGCGTCGACCAGGTGCGTGTACGCCGCGATCTCGTTGAACGCCCGCACGAACGCCTCGTCGTCGAGCGGCTCGCCGTCGATGCTGATCCGCTCGCTCATCCGCTCCACGTGCGGACTGGTGAACCGGCCGGTCCGCAGCTCCAGGGTCCGCAGCAGGGTGTCGACCATGCGCGCGGTGGACGTCTTGCCGTTGGTTCCGGTGAGGTGGATCGAGCGGTAGGTGCGCTGCGGGTCGCCGAGCAGCTCGGTGAACGCGCGGATCCGGTCGAGGGACGGCTCGAGCCGGGTCTCGGGCCAGCGGCTGAGCAGCGCGTCTTCCGCCTCGGCGAAGGTCTCGGCGAGGCGGGCGGGCGCGGCGGACTCGTCAGGGGTGTCGGTCATGGCGAGGGCTGAGTCTAGGGCCGCCCACCTCCGACTACTGGATCGTCAGCTCCACCATGTCGACCACGGGCTCGAAGCCGAGCGCGACATAGATCCGGTTGGACGTGGGATTCGCCTGGTCCGTGAACAGGCTGACCCGGATGCCGTCCGCCTGCAGCAGCCGCGACACCTCGGCCACCGCGGCGCTCGCATAGCCGCGGCCACGGTGCTCCTTGGGCGTGTAGACCGGTCCGATCCGGGACACGCCGTACGCCGGCGGGTTGGCCCCGGTCAGGTGGCGGGGCGTGTCACCGTCGTCGACCCACATCCAGATCCGGCCGTTCCGGATCCGGTCGCGGACGTCGTCCATCGTGGTGCCCTCGGCGCGGCTGGCGTGCCCGTGGTGGCCCGCCTGCTCGTCGGCGTCGACGTGGAACCGGTGGAACCAGTCGAGAGCGAGGGGGGCCTCCTCGTCGTACGCGAGACGGAGCCGACCGCGTGCCGGCGCCGGGTCGACGAGCGTCCCGAGCTCGAACAGCCGGGTGTGCATGCGCACCTCGACGTCCCCGCCCGAGCGGTCGACGATGCGCGCGGCGAACGCCTCCGTCGCCGGCAGCGCGCCGTTGGCGCCGCCGACCTCCTCGCCCCGGTCGACCAGCGCGTCGGCGAGGGCCGCGGCGGCGCCGTCGGGCATCGCCAGCAGGTAGGGCGGGTACGGCGCGAACGGGGCGGTGCGCATCGCGACCCCGGCGATCTCCCCGGCGGCGTCGGTCACCACCGCGAACCAGGAGTACGGCGCGTCCAGGATGCGCGCACCTGTCCTGGCGGCCTGTGCCAGCCGCTCGGCGATGGTCGCAACGACGGTGGACACGACCGGCTCGGCCGCGAGCCAGGCACCCGCCCGCTCGAGGAACCGAGCGGGGTCGTCGTCGAACGTGACCTCGAACTGGCTCGCCATGCCTGTGAGCGTCACACCCACCGATTCCGACGAGCAACCGAATTCCGCAAACACGGCGGTATCCATCGGTTTAGTCTCCTTGGCGAAGCCCCCTCTCAGGACGGACTGGTCACGTGTCCGCAGAGCTGTCAGACCGCGACGCCGCTTCGCCGGCGGCCGCGGCTGAGGCGTTGGCGCGCACCTACGGCGACGAGCTGATCGGCGGCACCCGAGGCGACCTGCTGGAACGGGCGGCCGTGCTGCTGGGCGAGGTCCTCGCGAGTGGCTCCGTGCTGCCGATGGCGGCCGGTTGGCGGATCGGGACCGCCCACCACTACCGCGGCGAGTACTCGACCGCGCTCACCTACTTCGAGGCCGCCGCCGCGGATCCCGACCCCGACCCCGTCGACCGGGCCCGGTTCCTCGCCGGGCACGCGTCGGTGCTGTGGGCCCAGGGCAACTCCGAGGAGGGCCGCCGACTTGCCGAGGCGGCGATGGAGGCGGCGCAGGCGTGCGGCGACGAGGGCGCCCTCGGCGCGGCCTGGGTGGCGACCGGACTGGTGTCGGCGCACGCCGGCGACCGGGCCGCCAACCTGATCGCCTACCAGAAGGCGCTGGTGCACGCGGAGCGGGCGGGCGACGCGGTCACCGTGGTGCGGGTGCGCAACAACCTCGGCTCCCGGTACGTCGAGACCGGGCGGTTCCGGCAGGCGCTGGACGAGCTCGACCACGCCGTCGCGGTGAGCGAGGACCATGCCGTCGGTCTGGCCAGCGCGATGGTCAGCGTCAACCGCGCCGAGGCGCTGCTGGGGCTCGGTCGGCTGGAGGAGGCCGTCGGCGAGATCGCGATCGCGACCGACCAGTTCCGGCAGGCCGACGCCGCCCACCTGCTGGCCTTCGCCCTGCTGCTCGAGGCCGACGCCCACCGGGTGCGGGGCAACGCGACCCGCGCGAACGCGAAGTACCGCGAAGCCGTCGAACGGGCCGAGGCCGCCGGCAACGCGCAGGTGCTCGGGCCGGCGTTGGCAGGACTCGCCGAGACCGTCGTCGCCGACGACCCGCCGGCGTCGCACTCCTACGCCAAGCGGGCGCTCGACCAGCCGCACACCGTCGGCGACGTGATCGTGCTGCGCGCCGCCGGCTGGATCGCGCTCGGGCAGGGCGACCTCGAGGCAGCCGAGATGTGGGCGGACCGCGCGCTCTCCGAGGCCGGCCGCCGCGACCAGCTCGCCGAGCTCGCCGACGCGCTCGAGCTGCGAGCGCTCACCCGCTGGTCCAGCACCGGCGACGCCCATGCGGCGCTCGGCCAGCTCGCGGAGGCCGCCGACGCGTGGCACGAGGTCGGCAGCGCGATCCGGAGCGCGGTCAACCGGATCGTCACCGCGCGGCTGTCCGGCGACCGCGGAGCCGAGGAGGCCGGCCGACAGGCGCTCAACGCCCTGGGTGTGCGCTCCGACGCCGACCGGATCGCGGGTCCGCTGCACGTGATCGGCGCGGCCACCGCACCCGAGGTCGCGATCCGCACGTTCGGCACCTTCGCCGTCTCGGTCAACGGCACCGCGGTTCCCGCGTCGGCGTGGCCCTCCCGCAAGAGCCGGCAGCTGGTCCAGGTGCTGGCCGCCCGCCGGGGGCGGGCGATGAGCCGCGCCGCGCTGGCCGAGCTGCTGTGGCCGGGCGTGCAGGACACCTCGGGCCGGCTGTCGGTGGCGCTGTCGACAGCACGGGCCGTCCTCGACCCGGAACGCAGGTACGACGCCGACCGCTACCTCGCCTCGGACCGGAGCCACGCCCGGCCCGATCCGGCCACCGTGAGCATCGACATCGTCGAGTTCGAGCGGGTCGCGCGGGCCGCGCTCGACGCAGCACGCGCGGGATCGGCGGACGCCGTACCCCTCCTGCAGGCGGCGGCGTCCCTCCACCCGGCGCCGTTCCTGGCCGACGAGACACCCGAGGGCTGGGCGGAGGACACCCACGACGAGCTGCTCCGGCTCGCGGTCGAGGTCAAGCGGACGCTGACCGGACGGCTGGTCGAGGCCGGCGAGACCGAGCAGGCCGTCGGCTGGCTGATGGCCGTGATCGCCGAGGACCCGTACGACGAGCCCACCCACCTCGACCTGGTCCGGGTGCTCTCCCAGGCGCGTCGCCACGGCGAGGCCCGGCGGGCGTACCGCGCCTACGCCGCGCGGATGGCCGAGCTCGAGGTCGAGCCGACGCCGTTCGACGCGATCGGCTGACCCACCCGGCGGCGGTCAGCCCTCGAGCCGGGCGAGCTCCTCGTCGACGATCGCGGGGTCGAGCTTGGTGAAGACCGGCGTCGGCTTGCCCACCGGCACGCCCGGCTCGATCCGGTGGCGTCGCCACTCGGGGAAGCCGCTGTAGTCACCGGTGATGATCGGGTACGGCGCACCGCCGTCGAGGTCGTCCGCCTCCTCGATCCGCGGCATCGGGGCGACCGCGCCCGGGCCGCCGAGCGCCCGGTCGACGTCGTTGGCGGAGAACGGGAGGAACGGCGACAGCACCAGGTTGAGGTCGGCGACGCACTGGGCGGCGACGTGCAGGATGGTCGCGAGCCGCTCCCGCTCCTCCTCGCCCTTCAGCTTCCACGGCTCGTGGTCGGAGACGTACTTGTTGACCTCGCCCACCGCGCGCATCGCCTCGCCGATCGCCTGCCGCATCCGGTTGCGGCCGATCAGGTCACCGACCGTCGCGAACGCTGACTCAGCCGCAGCCAGCGCCTGCTCGTCGGCCTCGGTCAGGGTGCCGGGCGCCGGGATCTCGCCGAAGTTCTTGTGGATCAGGGTGGCCGTGCGGTTGACCAGGTTGCCCCAGCCGGCGACCAGCTCGTCGTTGGTACGACGGACGAACTCCGCCCAGGTGAAGTCGCTGTCCTGGTTCTCCGGACCGGCAGCGGCGACGAAGTAGCGGAACGCATCGGGCTGGTAGCGGCTGAGCAGGTCGCGCACGTAGATGACGACCTTCTTGGACGACGAGAACTTCCTGCCCTCCATGGTGAGGAACTCCGAGCTCACGACCTCGGTGGGCAGGTTCAGCTCGCCGTACGGGCCGGCGGTGCCGCCCTTGTCGCCCTTGCCGGAGTAGGCCAGCAGCTCGGCGGGCCAGATCTGGCTGTGGAAGGTGATGTTGTCCTTGCCCATGAAGTAGTACGACACCGCTTCCGGGTCACCCCACCACTCGCGCCAGCGCTCGGGCTCGCCGGTGCGGCGGGCCCACTCGATGGACGCGGAGAGGTAGCCGATGACCGCGTCGAACCAGACGTAGAGCTTCTTGGTCGGGTTGTCGCGCCAGCCGTCGAGCGGGATGGTGATGCCCCAGTCGATGTCGCGGGTCATCGCGCGCGGCCGGATCTCCTCGAGGATGTTCTTGGAGAAGCGGATGACGTTCGGCCGCCACAGGCCGGTCGCCTCGCGCTCGTCGAGCCACGCGCCGAGGGCGTCGGCCAGCGCCGGCAGGTCGAGGAAGAAGTGCTGGGTCTCGACGAACTCCGGAGTCTCGCCGTTGATCCGGCTCCGGGGGTTCTTGAGGTCCTGCGGGTCGAGCTGGTTGCCGCAGTTGTCGCACTGGTCGCCCCGGGCGCCGTCGTAGCCGCAGATCGGGCAGATGCCCTCGATGTAGCGGTCGGGCAGGGTGCGGCCGGTCGACGGCGAGATCGCGCCGTAGGTGGTCTGCTCGAGGAAGTAGCCGTTCCTGTGGACGCCGAGGAACATCTCCTGCACCACTGCCTCGTGGTTGTGCGTGGTGGTGCGCGTGTAGAGGTCGTAGCTGAGCCCGAGGGCGACGAAGTCCTCGACGATGAGCCGGTGGTTGCGGTCGACGAGCTGCTGCGGCGCGATCCCCTCCTCGTCGGCAGCGATCAGCATCGGGGTGCCGTGCTCGTCGGAGCCCGAGACCATCAGCACGTCGTGGCCGGCCATCCGCATGTAGCGCGAGAAGACGTCGGAGGGCACGCCGAAACCGGCGACGTGGCCGATGTGGCGGGGGCCGTTGGCGTAGGGCCAGGCGACGGCGGACAGGACTCGACTCATGGGCCGAATCCTAGGGGTGGTTTCGAGGCTCGCTTCGCTCGCACCTCAACCACCGGCAGCAGCATGCTTCGCTCGCACCTCAACCACCGGCAGCAGCATGCTTCGCTCGCACCTCAACCACCGGCAGCAGCATGCTTCGCTCGCACCTCAACCACCGGCAGCAGCATGCTTCGCTCGCACCTCAACCACCGGCAGCAGCATGCTTCGCTCGCACCTCAATCACCGGCTCAACGGCGAAACTGCCTCATCCGCCGGGCGGTACGGCGACGCACCCGCGGCAGGGCGACGTACAGGTCGCCACCGGGGCACGCGGTGTCGTTGGTGTCGCGGTGGCCGTCGATGGTGGGGAGCTCGACGAGCTTCCCGTAGCGGAACTTGTCGCTCCCCGACGACTTGATCCACACGGTGCGGCGGGGGTCGCGGTCGCCGTACATGTCGAGCTTCCACGCGGCCACCCGCACCAGGGCGCGGACGACGGCCTTCGGCACGCGGCCGTCCTCGAAGTTGCCGATCGCCGCGACTCCGACTGAGGCGTGGTTGAAGCCGAGCGTGTGCGCACCCCGCACCGGACGCCGCGGACCGCCTGCCCGGCCCTCCCACAGGCGGCCGAACCGGTCGACGAGGAAGTTGTAGCCGATGTCGGACCAGCCGAGGTTGCGGGTGTGGTAGCGGTACATCGCCCGGATCAGGCCGGGCACGTCGGCGCGGGCGTAGTCGTTGCTGTTGACCGTGTGGTGCACGTGCACCTGCCGGATCCGTCGGTTGTACTCCGGCCGGCCGTTGCGCAGCCGCGGGTCGGGGTTCCACGCCCTGCGGTAGTAGAGGCCCGGCATCGGGACCCCGCCCTCCTCCCGGGCACCGGGCTCGTGAGCCTGGGTCGCCGGCCGGGCGAGCGCGTCCTTCGCGCGCCGACGCGGGAGCAGCAGCGCGAGCACCGGGTCGCGCTGGTCGCCGGTCACCTCGACCTGGACGGCGTCGCTCGGTCCCGTCCAGACCAGGTCGGTCGCCGGGGTGGCGGCCGCAGCCTCGACCGAGTCGGCGTCCGGTCCGTGCACGAGTCGCGGCAGGCGGTGCCACTCGGTCCAGCCACCGGTCTCGCGACGCCAGCGGGCGCGGGCCCGCCCGTCCCCGC
>NZ_JACEHF010000169.1 GCF_014180685.1 Nocardioides pelophilus | reverse complement strand
CGCCAGGTCCGGTCGGTAGCGCTCGAGGCACGCGGCGGTGTCGGTGCCGTCGAAGCCGTCGGCCGCCGCGGCGCGGTAGGCCTCGAGCAGCGGTGCGGCGCGGAACGCCTGGGGCGTCTGCACGCCGACCAGGTGGCCGGGAGGCCGTGACGCGTCGGGGTCGCGGGGGAGCAGGCCGGCCAGCTCGACCGTCGGTACGGCGCCGCCTGCCTCCCGGGCGGCGGAGATCACCTGCTCGAACAGGCTGACCGGAGCGAGCGCGCGGGCCCCGTCGTGGACGACGACCACGTCGAGCTCGCCCTGCTCGATCCGTGAGGCGAGCACGTCGAACGCAGCCCGCTCGGACTGGTGGCGGGTCGCGCCGCCGGCGACCAGCAGCACGTCCCGCGCGTCGAGGTGCGGCCCGACCGCCGCGGCCACGTCGTCCTCCTCGCCGGGCCGGCAGACCACGACGACAGGATCGACCCCGGGTACGGCGAGCGCGGTGCGCACCGAGTGCGCGAGGACGGGGGTGCCGGCGAGCGGCAGCAGCACCTTGTTGACCTCGGCACCGACCCGCGAGCCGCTCCCCGCGGCGAGGATCACGACGGCGGCGGTCGGTTCGGTCACGGGCAGCACCCTAACGGCGCCGCGCTCCCGGGTGAGCAAGCGTTTTCACGGCTGTTACACGGCGAAACTCTGGTGTGAACAGGGCGGTCCTAGCGTCGGCCCATGCCTGCACGGTCCGCGCCCGACGAGTGGCAGCCGGTGTGCCGGATCGTCGAGCTCGAGGTCGACCGGGGCGCCACCGCACTCGTCCACGGGCAGGCAGTCGCGATCTTTCGCACCGGTGACGACCACGTCTACGCGCTCGGCAACCACGACCCGTTCGCGCGGGCGGCCGTCGGCGGCATCGCCAAGGGGATCGTGGGCCGTCGTGGAGAGGTCCCGTTCGTGGCCTCGCCCGCCCACAAGCACGCGTTCGACCTGCGGACCGGTCGGTGCCTCGAGGACCGGCACGTCTCGGTGCCGGCCTACGCGGTCAAGGTCGTCGAGGGTGTCGTGATGATCGGGCACCGCAAGGTCGACGCTGCCTGACGGGGGTCTCGTGACGGTCGCTGCGCGACCTCCTCGACCGACGGGTTGGCTCGCTGCGCGACCTCCTCGACCGACGGGTTGGGTCGCTGCGCGACCTCTTCGACCGACGGGTTGGGTCGCTGCGCGACCTCCTCGACCGACGGGTTGGGTCGCTGCGCGACCTCCTCGACCGACGGGTTGGGTCGGTGCGGGACCTTCTCGACCGACGGGTTGGGTCGGTGCGGGACCTTCTCGACCGGCGGGTTGGGTCGGTGCGGGACCTTCTCGACCACCGGGTTGGGTCGGTGCGGGACCTTCTCGACCTCCGGCGACCTCCTCGACCGCCGGGTCGGCTCGGTGGGTCAGCCCGCCGCGCGGTCGGTTTCGGTGGCCTGGTCGAGCGCGCGGTCGACCAGGGCGCAGAGCTCGGCGGTGACCAGGTCGCGGCGCTCGAACGGCAGGTAGTGCCCGGCGTCGGGGGCGACGATGAGGCGCGCGCCGCGGATGCCGCTGGCGAGCTTGCGGGCGTGCGCGGGCGGCGTCAGCAGGTCGCGCGAGCCGACCAGGACCGTCGTGGGGACCCGGTCGAAAGCGCTGAGGTGGCCGATCCGGTCGTGGGCCATCATGTCCTTGTAGAAGCCGGCGTACGTCTCGGGTGCGCAGTGGATCAGCTGGTCGACGACGTGCCCGACGTCGCGCGGCGGCTTCGGCCGGCCGAAGAAGAACCGCCGTGCGATCTGGCGCTCGATCAGGGGGAACCGCTGGCGCCGCGACAGGCTCAGCATCCGGGCGCGGGTGGCGAGCACGAACGGCAGTCGGTCGCGCACCAGCGGGCCTACCTCGGGCAGGCCGAGCGTCACCGTGTGCAGGTCGGCGCCCGACGTCGAGACGAGCAGCAGGCCGGCGATCCGCGGCAGCACGTGGTGGCACTCCTCGGGGATCGCGGTGATCGTCATGCCGCCCACCGAGTGGCCGGCGATCACGAGCGGACCCTCGGGCGCGAACTCGTCGACGACGCGGCCGAGGTCGCGCGCGAGGTTGGGAATGGTGCAGTCGACCTCGCGGGCCCGGTCGCTGCGCCCGTGGCCGCGGTGGTCCCAGGTGACCAGCCGGATCTGGTGGCCGTACCGGGAGAGCAGGTCGGCGACCTGGTAGTGCCAGTCGGACTCGTCCGCCGTCCAGCAGTGCGACAGCAGCACGTTCACCGGGGCGTCCGCCGGCCCGTGCACGGTGACGTGCAGCCGGAGCCCGTCGTACGTCGTGAGTGATGTGGTGGTCACGGTGTCTCCTCGCCCTCGACGTCCAGGGGTACGACGTGCACCAGCGCGGTCGCGATCGCGGCCACACCCTCGCCCCGGCCGGTGAGGCCGAGGCCGTCGGTCGTCGTCGCCGACACCGACACCGGCGCTCCGACCGCGTCGGTCAGCGCGGACTCGGCCTCGGCGCGGCGGCTGCCGAGCCGCGGCCGGTTGCCGATCACCTGGACCGTGGCGTTGCCGACGACGAAGCCGGCAGCCCGCACCCGGCGCACGGCCTCGCCGAGCAGGGCGACGCCGGCGGCACCGGCCCAGGCCGGGTCCGCCGTACCGAAGTTGCTGCCGAGGTCGCCGAGACCGGCGGCGGCCAGCAGCGCGTCGCAGACGGCGTGTGCGGCCACGTCGGCGTCGGAGTGGCCCTCGAGCCGCTGCGGCTCGTCGGGCCAGCTCAGCCCCGCCAGGCGGAGCGGCGGATCGCCGTCCCCCCGGGGCACCAGGCGGTGGACGTCGGTCCCGATGCCGGTCCGGATCGAGCCCGGAAAGGACGGTTGGGTCACGCCCTGATCATGCCTGAGTAACAATCAACCCGTGAGGACGTCCCGGAGTTGGTGGTGGTGGTCCGGCGTGATCGTCGGAGCCGTGGGCCTCGGGGTCAGCTATCTGGCCGCCGGACTGCTCCGCGTGCGGGAGTCGCCGGTGGTCGCGGTTGCGGAAGGCGTGCGCGACGTGACCCCGGACGGCGTCGTCCACTGGGCGATCGACACCTTCCAGACCAGGGACAAGCAGGTCCTCCTCATCGGGATGTTCGTGATCCTCGCGGTCGTCTTCGCGTGCCTCGGCCGGCTGGCGCGCAGCCGCTGGTGGTTCACCGTGGTCGGCTACGTCGTGCTCGGGGCGATCGCCGGCGTGGCCGTCGCGGTGAAGCCGGGCTTCCGCGCCGTCGAGATCGCGCCGGTGTTCGTCGGGTTCCTGGCCTGGTTGGTCGGGCTGGCGGTCATCGTCCAGTGGCTGCGGCGGTGGGAGCTGGTGGAGGCGTCGGACGACGCCGGCGCCGACCCGACCCACACCCGGCGCGGCTTCTTCGTGGCCGCCGGCGCGGTGGGCGGGGTCGCCGCGCTGTCCGGGTTCCTCGGCGCGCTCGCAGGTGGCCAGCGCGAGGCGGTGGAGAGGGACCGGCGCCTGCTGAGGGTGGACCAGGTCACCAAGCCGACGCTGCCGCGCGGCGTGAAGATCGACGTCGACGGGGTCGCGCCGTGGCAGACGTCGGCCGACGACTTCTACCTGATCGACACCGCGTTCCTGAAGCCCGCCATCCGGGTCAACGAGTGGGAGCTCCGGATCCACGGCATGGTCGACAACGAGCTCACGCTCTCCTACGACGACCTCATCGCGCGCGGCATCACCGAGGACTGGATCACCCTCAACTGCGTGTCCAACGAGGTCGGCGGCGGTCTGATCGGCAACGCGTGGTGGAGCGGGGTCCTGCTGAAGTCGATCCTCGAGGAGGCCGGCGTGCAGGACGGCGCCGACGCGGTGCTGCAGACGTCCGAGGACGGCTGGACCTGCGGCACCCCGCTGTCCGCGCTGATGGAGGACGACCGCAACGCGATGCTCGCGGTCTACATGAACGGCGACCCGCTGACGGTCGAGCACGGCTTCCCCGTCCGGACGATCGTGCCGGGTCTCTACGGCTACGTCTCGGCGTGCAAGTGGGTGGTCGACATGGAGGTCACCACCTTCGGCGGCATCGAGGCCTACTGGACCAGCAGGGGCTGGTCCGAGCTGGGCCCGGTGAAGATCGCCTCGCGGATCGACGTCCCCGAGAGCGGGGCCGACGTGTCGACCGGCTCGCTGGTCTGTGCCGGGTCGGCGTGGAAGCAGCACACCGGGATCGAGGGCGTCGAGGTGTCGCTCGACGGCGGCGCCTGGACGCCGGCGACGCTCGCGCGGGTCCCGAGCG
Organism: Nocardioides pelophilus; assembly: GCF_014180685.1. GTDB lineage: Bacteria > Actinomycetota > Actinomycetes > Propionibacteriales > Nocardioidaceae > Nocardioides > Nocardioides pelophilus. The sequence goes on along the minus strand of NZ_JACEHF010000169.1, from coordinate 4,682 downwards.
ACGACACCTGGGTGCAGTGGCGGGCCGAGGTCCAGGTCGACGAGGGAGACCACGAGCTGCGGGTGCGCGCGATCGGCAATGATGGCGACGTGCAGACAGGTGTGGAGCGCGATGTCCTTCCCGACGGTGCCACGGGCTGGCACACGGTCGAGTTCTCGGCCTCATGACGGGCGCGAGCTCGCACCCGGCTGACTTCGCCGGGCTCGCCGGCGGTGCGCTGGTCGTGGGCGGTTCGGGCGGCATCGGCCGCTGCGTCGCCGAGATGCTCGTCGAGCGCGGCGCCCGGGTCGCGGTGACGCACCGGACCCGGCCGTCACAGGTGGGCGAGGCGTCGTACGCCGTCGACCTGGAGGACCGTCGCGAGGTGGGCCGGGTGGTCGACCAGGCCGTCGCCGACCTGCGCGGCCTGCACACCGTCGTCCACGCCGCGGGGCCGCACGTGCCGATGGTGCACCTGTCGCGGGTCGAGCCGGACGCGATGGCCGAGCAGCTCTCGGTCGATGCAGCGGGCTTCTTCGCCGTCGCCCACGCCGCGCTGCCGGCCCTGCGCGCATCGGCCGGCTCGCTGGTCGCCGTGACGACCGCGGCCACCACCCGGTTCCCCATCCGCGACGGGCTCTCCTCGGCGCCCAAGGCCGCGGTCGAGGCCATGGTGCGGGCGCTGGCGGTCGAGGAGGGCCGCTACGGCGTACGGGTCAACGCGGTCGGCCCCGGCATGCTCACCGACGGCATGGCCGACCGCCTGATCACCTCCGGCGAGCTCTCCGACGAGGCGCTCGAGATCACCCGCGGCAACATCCCGCTCCGCCGCTTCGGCTCCGCGCGCGACGTCGCCGAGGCCGTCTGCTTCCTCGCGTCGTCCCGCGCCGGCTTCATCTCCGGCCAGAAGCTCGACGTCGACGGTGGTTACGGCGCCTGAGGTCGCGGACGAGCCTCGAACCACAGGCGCTCCGCTGGTTGAGGTGCGAGCGCAGCGAGCCTCGAAACAAGGAGCTCACCAGTTCGTGGCAGCGCCCGGCTTCGGCAGCGGATGGTCGGGGTCGGTGATCACGTAGGCGAGACCGCCGGAGGCCTCGAGCCAGAGCCGTTCGAGCTGCCCGCGGTCGTAGGTACGCCGCACCCGGCGCCGGCTGTCGGCCGCCGGGTCGTTGACCACGACGTTGCCGTTGTCGCGGATGCCGACGAGCACCAGCAGGTGGCCGTTCGACGAGCCGATCGGCGCTCCGTCGAGCTCGCCGCGGCCGAAGGCGATCGACACGACGAGCGGGATGCCGGCGGCGAGGAACCGCTCGGCCTCGCGCACCGACCGGAGCCGGGTCACGAAGGCCTTGCCGGCCAGGGGCGCGGCGTAGGCGGTGTTGAACGGCCAGTTGCCGGTGCCGTCGTACGCGTGGTCGTAGGTCATCCGGGCGGCGTGGTCGACCCACGGGTCGACGTGACCGTCGGGCACCCATCGGTAGCGGCGCGGGGTGGGCAGGCTGTCGTAGTAGCCGAGCACCATCGAGGTCGCCGTGGGCGAGCACCACGCCTCGCCGCCACCGCCCCACCGCGGGTAGTGGCCGGTGTGCACCATCTGGGAGAGGCGCGGCACCTGCAGGACGACGCCGCGGGCGGGCCCGGGCTCGGAGGTGGCGCCTGCCGAGGAGGGCAGGCGGGACGCCATCGCGGTGGCGAGGTCCAGGCTCGGCCGGTACGACGCCCCGGCTCGCCGCGCGAGCGAGATCCGGACCTGGTATCCGAGCAGGCCTGAGGTGCGCCAGGTGTCCACCGCGACGCTCGTCCCGTCGTCGGCCTGGCCGGAGACGGTGTGTCGCTGGAGGTGCTGGTCGCCGGACGTCCAGCGGCCGATGACGTCCCACGACGTCCGGTCGCCGCCGCCGTCCCGCCCCCGGACCTTGACCTCGATCCAGCTGTCCCTCGGGGTCGTCGCGGACCACGACGCGATCAGCTCGGTGAAGGCGTAGCCGGGCTCGACCCAGGGCGAGGTCCAGCGGGCGACGTCGTACGACCGGCCGTCGGCGGTCGTCGTTGCGACGCCCTGGTCGAAGACCAGCCGGCCGTCGCTCACCGTGGTGCCGGCCAGGTCGCCGCGGTTCCACTGCCGCGAGCCGTCCCAGCGGGTCAGCGTGATCAGCCGCTCGGCGCCGGTCGCCGCCACGGCGACCGCTGAGCCGTCCGGGCGGTCGGCCGTGGCGCACGCGCTCACGCCGGTCAGGGCGAGGAGGACGGCGAGTCCGGCGGTGATCTGTCGCATGCAACGACGGTAAGTCACACCAGTCACTTCTGTCACACGGCTGCCGGTTTGACGATGCGGGAGCACGGGGCGCTTCTCCCTAGACTGGCCCGGTGACGTTCAGGCTCTATGACACCGCGACCCGCGAAGTCCACGACTTCGTGCCCCTCGAGGAGGGCAAAGTGGGTCTCTACGTCTGTGGCCTGACCGTGCAGAGCGAGCCGCACGTCGGGCACGTCCGCTCGGGCGTGAACTTCGACGTGCTGCAGCGGTGGCTGCGCCACCTCGGCTACGACGTCACCTTCATCCGCAACGTCACCGACATCGACGACAAGATCCTGATCAAGTCGGCCGAGCAGGGACGCCCCTGGTACAACCTCGCCTACGCGATGTACCGCGAGCTCGACAAGGCCTACACCGCCCTCAACGTGGCGCCGCCGACGTACGAGCCGGCCGCCACCGGCCACGTGCCCGAGATGATCGAGCTGATCGCCGAGCTGATCGGCCGCGGCCACGCCTACGCGGCCGAGGACGGCTCGGGTGACGTCTACTTCGACGTCCGGTCCTGGCCGTCGTACGGCGAGCTGACCCATCAGGGCATCGACGACATGGAGCCCGCGGCCGACGCCGATCCGCGCGGCAAGCGCGACCCGCGCGACTTCGCCCTCTGGAAGGGGTGGAAGAAGGAGTCGGAGCCCGAGACCGCCGCCTGGCCGAGCCCCTGGGGTCCGGGCAGGCCGGGCTGGCACATCGAGTGCTCCGCGATGGCCGGCAAGTACCTCGGCCACGCCTTCGACATCCACGGCGGCGGCGTCGACCTGCGGTTCCCGCACCACGAGAACGAGCAGGCGCAGTCCCGCGCGGCCGGCCGACCGTTCGCGACGTACTGGATGCACAACGCCTGGATCACCACCTCCGGCGAGAAGATGAGCAAGTCGCTCGGCAACTCACTGACGATTCCCGCCGTGCTGGCGAAGTACCGCGGCATCGAGCTGCGCTACTACCTCGTCGCTGCGCACTACCGCAGCCATGTGGAGTTCAGCTTCGAGGCGCTCGACGAGGCGGTCGTCGGGTTCCGGCGGGTGGAGGCGTTCCTCGAGCGCGCCGCCGAGGTGCTCGGCGAGGTGCCGGACGACGGCGTGCTGTGCGCCGAGTTCATCGAGGCGATGGACAACGACCTCGGCACCCCGGGTGCCGTCGCGGCGATCCACGACGTGGTCCGCGAGGGCAACAAGCTGATCGCCGGTGGCGACTCGGCCGCGCTGCGGGGCAACGCGGCGTCGGTCCGGGCGATGCTCGACATCCTCGGCCTCGACCCGGCCGATCCGGCATGGGGCGGTCACAGCGGCGGCACGCCGGACGACAAGCTCAAGGCCGCTGTCGACGCCCTCGTCGCCGGGCTGCTCGAGGAGCGGGCGCAGGCGCGCGAGGCGAAGGACTGGGCGCGCGCGGACGCGATCCGCGACCAGATCAAGCAAGCCGGCATCGAGGTCACCGACACCCCGACCGGCCCGACGTGGACGGTGAGCTGATGTCCGGGGTTTCGAGACGCCCGTCGCTCGTCCCTCGCGCCGGGCTCCTCAACCACCGAGAAGGACACTGACGTGCCTGGAAATTCTTCGCGACGCGGAGCGATCCGCAAGCAGAGCAAGAAGCCGAGCGCCGGGTCCGGCGGTCGCGTCAAGCGCGGGCTCGAGGGCAAGGGCCCGACGCCGCGCGCCGAGGACCGGCCCTACCACAAGGCGCACAAGGCGAAGCAGGCCAAGGAGAGCTCCGCCAAGCGGAGCGGCGGCCCGCGCGGGACTCGTCGCCGCCCCAACGACGCGGAGTGGATCGCCGGCCGCAACCCCGTCGTCGAGGCGCTGCGGGCGCGGGTGCCGGTGACGTCGGTCTACGTGGCCGAGGGCGCCGAGCGCGACGGTCGGCTGCGCGAGATCTTCAAGCTCACCGCTGAGCACGGCGTCGGCCTGCTGGAGGTGAGCCGCGGAGAGCTCGACCGGCTGACCAACGGGGCCGTGCACCAGGGGCTGGCCGCGAAGATCCCGGCCTACGAGTACGCCCACGCCGACGACCTCATCGCCGCCGCCGAGGAGATGGGCGAGAAGCCGCTCATCGTCGTGCTCGACGCGGTCACCGACCCGCGCAACCTCGGCGCCGTGGTGCGCAGCGCGGCCGGCTTCGGCGCGCACGGCGTGGTGATCCCCGAGCGCCGCGCCGCCTCGATGACGGCCTCGGCGTGGAAGACGTCGGCCGGAGCGGCGGCGCGGATCCCCGTCGCCCAGACGGTGAACCTCACCCGCCAGCTGAAGGCCTACCAGGACGCCGGCTGCTTCGTGGTCGGCCTGGCGGCCGACGGCGACCTGTCCCTGCGGGAGCTCGCGGCCGACCCCGACCTCGCCGGCGGACCGCTGGTGGTCGTGGTCGGGTCCGAGGGCGACGGGCTGCACCG
>NZ_JACEHF010000168.1 GCF_014180685.1 Nocardioides pelophilus | reverse complement strand
GGCGTCCGCGAGCTGAAGGCGGCCGCCGCCCACGCCCACGTGTCCGAGGCGGACGCCGCGCTGGTGATCGAGGTCGCGGCGCTGGCGGGGCTGGTCGCGACCCGCGCCGACGCCGACGGCAACCCCGTGTGGGTGCCGACCGACGCGTTCGACACCTGGCTCGACGCGGACGTCGCGACCCGCTGGGTGACGCTCGCCCGCGCCTGGCTCGCGAGCTCCCGGCTGCCCGGGCTGGTCGGTCAGCGCGCGGCCGACGACAAGCCCTGGAACGCACTCACTCCCGACCTCGCCTCCGTGCTCATGCCCGAGACCCGGGCGATGACGCTCGCCGCGCTGGCCGAGGTCCCGGTCGGTCGGGCGCTGGCATCGGGCACCGGACTTCCCTCGGTCGTCACCCGGCTGGCGTGGCTGCGCCCTCGCCGGCCGCGCTCGCGCGCCGACCAGGTGGCGTGGACCGTCACCGAGGCGGGTGCGTTGGGGGTGACCGGGCTGGACGCGCTGGCGCCGTACGGTCGGGCGCTGCTCGCCGGCGAGGACCCCGCGCCGGTGCTGGCGGCGCTGCTGCCCGAGCCCGTCGACCACGTGCTGATCCAGGCCGACCTGACGGCGGTGGCGCCGGGTCCGCTCGAGTCCGGTCTCGCCCGCTCGCTCGGGCTCGTGGCCGACGTCGAGTCGCGCGGCACCGCCACGGTCTACCGCTTCTCACCCGGCTCGGTACGACGAGCACTCGATGCGGGGTGGACCGCGGTCGACGTGCACGCCTTCCTCGCCTCGGTCTCGCGGACGCCGGTGCCGCAGCCGCTCACCTATCTCGTCGACGACGCGGTGCGGACGTTCGGTCAGGTGCGGGTCGGCTACGCCGAGTCGTTCGTGCGCTCCGACGACGAGCCCGCCCTCGCCGAGCTCGCCCACCACCCCAGCGCGGGAGCCCTCGGACTGCGGCTGATCGCGCCGACGGTGCTGGTGAGCACGGCTCCGGTCGACGTGCTCCTCGCGCGGCTGCGCGACCTGGGCGTCGCACCCGTGGTCGAGGGACCCGACGGGACGGTCCGCGTCGGCCGCCCGAACGAGGTCCGGGCCCGCACCCCGCGGGCGCGCGGCGCCGGCCACGGCGAGGCTCGGCACGCCGCCCAGGTCGCCGCCGCGGTCCGGGCGCTGCGCGCCGGCGACGCCGCCGCCGCGGTGCGTCCTGCTGCCGCCGTCTCGCCCGCCGGCGCGCTCTCCGCGCTCCGGGACGCGATCGAGCGCGGCGCGTCCGTCGTCATCGGCTTCGCCGACAACCAGGGCGTGGTCGGCGAGCGCGTCGTCGACCCGCTCTCCGTCGAGGGCGGCCGGCTCACCGCGCGCGACCACACCGCCGACGACGTCCGCACCTTCGCCGTCCACCGGATCCTGCGGGTCACCCCGGTCCCCTGACCCCCGCACCGACTCGGCGGGGTCGAGATGCACATTCGCGCCGACTCGCGGATGGGGAGGGCTGGCGGACGGCCCCGTAAACTCGTGCAGTGATCAACGGCCCGCTCATCGTGCAGTCCGACAAGTCGCTGCTGCTCGAGGTCGACCACGAGCAGGCGGCGGAGTGCCGGCGGGCGATCGCCCCGTTCGCGGAGCTGGAGCGCAGTCCCGAGCACATCCACACCTACCGGCTCACCCCGCTCGGCCTGTGGAACGCGCGGGCGGCCGGGCACGACGCCGAGCAGGTGATCGACACCCTCCTCGCCTACAGCCGGTACTCCGTGCCCCATGCGCTGCTGGTCGACGTGGCCGAGACGATGGCCCGCTACGGCCGGCTGCGGCTCGAGAAGCACCCCGTGCACGGGCTGGTGCTCGCCAGCACCGACCGCCCGGTCCTGGAGGAGGTGCTGCGCGCCAAGAAGGTCGCAGGCATGCTCGGCGACCGGATCGACGACGACACCGTCGCGGTCCACCCCTCCGAGCGCGGCAACCTCAAGCAGGCGTTGCTCAAGCTCGGCTGGCCGGCCGAGGACTTCGCGGGCTACGTCGACGGCGAGGCGCACGCGATCCAGCTCGTCACCGACGGGTGGGAGCTGCGGGCCTACCAGCAGGAGGCCGCCGAGTCGTTCTGGCACGGCGGTTCCGGCGTCGTCGTACTCCCCTGCGGGGCCGGCAAGACCATCGTCGGAGCGGCCGCGATGGCGCAGGCCCAGGCGACCACGCTGATCCTGGTGACCAACACGGTGAGCGCGCGCCAGTGGAAGGACGAGCTGGTACGCCGGACGTCGCTGACGCCGGAGGAGATCGGTGAGTACTCGGGGTCGGCGAAGGAGATCCGGCCGGTCACCATCGCGACGTACCAGGTGATGACCACCCGCCGGAAGGGCGTCTACTCCCACCTCGAGCTGTTCGACGCCCGCGACTGGGGGCTGGTGATCTACGACGAGGTGCACCTCCTGCCGGCGCCCATCTTCCGGATGACCGCCGACCTGCAGGCGCGGCGCCGGATCGGTCTGACGGCCACCCTGGTGCGCGAGGACGGCCGCGAGGGCGACGTGTTCTCGCTGATCGGCCCGAAGCGCTACGACGCCCCGTGGAAGGACATCGAGGCGCAGGGCTGGATCGCGCCGGCCGAGTGCGTCGAGGTGCGGGTCACCCTCCCCGACGCGGTCCGGCTCGCCTACGCGACCGCCGAGCCCGAGGAGCGCTACCGATTGGCGTCGTGCACCCGCGAGAAGGTCGCGGTCACCCGCGAGCTGGTGACCCGGCACCGCGGCCAGCCGACGCTGGTGATCGGGCAGTACCTCGACCAGCTCGAGGAGCTCGGCGAGGCGCTGGACGCGCCCGTGATCACCGGCGCCACGACCGTGCGCGAGCGGCAGCGGCTCTACGAGGCGTTCCGCCAGGGCGAGGTCGACCTCCTGGTCGTCTCGAAGGTCGCGAACTTCTCCATCGACCTGCCGTCGGCCGAGGTCGCCATCCAGGTGTCCGGCTCGTTCGGTTCCCGTCAGGAGGAGGCGCAGCGGCTCGGCCGGCTGCTGCGACCCGGTGAGCCCGGGCCCGGCGGCGAGCGCAAGGTCGCCCGCTTCTACACGCTGGTCTCCCGCGACACGGTCGACGCCGAGTTCGCCCAGAACCGCCAGCGGTTCCTGGCCGAGCAGGGCTACTCCTACCGGATCGCCGACGCCGGCGACGAGCTCGCCGGCACCTGACGGCGGTCGTCACCCGAACGAGGCGTCCACCTCGAGGATGTCGTTCTCGAGCCACGGACCGTCCGCCTCGCCACCGAGCGGGTGCAGGCGTACGACGACGCCCGTCCCGACGTCGAGCGCGGTGTCGTAGGCATCGGGGTAGCGGCGGCCGCGCCAAGCCTCCGGGAGCCGCGAGAGGTCGTCCGAGAAGTCGGCGTGCAAGCCTGCCTGGCTGTAGATCAGCTCGCAGCAATTGCCGCCACACCTGGGTTCGTAGCCCTCCTCGGCGACCAGCCGGGCACGCCACGCCCGCCGGCCGGCAACCTCGTCCTCGCGCAGCTCCTCGACCCGGACGTGGTGGCTGAGCTCCACCGGGTCGAGCATGGCCACCCAGTGGTAGCTGCTCCAGAAGAGCCCGTCGTCGGCGTAAGCGTCGGCACGGCGGTCGACCAGTCCGTCCGCTCGGAGCTCGGCGGGCGGGGGCACCCAGGGACGGGTCGCCCGCCCGTCTGCGCGCTGCCCCTCCACACCGGGCCGGAGGAGGCGGCCGTCCGCCCCTGCGACGCGCACGCCGTCCGGGCGCGTCAGCCACGCCTCCACCTCGACCTGCAGCTCGCCGGGCCTGCTGCCGGACCGGTGCCGGAGGTGCAGCGTGCGCCAGCGCCACGGCGAGCTGCGGGCGAGCGCGCGGAAGGCGTCGGTGGTCGCGCTCAGCTCGGATGTCGTCATGGGGTCAGCCTGACGCCCGGGACCCGATCGTCCCTCGCGACTTTTCGACGTGCAACGGGTCGCCGTCGGCAAGTGGTTCCACCAGCCTCAGTCGTCACATCAGACAGGCAGAACTGGCTGTTGTCGGGCGTTGCAGTGGCCGACAAGTGCAGGAACCCCCGGTCGACCGGGGATTCCTGCAGCAGCAAACGGCTCACACCTCGACGGTGCCGCCGGACCGCCAGTAGACGCCGTTCTCCCGGGCGAGGAATCCGTCGTCGACGAGGTAGCGCCGGAGCGCGGCGTGGTCTTCGTGGATCTCCTTGAGCACGGCGTCGACCTCGCGCTCGGCGTACTGCCGACCGGGCTCGAAGCGCTGCGCGATGTGGTCGAGCACGAACCGCCGTTTCAGGTGCCGGGTCGGCATCGTGTGCAGCCGGCCGTCGGGGGCGAAGAACCGGCGGAGCGTCTCGGCGTCGTCGGTGGCGTCACGGTCGGGCTCGGCCATCAGGCGCTCACTCGTCGACGAACTGCCGGTGGTTCTGGATCACCTCGGCGATGATCACGTTGAGGAACTTCTCCGCGAAGTGCGGGTCGAGCCCGGAGGTCTCCGACAGCGCGCGCAGCCGCGCGATCTGCACCGCCTCGCGCGCCGGGTCGGCGGCCGGCATCCCGGCGTGCGCCTTGAGCCGCCCGACCTGCTCGGTGCACTTGAAGCGCTCCGCGAGCAGGTGCACGAGCGCGGCGTCGAGGTTGTCGATGCTGCTGCGCAGTCGCAGCAGTTCCTGGCGGGCCTCGTCCTCGGTCACACGCCCATCCTCCCCGAACCCTCCCGCTCCGGCACCGCATGGGCCACAATCAGGGACGATGGACGGCAGACCTACCGACGCGTCCCCCTTGCCGTGGCCGCTTCCCGACGCGCTCGCCCTGCGCGACGCGCTGCTCGCGGCCTACGCCGATCCCACCCGCGGCTACCACGACGTGCGCCACCTGTCCGAGGTGCTCGACCGGCTGGAGGAGCTGGCGGCCGCGGGTGCGGTCTTCGACCGGACCCCCGTCCTGCTCGCCGCCTGGTTCCACGACGCGGTCTACGACGGCGAGCGGGACGCCGAGGAGCGCCCCGCCGCCTGGGCCGAGCACGCGCTGCCCGGCCTGGTCGACGACGCCACGGTCGCCGAGGTCGCGCGCCTGGTGCGGCTCACCGAGTCGCACCGCCCCGACGACGCCGACCTCAACGGCTGCGCCCTCTCGGACGCCGACCTCGGCATCCTGGCCGCGCCGCAGCAGAGGTACGACGAGTACGCCGCCGCGGTGCGGGCCGAGTACCGCCACCTCACCGACGACGTGTTCATCGCCGGCCGGGCCGACGTGCTGCGCGAGCTGACCGCGAAGCCACGGCTGTTCCACACCGCCTACGCGCTGTCCCGCTGGGAGGAGCCGGCTCGGCGCAACGTGGAGCGGGAGCTGTCAGTCCTCGTCGCGTGATGCGCTCGAGGCGCGGGGCCGCCGGCGCCGGAGCCCGGCGTCGCGGAGCCGGCCGACGAGCTCGCGCGAGCTGACCGGGCGGGCGCCGAGGGCGACCACGGCGTCGTACCACTCGGCGGGCACGTCGTAGTGGTCACGGTCGAAGCCGCGCTCCGGGATGCCCGCGCGCCGGGCGAAGGCGTGGAGCTCGTCGTACGACTCGTCGCTCGCCAGGTGCGACCACAGCCGGCCGTGCCCGGACGCGTTCGGCGGGTCGATCAGGATCACTCCCGGAGACTAGCCACGGCCGGGGCGGTCCTCACCAGGAGCCGCCCCCACCACCCGGGTCGGCGAGCTCGCGACGAGCGAGGGCGACGAGGTCGAGCAGGATCGAGAGCCGTTCGCGCTGCTCCTCGACCCAGCCGAGGACCTCGCCCTTCATGTCGAGCAGGCGGTCGATGATCCAGAGGATCCGCTCGACGTCCTCGATGATGTCGGTGATCGCGTCGAAGCCCTTGATGGCCAGCTCCGCGGCCCAGGTCGCCCAGCCGGTCGGGCCGGACACCCGCGACAGCAGCTTGCGGACCACCCGTTCCCCCCGCTCGAGGAGCTCCATGACCAGCTCCTCGACCTCGATCGCCAGGCGTTCACTCTGCTCGGCGACCAGGTCGAAGAGCGGTGCCGCCTCCGCGACGAGCATGCCGAGCCCTCGCGCGGCAAGGGCATGGCCGTTGACCCGCAGCAGGAACGCGGCCGCGGCGCGCCCTCCCCACCGCGGCTCGGCAGCGACCGACAGCAGGACGGCGTTCTCCGAGTAGGTGCGCAGCGCGTCGCGGACCTGTGCGGTGGCGAGCGCGTTCTGTCGGATCCGGCGGTAGTCGCCGGTCAGCGGCATCACCAGCAGCTCCTCGAGACTGCCCTCCGGAAGCTTCCGGAGGCCGAGCCCGGCCTGGTTGAGCGCGTCGATGCCGAGGTTGACGGTGTCGCGGATGCGGCACAGCGCGCCGTCGAGCGCCTCGAACCCGTCGTCGCGGTCGCGGGTGTGCCCGCCGAGCGCCGGCGGCGCCAGGTCGAGCGGGGTGGCGTCGAGCAGCCCGCCACGACCGGTGGCCTGCTCCAGGAACGACGCGCCCATCTCAGGCCACCACCGGCAGCCAGTCGGCGACCATCTGGTCGACCGCCTTGAGGTCCTCGGTGGTCGCGACGACCGCGTCCCGGATCGACTGCCAGTCGGCGACCGCGCGCTGCTCGACCTCCGAGAACCCCCGCGCGAAGACGTCCATCAGCTCGGCGAGCGGCCCCAGCAGGCACACCGGACTCGGCTCGAAGCCGGCGCGCTGGCACACCCAGCTGCGGGCGTAGGCGAAGATCTCGCGCGCCTGGGCGGCGAGGACGTCGATGTCGTCCGGAAGTCCGTCGAGGTCGGTCCAGGACGTGATGTCGATGTCACCGTCGTCGACCAGGTCGGTGAGGACGGCACTCACGGCGTCCGTCGTGCGCAAGTGATCGGTCATGGCTGCTCCCTTCGTACGACGCCGCAGCGGTGGCGGGTCGCCGGATCGGGTGCCCCGCACCGCGGGGTTGGCAAACCGAAGCACAATGAGGCTGTGGACGACCGCGTGATCTTCGAGGCCCGGGCATCGGTGCTGGCCGATCTCGAGGCACGGGGCGTCGCGAACGCCGGCACCGTGTCGGTGCTGGACGAGGCCTGCTCGCAGCGCCGGTGGTGGGTGGAGCAGTGGCCCGAGGGAGCCACCTACCTGGCCGGGCTGATCGCGCAGGACGTCCAGGACGCACTCGTCGACGCCCACGGGCGCACCGACCGGACGGGCCTGTGGCCCCTGTGCGAGGGGTGCTCGGACGGCCCCCTGCACGCCCTCCACATCGAGCCGGACCTGGGCGGGCCCGACCCTGCCTGGGTGTGCGACGAGACCGGCACCGTCGTCGCCGAGCTCGGCCGGTTGAACCGCTGAGCCGGGAGTCAGCCGCCGAGCTGGAACGAGACCGTGTGCTGGTCCGCGCGGTAGACGCTGCGCGAGATCTCGATCGGCCGGTCCTCCCACAGCGCCCGGCGGGTGTGCCGGATGACGACCGCCCCCTCCTTGCACTCCAGCAGCTCGGCCTCCTCAGGGGTCGCGACCCCCGCCGAGAGCGAGTCCTCCGCCCACGTGGGACGGCGGCCGCGCGAGGTCAGCTCGTCGTACAGGCTGTCGGGCAGGTCGGGACCGTCGAAGATCCCGGGCACCAGGCTGGCGCTGAGGTAGGCGTCGGACAGGCAGACCGGACTGCCGTCGGCCAGCCGCAGCCGGCGCCAGCGGAGCACCGGCTCGCGGGGGGCGATCCCGAGCGCCCGCGCGACGCCGGCGGGCGCCTTGACCTTCTCGGCCACCAGGGTGCGGCTCTCCGCGACCGTCCCGCGGCCGGCCATGTCCTCGGTGAAGCTCGCGATCTGGCTCGGCTTCCGCCGCGGAGGCGCCACGAAGGTGCCGCGGCCGGGGAAGCGCTGCAGCACACCCTCGGCGACCAGTACGTCGAGTGCCTGCCGCACGGTCATCCGAGCCACGCCGAAGCGCTCGACCAGATCTCGCTCTGATGGGGCGGCTGTACCAGGCACACACCCCGAGACCAGGTCCCGCACGTACTCCCGGATCGCCACGTGCTTGAGTGCGCGACGGTCAGCCGTTCCCCTGTCGACTGTCTCCACGATCCGAGGCTAGGGCGCGTCGCGCCAGCCGTCCCCGGAACGCCGAAATCGGCCTTTGCCCAGCCTCGACCGCACAGCACCGACCGCACAGCCTCGACCGGCGCGACGCGCCGACGTTGTGCGAACACGTGTTCGAATCGTTCGGGTAGTCTCCGAGGGGTGGACTTCCAGAGCACGCTGTTCGCCCCGACCGCGGCCGACGACCTCGGTTTCGACGGCCTCGAGCGCCACGAGCTGAGCGCGGGCGCCTGGGTCGACGTGGCCCGCGGCTGGCTGACCGACCCCGACGACGTCTTCGCCACCCTGGTCGACACCGTTCCGTGGCGGGCGGAACGCCGGCGGATGTACGACCGGATCGTCGACGTCCCGCGCCTCGTCTACACCTACATGATCGGCGAGGAGCTCCCCCACTCCACGCTCACCGCGGCGCGCGAAGCGCTGTCGGCCCGCTACCTGCCCGAGCTCGGCGAGCCCTTCCGCACGGCCGGCTGCTGCTACTACCGGGACGGGCGCGACAGCGTCGCCTGGCACGGCGACACCATCGGCCGCGGCGGCACCGACGACACCATGGTCGCGATCGTGTCGGTCGGCGATCCGCGGCGGCTCGCGCTGCGACCCCGCGACCGCACCGACGGCGCGGGATCCCTCTCGTTCGAGATGGGCCACGGCGACCTGCTGGTCATGGGCGGCAGCTGCCAGCGCACCTGGGAGCACGCCGTGCCCAAGGTCGCCTCGGCCGGCCCCCGGATCTCGGTCCAGTTCCGCCCGCTCAACGTCTTCTGACCACCGCCGCTGGTCGAGGTACGACGAGCGCAGCGGCCGCCGCTGGTCGAGGTACGACGAGCGCCACGGCCGTCGCCGCCGGTTGAGGTGCGACGGCCCGCCGCTGGTTGAGGTGCGACGGCCCGCCGCTGGTTGAGGTGCGACGAGCGCAGCG
>NZ_JACEHF010000167.1 GCF_014180685.1 Nocardioides pelophilus | reverse complement strand
GGCCGCTCCTCGGCCGCCGGGTCGCGGTGTACGGCGGCGGCAACACCGCGGTCGACGCCGCGCGCACCGCCAAGCGGCTCGGTGCCTCCGACGCCGTGGTCGTCTACCGGCGCACCCGCGACCGGATGCCGGCGCACGACGATGAGGTCATCCAGGCCGAGGAGGAAGGAGTCGAGTTCCACTGGCTCTCGACCATCGAGCGGGTCGAGCCCGACGGACTGCTCATCGAGCAGATGGAGCTCGACGAGACCGGCTTCCCCCAGCCCACCGGCCGCACCGAACGGCTCGCCGCCGACTCGGTCGTCCTCGCGCTCGGGCAGGACACCGATCTCTCGTTGCTCCCCACCGAAGGCCCACTGCACGTCAGCGACGGCACCGTGGAGACCGACGGTCTGCTGGCGACCGGGCTGCCCGGAGTCTTCGCCGGAGGTGACGCCATCGCCGGAACCCGCTCGGTGACGACGGCCGTCGGCCACGGCAGGCGCGTTGCCGAGAGCATCGACGCCTGGCTCGCCGGACGGGCCTCGCAGCCGGACAGCGAGCCGGACCTGGCGCCGTACGAAGCGCTGAACACGTGGTACTTCGAGGACGCCGCCCGCAGCCACCGGCCACGCCTGGAGCTGGCCCGCCGCAGCTCGACGTTCGACGAGGTGGTGCACGGACTGGATGCGGACACGGCCCTGTTCGAGGCACGCCGGTGCCTGTCGTGCGGCAGCTGCTTCTCCTGCGACAACTGCTACGCGCTCTGCCCGGACAACGCGGTCCTCAAGATCGGCCCTCCGGGCGAGTACGTCATCGACCTCGACTACTGCAAGGGGTGCGGGATCTGCGTCGAGGAGTGCCCGGCGGGCGCGATCGAGATGGTTCCCGAGGAGATCTGAGGAGAGCCGAGGGCCCCAGAGCCGAGCTCTGAGGCCCTCTGCGGCGACCAGTCTGCGGCGACCAGCCTGCGCGGATCGGGCGGGATCGGGCGGGTCGGTCAGTCCTGCTGCACGACGACGCGGGTGCCACTGGGCACGACCACGACGTCGTCGCCGTCCGCGCCGTCGATCAGGACCGCGAGCAGGTCCCGGATCGAGACCATGCCGGCGATCAGGGTGTCCTGCAGCACCGGCAGGTGTCGGACGTCGGCGTCGCGCATCGCCCGCGCGGCGTCCAGGATGGTGTCGTCCACCTGCGCGGTTGTCAGCTCCGACGTCATCGCCTCGCCGACGGTCAAGTGGGAGAGGGTGGCGCCGGCAGCGACGTGCCGCACGATGTCGCGCTCCGACAGGATTCCGACGAGCCCGCCGTCGGCCAGCACGAGCACGGCACCGAGCTCGTCGGCCGCGAGGGCCTCGGCACCCTCCTCGAGGGACGCCTGGTGGTCGATGGTGGCGACGGGCCAGCTCATGACGGTGGCCACCCGGTGGTAGGGCCGCGCGTGCTGGGTCTGCTGAGTGGTCATGGTTCTCTCCTCGGTCGAGGGGCTGGCCGGACGAGGGAAGCCCTGCGCCCTGCGGTTGCCCACTACCTTGATACGCCCTTCGCGCGGTGGGTCCTTAGGGCCGTTCGGCCCTACGTAGGCAGACCTCCGTCACTGTCGCCGCGCTGCCGCAGGTAGCAGCGTGGGGGATGGAAGAGAAGAGCCCCCACGCAAGAAGGAATCCCCCATGAAAGCAGCAGTCGTCACCGACTTCACCCAGCCGCTCGAGATCCAGGACCTGCCGATCCCGGACCCCGGACCCGGTCAGGTCCTCGTCCGGATGGAGGCCTGCGGCCTGTGCCACACCGACATCCATGCAGCCCACGGCGACTGGCCGGTCAAGCCCAGCCCGCCGTTCACCCCCGGCCACGAGGGTGTCGGCATCGTCGAGAAGATCGGCCCGGACGTGACCGTCCGCCAGGTCGGCGACCGGGTCGCCATCGCCTGGCTCGGACACGCGTGCGGTAGCTGCAGCTACTGCATCCGCGGCTGGGAGACCCTGTGCGAGTCCCAGCAGAACAGCGGCTACTCGATCGACGGCGCCTTCGCGGAGTACGCCGTCGCGGACGCCAACTACGTCGTCGCCGTCCCCGACGGGATCACCCCCACGGACGCTGCGCCGCTGACCTGCGCCGGCGTGACGACGTACAAGGCGATCAAGGTCGCCCACATCGAGCCCACCGAGCGGGTCGCAGTCTTCGGCGTCGGCGGCCTCGGCCACCTCGCCGTCCAGTACGCCCGGCTGGTCGGGGGCACCGTCATCGGTGTTGACGTCGAGGAGGACAAGCTGGCACTCGCCCGCGAGCTCGGCGCCGACCACACCGTGAACGCCCGGACGACCGACGTGGTCGCGGCTCTGGAGGAGCTCGGCGGGGTCGACGTCGCCGTCGTCCTGGCCGTGATTCCCGAGGTCTTCGAGCAGGCCTTCGCCTCGCTCCGCCGCGGTGGCCGTCTGGTCTGCGTCGGGCTGCCGCCCGAGACCGACGGTCCGATGAGCCTGCCGATCTTCCCGACCGTCCTGAAGGGGATCTCGGTGATCGGCTCGATCGTCGGCACCCGTCAGGACCTCGCCGAGGTCTTCGAGCTGCACGCCCAGGGCCGGACCCGGGTGGTGGCCGAGACCCGCAAGCTCGACCAGGTCAACGAGGCCGTCGAGGAGGTCCTCAGCGGCCGGGCGACAGCGCGGCTGGTCTTCGAGTTCTGAGCGTCGACCTCAGGGGCGGCCGGTGACCGGGTCGAGCGCGCAGTCGACGACCGCGGCCAGGTCGGTGCACTCGCCGTCCGGCTCGCTCGGGGGGTTGCTCGGGGTGGTCGGCGGGGTCGGCGAACCCGGCTGCTCCGAGGGGTCCGACGGGTCGGGGCTGGGGGCGGCGGTCGTCGGCGTCGGCGTACCGGACGCGTCGTCCGTCGCGTCGTCGACGGTGACGGCGCTCGGCTCGGTGGAAGCGGCCTCGGTGGTGGCAGCCCTGCGGGTGCGCTGGCGGTTCGCCTTCTCGAGGACGTTCGAGAGCCGGCCGTGCGACGCCGGCTCGCTGTCGGGCGGCGGCGGCACGGGGGTCGACGGCCCTTCGCCCGACGACGACGGCGTGTCGCCGAGGTCGACCAGCCCCACCCCCCAGGAGCCGACCAGGACGACGAAGATGGCGACGGCCACGCCGCGCAGCAGCCAGGTCTTGCTCATGAGTGCACTCCAGAGATCCCGAGGTCAGGGCACGATCGTAGAGCCTGCCCGCCGCGTGCTCGTCCAGCGACCGTCGCGACGCACCCGTGCGCTCTTCTCGTACGGTCGGCGCATGACCGAGCCTTCGCCGTACGCCCGCCGCGCCCGCCGGGACATCACCTTCCCCTCCGGGGACGACACCTGCGCCGCGTGGCTCTACTCGGCGGAGACGTCCGTGCCGGGACCGGTGATCGTGATGGCCCACGGTCTCGGGGCGGTCAAGGAGATGCGGCTGGACGCCTACGCCGAGCGCTTCGTCGCGGCCGGCTACTCCTGCCTGGTCTTCGACTACCGGCACTTCGGCGCCAGCAGCGGCGAGCCCCGCCAGCTCCTCGATGTCCGCAAGCAGCTCGAGGACTGGGCCGCGGCCGTCTCCTACGTTCGTTCGCTGGAGGAGTTCGACCCGGACAAGGTCGTCGTCTGGGGGACGTCCTTCGGAGGCGGGCACGTCATCCGGACCGCGGAACGCGACCACCGGATCGCGGCGGCCGTCGCCCAGTGCCCGTTCACCGACGGCCTGGCGTCGGTCCTGGCCATCGACACCCTCACCTCGCTCCGCGTGACCGCCCGCGGGCTCCGCGATCTCGTGACGTCGAGGCTGCACCGACCACCGCACATGGTCCCGACGTCGGGCGAGCCCGGCACCGTCGCCCTCATGTCGGCGCCGGATGCGAAGCCCGGCTACCTCGCGCTCGTGCCGGACGGTCAGGAGGTCATCAACGAGGTCGCGGCCCGCGTCGCGTTGAGCATCCCGTTCCAGTTCCCCGGGCGCTCGGCGGCAGCGGTCGAGTGCCCGATCCTGTTCGCGGTGTGCGAGACGGACAGCGTCGCACCGGCGCGGGCGACGAAGCGGCACGCTGCGAAGGCGCCCAAGGGCGAGATCAGGACCTACCCCGAAGGGCACTTCGACATCTACGTCGGCGAGGCGTTCGAGCGCGTGGTCACCGACCAGATCGCGTTCCTCACCCGCCACGTCCCACCGGCCACCTGAGGCGGCAGGCGGCCGGCGGACGGCTGGTGGTCGGGCTGGTGGTCGGGCTGGTGGTCGGGCTGGGTCAGATGAAGAGGAGCTGGGCCCCAGCCGTCTTCTCGATGAAGTCGCTGGCACTGATGATGGCCTCGACCTCATCGTAGAGGTCCTCCTCGGTGAGGTGGTTCATGTCCGCCGACATGCGACACGCCCAGAGGTGTCCGCCGGAGGCGACGATCTGCTCCAGGAACTCAGGCACCTCGGGGACGTCGAGGTCCGCGATGGACTTCTTCAGCTTCGAGGTGGCCAGGGCCGTCATGCCCGGGAGGCCGCCGAGGCCCTGCGGCATGTGGGTGGCGGGGTTGCCGAGCATCGTGAACTTCAGGTCGCCCATCGTCTTCTTGTTGATCATGTCGAAACCCCAGAACGTGAAGAACAGGTGGGTCTCGACGCCCTCGCCGAGGGCGGCGTTGGCGAGGATCAGCCCGGGGTAGGCCATGTCGAGGCTGCCCTTCGAGCAGATGATGGCGAGCTTGCGGCCTTCGCTGGCGGAGTCGTCGAAGTTGGGGACGACGGCGGGCGCGGTCGGTGTGGTGGTCATGGTGGGACTCCTTCAGAGGTGGTGGGTCAGACGCAGCCGTGCGGCTTGGGCAGACCAGCCACGTAGGCCATCTTCTTGGCGGGCTTCTGCGGGAACAGCACGAAGAGCTCCTTGACGGGTACGCCGCTTCGGGCGGCCACCCGGCGCAGCGTGGCCGTCTCGCCAGCCTCTGCGAAGTCGGCGCGGAGGAACCGGACGACCTCCCAGTGCCGCTCGGTCATCTCGATGCCGATCTGGGCGGCGAGGGCAGCTCCGAGCTCCTCGCTCCACTCGGACGGGACGGTCAGGAAGCCCTCGTCGTTGACGTGGAACTCGTGTCCGGCGAGCGTGGTGGTGGTCATGTCAGCTCCTTCGGTTGTGGTGTCGTTGCGTCGTCGACGGGATGCTTGCCGACCATGGACATGTGGTTGGGCAGCGGGATCGGCCGGCCCGGGAGCAGGACGTTCCAGTAGATCCACCGGAACGCGAGCTTCCCGAGGTGGTTCGCCCGGGTCTCCTTGAGCAGACCGAGCGGTCCGACGTACGGCAACGGGTAGGTCCCGGTCAGCGGCTCGGTGTCGTAGTTGAAGTCGATGAGCAGCGCCTTCTTGTCGCCGGACTCGACGAAGCAGTTGGCGTGCCCGTCGAACGACCGGACCATCGCCTGACCGTCGATGTGGCGGAGGAAGTTGTCGACGAACACCTCCACGGCGAAGTGAGCGACCGAGCCCGCCTTCGAGGCCGGGATGTCATTGGCGTCGCCGACGGCGAAGATGCGATCGCTCTGGGTGCTGAGCAGCGTGCGCTTGTCGACGGGCACGTAGTTCAGCTCGTCCCCGAGGCCGGACCTGGCGACGAAGTCCGCGCCCATGTTGAGCGGGACGGTGACCAGGAGGTCGAACGGGACCTCGCGCTCGTCGTACGAGACGAGGCACTTGCGCTCGTTGTCGATGTGCTCGACGAGGAAGTCGCTCTCGACGACCACCTTGCGGTCCTCGAGCATCGCTCCCAGACGATCGGACGCGACGGGCTTGGTGAACGCCCCGGGGAGGGGCGTGACGTAGACCAGCTCGACCCGGTCGCGCAGGTGGTGCTCGCGCAGCCACGCCTCGGCGAGGAACGTGAACTCGAGCGGAGCCACCGGGCACTTGATCGGCATCTCGGTGATGTGCACGACCAGGCGCCCGTGGTCGAACTCCTTGAGGGCCTCCGCGAGCGCCTGCGCGCCGTCGCGGGTGTAGAAGTCGAAGATGCTGCGCCGCCACTCGGCGTCGAGCATGCCCGGGGTCTGGTCGGGCCGCGGCGACGTGCCGCTGGCGATGACCAGGTAGTCGTAGTCGAGCGTCCGGCCGTCCTCGAGGAGGACGGTGCGGGCCTCGGCGTCGACCCGGTCGACCTCGGCGATCACGAACTCCACGCCGTCGGGGACGAAGTCGCGACGCGGCCGCGAGAGCTGTGAGTCGTCGTACGTGCCGAACGGCATGAAGAGGAAGCCGGGCTGGTAGGGATGGACGTCGTCGCGATCGACGACGGTGATCTCCCACTCGTCGGCGGGGAGCTTCCGGCGCAGCTTGTTGACGATCATCGTGCCCGCCGTGCCGGCACCTAGAACCACCAGTCGCCTCATCACAGTCCGCCTCCTCGGCTCGGTGGGACGGATCCACGTCCCAACCTCACGCTAGGAGTCGGGGGAGCAAGGGGTCAGGGGCGGAAGACCCTGGCCGACGGGACCGTCGGCCCTCCCGGGCAGTCAGTCCTCCTCGGAACCGCCCCAGACCATCGAGTACACCTCGAACATGGCGGCGTACGTCGTGCCGAACCGGGCGCCGCCCTGACGCAGGATCCCCTCGAGGAAGTCCTCCGCGCTCCAGCCCTCCCAGCCCAGTCCCTTGATGTAGGCGTCGTGCGCCTCGAGGGAGCGGACGCCGACGTCGAAGGTGTCGGTCACGTCGACCGCGTGCCGCGAGTCGGGGGAGCCGGCGGCCCAGACCGCGCGTACGCCGCCCCACGGGTTGAGGCCGTCGGTCAGCTGCTCGGGGAAGATCCAGCGGTTGCCGGCGTCGCGGACGCCGTCCAACACCGCTCTGCCCGTCGCGATGTGGTCGGCCTGGTTGAGCGCACCCGGCCCGAACGTGTCGCGGAAGTTGCCGGTGATCACGATCTCCGGCTGGTACCGGCGCACCAGCCGGGCGACGGCGGCCCGCAGGTCGAGGCCGTAGGTGAGGATCCCGTCGGGGTAGCCGAGGAACTCCACCTCGTCCACCCCGACCACCTGCGCGGACGCGATCTCCTCCGCTTCGCGAAGGGCGCGGCACTCGTCCGGATGCAGGCCGTCGATGCCCGCCTCGCCGCTCGTCACCATGACGTAGTTGATCTTCTTGCCCTGGCCCGTCCAGCGCGCGATCGCACCGGCGGCGCCGTACTCGATGTCGTCGGGGTGGGCCACGATCACGAGGGCGCGGTCCCAGTTCTCGGGAAGCGGCTTGAGCTCCGCTGGCATCTCCTGCATGCGCCGAGCATGGCATCGCCGCGGTCGTTCGGGGAGCCCATCGAGCGGCGATCTGGGCTCCGGTCCTCGAGCGTCGGTGTCTCAGTCGGTCCGGGCGGAGGACTCGTGCTCCGCGCCCACGGAGCCTCGTCGTACGGCGGCCAGCAGCTCGCCCCAGCGGCGGCTCGGCCGCGGCTCGGTGCAGCGCAGCGCGTCGACGAGCCGGCGCAGCTCCTCCGGCCGTCGCCACTCAGGCGCCACGACGTGCCTTCTTCTGCGCGACCTCGCGACCCTCGAGGCGACTCATCCGCGTCAGCACGTTCTCGATGAGGTCCTGCTGGACGAGCACCACCTCGACCAGCTCGTCGACGGCGGTGGCGAGCTCGCGCCACTGGGCGCCGTCGTCGGCGGCAGCGGCCGGCGCGGCCGGCGTGCTGATGCCGGGCTCGGGAATGAGTCGGCGGATGCCCGCGATCATCTCGGCAAGAGGGTTCGCGCCATCGCGAGGGGCATCGGGCATGAGGGCAAGGATCGCCGAAGCCGGCCGGCTGCGCTGTGGCGAGCGCCTCACCCGGGTGCCGTGGCCGCCTGCGGCGTGGCTGGGATCACGCCGCGGACACGTCAGTCGACGCGGATGAAGCCCGAGCGGTAGGCGGCGATCACCAGCTGGACGCGGTCCCGCACCTCGACCTTCGTGATCAGCCGCGCGATGTGGCTCTTCACCGTCGCGGTCGAGATGAAGAGCGTCTGCGCGGTCTCCGTCGTGGAGAGACCGACCGCGAGGCAGTGCAGGACCTCGATCTCGCGGCGGGTGAGGCGGGCCGCCCAGAGCGGAGCGCTCGCAGGGGGAGACCCCGCGGCGGGAGGCGCCGGGACGGGCTGGGGCTCGGCCCCGTGCACCACCTGCAGGTGGCGACGGTGGACGGCGTACGCCGCCGGGTTGCGGCTGGGCATCGTCTCGATCATCGGTCGTCTCCTTCGTGGGGTGCGCTCCAGAAACTACGGAGGAACCCGCCCGCTGGAATCAGGGTTAACCCCCTACTTGCCGGCTTCCGCTGTGCGCTGAATCACTTGCCGCCGTGCGGCGCCTCGGCTGGGGTGGAGGCATGAGGCTGCTCGTGCTCGGAGGCACCGTGTTCCTGTCCCGCGAGGTCGCGGCCGAGGCGCTCCGGCGCGGTCACGACGTGACCTGTGCCTGTCGGGGAGTGTCCGGTGACGTCCCCGAGGGCGCGACGCTGCTGTGCTGGGACCGCGCCGAGGAACCGCCGCCACTGGCGGGGGAGTACGACGCGGTGGTCGACGTCTCCCGCATCCCCTCGCACGTGCGTCGAGCAGTGGCCGCCGTTCCCGACGCCCATTGGGTCTTCGTGTCGACCGTCAACGTCTACGCCGACGACTCGGTGCCCGGACGGCCCGGCACGGTGCCGCTGCGGGAGCCGATCACCGAGGACGTCGACCTCTCCGCCGATCCCGAGGCCTACGGCCCGATGAAGGTCGCCTGCGAGCAGATCGTCCGCGACGGAGCGGCCTCGTGGACCGTGGTCCGCCCCGGGCTCATCGTCGGCCCGGGCGACCCCAGCGGGAGGTTCACCTACTGGCCGGACCGGCTCGCCGACGGGGGCGAGGTGCTCGCCCCGGGGGCGCCGTCCGACATCGTTCAGGTCATCGACGTCCGCGACCTCGCCGCCTGGATCGTCACCCTGGCCGAGCGCCGGACCGTCGGAGACTTCGACGGCGTCGGCCTGCCGGTCCCGATCGGCGACCTGCTCCG
>NZ_JACEHF010000166.1 GCF_014180685.1 Nocardioides pelophilus | reverse complement strand
CCCTCGTGCGCACGCCGCAGTCGCCGGCCGCTGGTTCGGCGGCCGCTGGTTCGGCCGCGGGCGCACCCGCGCCCTGCTCAGCCTGGGGGTGCTGGCCGCGCTGGGAGCCACCTCGACGTCGGCGTACTGGACCGATGAGGCGACGGTGGAGAGCGGCCCGATCAGCTCCGCGACCCTCGACCTCACCGCGGGACCGAGCACCGGCTCGGAGTTCCTGACCGGGACCGGCCCCAACAACTGGAACTACGCCGCGCTGACCCTCACCGACATGGTCCCGGGGGAGAGCGTGTCGAAGACGGTCGTCGTCCGGAACTCCGGCACCGCGCCGTTCAAGTTCAACGCGACCGTCCAGTCCTCGACGAACGACCTCACCTCCGGGTCGCTCGGGCTCCAGGTCGTGATCGTCGACCAGTCCAGCGCGGCGGCCCCGACCGGAACCCAGGCCGGCGGCGACCGGGCCGGCACCTGCACGGGCGGGACGCAGGTGTTCTCCGGATTCGTCTCGACCACTCCGTCGGGCAACATCCTGCCCGCGGACGTGGCGCTGGCGACGGCCGGTGCGACCCGCAGCCTCTGCGTCCAGGTCGTGCTCAACAGCGGCGCCCCGAACAGCCTCCAGGGCAAGACCACGAGCGTCGTGCTCTCCCTGTCGGCGACCCAGCTGCCATGACCAGCCACCGCCGGCGCAAGCCGTTCCGACCGGGCCGCATCCTCCTGTCGCTGGGGGCGGCTCTCGGCGTGGTCTGCCTGGTCGCCGCGACCGCGAGCGTCTTCCTGGACATCCGCCCGATGGTGGTCAGCTCCGGTTCGATGAGCCCGGCGATCCCGGCCGGGTCGCTCGCCTTCGCTCAGGACACGGCGGCCGACAACGTCGAGGTCGGCGACGTCGTGGCCGTGTCGCGTGCGGACGGCACCCGGGTGATGCACCGGGTGGTGGCGGCCGAGCCCTCCGGCGGAGAAGTGGCACTGACCCTCCAGGGCGACGCCAACGCGGCCCCGGACAGCGAGATCTACGTCGTCGACCGGGTGCTCGCGGTGCGGTTCGACGTGCCGTGGCTGGGCTACCCGGTGAGCTGGCTGTCGACCACCTGGGGCCTGATGATCCTCGGTGCGGGCGCGTTCGGCCTGCTCGTCTTCGCCCTCCGGCCCAGCCGCGAACCCACCGCTGGCCGTCGTCGGGTGGCCGCGTTCCTCGCCGTACCGGTCGCGCTGGCCCTGGTGTCGGCCACGGCGGCGCCGTCCTCGGCGTTCTTCACCGACACCGGCACGGTCACGTCCGGCAGCATGGGCACCCACACGGTGGTGTCCCAGGCGCAGCCCACCTGCACCGACGTGAACGGCATCCTCGTGCTGGGCAACATCGCCCGGCTGACCTGGACCCACGTCGACGCGCGTTACGAGTACTACTGGGAGCTGCGCACCACCGGCGGGACGCCCGTCGCGACGGGGACCATCGGCGGAGGACAGGCGGCCGGGTCGACGGTCACCCTCGACATCAGCACCGGACTGATCGGGACCAATGCCAACTACAACGTGGTGGTGCTGGCCCGGCTGCGGACACCGACGACCTGGATCGCGGCGACGACGACCACCACGCCCGTGAGGCGGACGAGCATCATCATCATCGGCGCTGCGATGCGCTGCGGGCACGCCTGATCGCGACCCCGCCGCGGCGCCTCACTAGGCTCGGGGGGTGCCCGTCGTCGGAGTCTTCGCCCTGCAAGGTGACGTCCGCGAGCACCTGTCGACGCTGACCGCGCTCGGGGCAGAGGCGGTCCCGGTCCGGCGACCGGAGGAGCTCGCGCGCTGCGAGGCGCTGGTGCTGCCCGGCGGCGAGTCGACGACGATGGCCAAGCTCGCACGCACCTTCGAGCTGCTCGACCCGATCCGGGTGCGGGTGCGGTCGGGCATGCCGACGTTCGGCACCTGCGCGGGCATGATCCTGCTCGCCGATCGGATCCTCGACGGCGCCGCCGGGCAGGAGACGATCGGCGGGCTCGACGTGACGGTGCGCCGCAACGCGTTCGGTCGGCAGGTCGACTCGTTCGAGGCGGAGCTCGACCTCAAGGGTCTCGACCGGCCGGTCCATGCCGTCTTCATCCGCGCCCCGTGGGTCGAGGAGGTCGGTCCCGCGGTCGAGGTGCTGGC
This sequence comes from Nocardioides pelophilus, assembly GCF_014180685.1. Lineage (GTDB taxonomy): Bacteria > Actinomycetota > Actinomycetes > Propionibacteriales > Nocardioidaceae > Nocardioides > Nocardioides pelophilus. The sequence goes on along the minus strand of NZ_JACEHF010000166.1, from coordinate 7,116 downwards.
CGAGGCGGAGGGGCACCCGGTCGCCGTACGTCAAGGACACCTGCTGGCGACGTCGTTCCACCCCGAGGTCGCCGACGACGGACGCATCCACCGGCTCTTCCTCGAGATGGTGCGACGGTAGACTCAGCGGTCGTTGTCGAGTCGGAAGAGGGACTGAATGTCTGGCCACTCCAAGTGGGCGACCACCAAGCACAAGAAGGCGGTCATCGACGCCAAGCGCGGCAAGCTGTTCGCCAAGCTGATCAAGAACATCGAGATCGCGGCCAAGACGGGCGGGCCTGACCCCGCCGGCAACCCCACTCTCTTCGACGCCATCCAGAAGGCGAAGAAGCAGTCGGTCCCCAACAAGAACATCGACTCCGCGGTGAAGCGCGGCGGCGGTCTCGAGGGCGGCGGTGTCGACTACGAGACGATCATGTACGAGGTCTACGGACCCCAAGGCGTTGCCCTGCTCGTCGAGTGCCTGACCGACAACCGCAACCGGGCCGCGATGGAGGTCCGGACGGCGGTCACCCGCAACGGCGGCACCATGGCCGACCCGGGCTCGGTGTCCCGGCTCTTCAACCGCAAGGGCGTCGTCGTGGTGCCCAAGGCGCAGGAGGCCAAGGAGATCAGCGAGGACGACGTCCTCGAGGCGACCCTCGACGCCGGCGCCGAGGAGGTGCTCGACCTGGGCGAGGGCTTCGAGGTCCAGTCCGAGCCCACCGACGTGGTCGCGGTCCGCACGGCGCTGCAGGCAGCCGGGATCGACTACGACTCGGCCGAGGTCCAGTTCGTCGCGTCGCTCGACATCCCCGTCGCCGACCCCGACGCCGCCGGCAAGGTGTTCCGCCTGATCGACGCCGTCGACGACCTCGACGACGTGCAGAACGTCTTCTCCAACGCCGACATCCCCGACGAGGTCATGGAAGCCGTCGAGGCGTAGCGAGGACGCGCCAGCGGACTCGCTGATGGTGGTCGAGCGAGCCGCGCGACCGAGGAACGAGGTCGCGACCGGCGTGTCGAGACCCGGTGAGGTGCCTGCCGACCTTAGCGTTGGCACCGAACAGGTGTTCGACAGGTTGAGTTCATCGAGGTGGCGGGAGTTCCAATGCGTGTCCTCGGGATCGACCCCGGCCTGACCCGCTGCGGGATGGGCGTGGTCGAGGGCGACGTCGGCCGCCCGTTGCGGCTGGTCGACGTCAACGTCATCCGTACGTCGTCGCACCTGCCGGTCCCCGAGCGACTGGTCTCCATCGAGCGTGGCATCGAGGCGTGGCTCGACGAGCACACACCGGACGCGGTCGCGATCGAGCGGGTCTTCGCCCGCTCCGACGTGAGCACGGTGATGGGCACCGCCCAGGCGAGCGGGATCGCGATGGTCTGCGCCGCCCGGCGCGGCCTGCCGGTCGCGCTGCACACGCCGAGCGAGGTCAAGGCCGCCGTGTCCGGCAACGGGCGTGCCGACAAGGCCCAGGTGGGCGCGATGGTGACGCGGATCCTCCGGCTCGACGCGATGCCGAAGCCGGCCGACGCCGCCGACGCGCTGGCGCTGGCGATCACCCACATCTGGCGGGGCGGGAGCCAGGCCCGGATCGATGCGGCGATCGCCGCGGCAGGAGGCAGACGATGATCGCGCACGTCCGGGGCCGGGTCGCGGCCGTGACGCTCAACAGCGCGGTGCTCGAGGTGGGCGGTGTCGGTCTCGAGCTGATGTGCACCCCTGGCACCCTCGCCTCGCTCCGCACCGGCAGTGAGGCGACGCTGCCGACCAGCCTGGTCGTCCGCGAGGACTCGCTCACCCTGTTCGGGTTCGCCGACGACGACGAGAAGTCGATCTTCGAGCTGGTGCAGACGGCGTCGGGGGTCGGTCCCAAGCTGGCCCAGGCGATGCTCGCCGTACTCTCGCCCGACGGGGTGCGCACCGCCATCGCCGTCGACGACGTGAAGACGCTGACCAAGGTCCCCGGCATCGGCCAGAAGGGCGCCCAGCGCATCATCCTGGAGCTCAAGGACCGGATCGGCGCGCCGACCGGGCGCGGTGCCGCGCTGCCCCACGCCGCGATCGCGCCGTGGCGAGACCAGGTCGCCCAGGGCCTGATCGGGCTCGGCTACAACGCGAAGGACGCCGACCGGGCGATCGACGCCGTCGCCCCCGACGCGGGCGAGCTGCCCGACGTCGGCTCGCTCCTGCGGGCGGCCCTCCGCACCCTCTCGAAGGCCTGAGCGGAGGTCCCATGACGTTCCACGAGGACGAGATCGACGTCGCCGAGGAGACTCACCTCCGGTCGCTCACCGCACTGGAGGCGGAGGGCGACGAGCGCGCGGTCGAGGCGGCGCTGCGACCGCGCAGCCTCGACGAGGTCGTCGGACAGACCCGGGTCCGCGACCAGCTGGGGCTGGTGCTCGAGGCCGCGCGACGACGGGGGCGGGCGCCCGACCACGTGCTGCTGTCCGGGCCGCCCGGGCTCGGCAAGACGACGCTGGCGATGATCATCGCCCACGAGATGAACACCCCGCTGCGGCTGACCAGCGGGCCCGCGATCACCCACGCCGGCGACCTCGCCGCGATCCTGTCCGGCCTCAACGAGGGCGACGTGCTCTTCGTCGACGAGATCCACCGGATGTCACGCCCGGCGGAGGAGATGCTCTACATGGCGATGGAGGACTTCCGGGTCGACGTCGTCATCGGCAAGGGGCCGGGCGCGACCGCGATCCCGCTCGAGATCCCGCAGTTCACGCTCGTCGGTGCCACGACCCGCGCCGGCCTGCTGCCCGGGCCGCTGCGGGACCGGTTCGGCTTCACCGCCCACCTGGAGTTCTACGAGCCGGCCGACCTCGACCGGATCGCCCACCGCTCCGCGGGGCTGCTCGACGTACCGCTGACACCCGAGGGCTCCGCCGAGATCGCGTCCCGCTCCCGCGGCACCCCGCGGATCGCCAACCGGCTGTTGCGTCGGGTCCGCGACTACGCCCAGGTCCGGGCCGACGGCGTCGTGACCCATCCCGTCGCCCAGGCTGCGCTCGAGCTCTACGAGGTCGACCAGCTCGGGCTCGACCGGCTCGACCGGGCGGTCATCGACGCGCTCTGCCGCAGGTTCGGCGGTGGTCCGGTGGGTGTGTCGACGCTTGCGGTGGCGGTCGGGGAGGAGCGCGAGACGGTCGAGGAGGTGGCCGAGCCGTTCCTGGTGCGCCTGGGATTCCTCGCCCGCACTCCGCGCGGCCGGATCGCCACTCCGGCAGCCTGGGAGCACCTCGGACTGACGCCCCCGCCCCAGCCCGTCGAAGCGGTCGATCCGACCCTCTTCGAGGAGTAGTCCGGCGCCCGCCCCGCCATCGCCGTACGGCGATGTGGGCGACGTAACACGCGCGGCTACACTTGCCCGTCGGCCCGCCCCGGGCTCCGTGCGGCTGCCCGGATCCGGTCGCGCGCTGCGTCCAGACGAACGCTTGGAAGGCTCTTTGGTGAACGAAATCGCACCCCTGCTGTGGATCGTCGCGATCGTGGCGATCTTCTGGCTGCTGATCATCCGGCCGGCGCAACGGCGCCAGAAGGAGGTCGCGCAGGTGCAGGCGTCCATCGTTCCCGGTGAGACGGTCGTCCTGACCTCCGGCATCTTCGGCACCGTCAGCGAGGTCGCCGACGCCCACCTGATGATCGAGCTCGCGCCCGGCATGGTCGTCAAGGTCGCCCGCGCGGCGGTCGGCTCGGTCGTGCGCGACGACGCAGCCGACGAGATCGACGAGGCTGACCAGCCGGACGACGTCGACTCGGGCGCGGCCAGCGAGACCGACGACGAGGAGCGCTGACGTGGCGGCACGTCGCTACCGGCCCGGACGGACCCTGGTCGTCTTCTTCCTCGGCGTGGCGATCATGTACGGCCTGGTCGCGCTCGCCGGCAGCTGGAAGCCGGCGCTCGGCCTCGACCTCCAGGGCGGTCTGCGGATCACCCTGACCGCCACTGGCGACCCCACCGACGAGAACTTCGAGGAGGCCCGTCGGATCATCGACCAGCGGGTCAACGGCTCGGGCGTCGTCGAGGCCGAGGTGACCGCCCAGTCGGGCAGGTACATCGTCGTCGAGATCCCCGGCTCCACCGAGAACCGCCGCGAGACCGAGGAGCTGGTCCGCCGCCAGGCGCAGCTCCGGTTCCGCCTGGTCGCCTGCGCCGAGGGTGCTTCCGACCCGTGCGCCACCGGCGGTGTGCCGCTCGGTCGGGCGCCGCTCGCGCTCGACCACAAGCCCGGCCACGAGGGCGACAGGAAGAACAACGAGCCCACCGACACGGCCAGCCCCACCGACACGGCCAGCCCCACCGAGACGCCCACCGACGAGCCCACCGGCGAGCCCGAGGACGAGGGCGACACGGGGGTCCGTACGGCGGAGGACGAGATCGCGTGGGCGGCGTCCCCCGACGCCGACTCGGTGGCGCTGTTCAACAGCCTCTCCTGCACCGAGGACGGCACCACCGTCAAGACCAACGCCCAGGGCGAGCAGGTGCCGGCGCCTCAGCCCGACGACCCGGACCAGCCGCTGGTGGCGTGCGAGATCGGCGATGACGGTCGGGTCACCAAGTACCTCCTGTCCCGCTCGGTCATCGAGGGCACCGAGCTCTCGGACGCCGGGGCCGGCATCCCGCAGGGCGAGGTCGAGTGGGCAGTCACCCTCGACATCGGCAACGACAAGGACAAGGCCCACCCGAAGGGCTCCACCGGCGGCGAGGACGACTTCGAGACGCTCTCGTCGCAGCTGGCCGGCACCGGCCGCCAGTTCGCGATCGTGCTCGACGGAGTGGTGCTGTCTGCTCCCGTGATGAACGACCCGATCCGCGACGGTCGGTCGCAGATCACGGGCAACTTCACCGAGGAGAGCGCAACCAACCTGGCGAACAGCCTGAAGTTCGGCGCGCTGCCGATCTCGTTCGACAAGGACGTGACGACCGAGGACATCGGCCCGTCGCTGGCCGGTGACCAGCTGAGCGCCGGGCTCACGGCCGGCGGCATCGGGTTGGCGCTGGTCATGCTCTACTGCCTGGTCTACTACCGCGCGCTGGGCCTGGCCGTCGTGAGCTCCTTGTTCATCGCCGCCGGCATCACCTACGGCATGGTGCTGCTGCTGAGCGAGTCAGCCGGGTTCACCCTGACCCTGCCCGGCATCGCCGGCCTGATCATCGCGGTCGGAGTGGTCGCGGACTCCTTCGTCATCTACTTCGAGCGGATCCGTGACGAGATGCGCGAGGGCAAGTCGATGCGGGTCGCTGTCGAGACCGGCTGGGCCCGCGCCCGGGTCACCCGGATCGCGGCCAACACGGTGTCGCTGCTCTCCGCGCTGGTCCTCTACATCTTCGCGACCGGTGCGGTGAAGGGCTTCGGCTTCGCGCTCGGCCTGTCGACGCTGATCGACCTCGCTGTCCTGTTCTGGTTCACCAAGCCGCTGGTGTCCTGGTTCGCGCAGTTCAAGGCGTTCAACTCCGGCCACCGGATGTCCGGTCTGAGCCCGGGGTCCTTGGGCATCGACGGCCCCCCGCACCCCCCGATGACGGCAGGAGGCAAGGCCTGATGGGCAAGCTGTCCCGGGTCGGTAACGACCTCTACAACGGTCACCGGTCCTTCGACTTCATCGGTCGCAAGCCGCTGTGGTACGGCATCACCGTCATCCTGGTGGGCCTCGCCATCACCGCCGTGATCGTCAAGCCGCTCAACTTCGGGGTCGAGTTCCGCGGCGGCACGGAGCTCAAGATCACCGTCGCCGAGGGCGTCGACCAGAGCTCGGCCGACGAGCTGCGTGAGTCGATCGCCGACGCCGGCATCGAGGGCGCAGCGAACCCGTCGGTCACGACCGCCGGCGGCAACTCGCTGGTCCTCACCACCGAGTCGCTCTCCGACACGGGCGAGGACGAGGCCGAAGACGTCATCGTCGGCTTGTTCCCCAGTGTCGACCGCGTGGACGACATCTCGACCCAGGACGTCGGCCCCAGCTGGGGCCGGGAGGTCGCCGAACGCGCGTTGATCGGTATCGCGGTGTTCCTCGTGCTGGTCGTGCTGTTCATCTGGGGCTACTTCCGTGAGTGGAAGATGTCGGTGGCAGCGCTGCTGGCCCTCTTCCACGACATCACCATCACGGTCGGCGTCTACGCGCTGTCCGGCTTCCAGGTGACGCCCGCGGCGGTGACCGGTCTGCTGGCGATCCTGGGCTTCTCGCTCTACGACACGGTGGTCGTGTTCGACAAGGTCAGAGAGAACACCACCACGCTCCGCAAGAGCACCGAGTCGTACGCCGACGCGGCCAACCTCGCGGTCAACCAGACCCTGGTGCGCTCGATCAACACCAGCATCGTGGCGCTGATCCCGATCGGCGCGATCCTCTACGTCAGCGCGGTCCAGCTGGGCGCGAGCTCGCTGCAGGACCTCGCCCTGGCGCAGTTCGTCGGCATGACTGCGGGCATCTACTCCTCGGTCTTCCTCGCGCCGCGGATCCTGGTGCAGCTCAAGTCGACCGAGACCGAGGTCGTCGAGCAGGCCCGTCGCGCCCGTGCCAAGAAGCGGGCGATGGCCGACCGCTACGCGTCGGTCCCGGCGGTCACCCGCGACACCCCGGTCGTCGAGGGCGAGCCGGACCCCGACCGCACCGGCCGGCCGGCCCGCGCCGAGCGCCCCGCGGACACCGACGGCGGCAACACCGCCCGACCCTCCGACGAGGCGTTGGGCAAGGGACGGGTCGCCCCCACCCAGCAGCGGCGGGTGGCGTCGGGCAACAGCTCCGGACGACAGCAGCCGGTGCGGCAGACCCGGTCGAAGCGCGGCAAGAAGTAGCAGCCGTGGAACGGGAGCCGACGGCGGCCATGCGGGCAGCGGGGGAGGCCCTCGACCGTTGGGTCCGTGATGTCGCGGACTTCCCCCAGCCGGGGATCACGTTCAAGGACATCACGCCGTTGCTGGCCGACCACGACGGCTTCCGCGCTGTCGTCACCGCGCTGGCCGACGTCGGTCGCGACGAGCACGGTCGGCCTGCCGTCGACAAGGTGGTCGGCATGGAGGCGCGCGGGTTCATCCTGGCGGCGCCGGTGGCGCTCGCCCTCGGCGTCGGTTTCGTGCCGGTCCGCAAGGTCGGCAAGCTGCCGGGCGAGACCCACGCCG
>NZ_JACEHF010000165.1 GCF_014180685.1 Nocardioides pelophilus | reverse complement strand
CCTCCTCGACCAACGGGGGGGGCGGGTCGCTGGGCGACCTGCTCGACCGACGGGGGGCGGGTCGCTGGGTGACCTCCTCGACCGACGGGGGGCGGGTCGCTGGGTGACCTCCTCGACCGACGGGGGGCGGGTCGCTGGGTGACCTCCTCGACCGACGGGGGGCGGGTCGCTGGGCGACCTGCTCGACCAACGGGGGGCGGGTCGCTGGGCGACCTCCTCAACCGACCGGGGAGACCGTGTGAACCAGTTCACGTGCCCTCAGCTTGCAAAGTGCTAACTATTGCTAGCAGGATGGGGGGCATGGTGAAGGTGAAGGTGACCGAGACAGTCGGCGCACTGGGTGACTACCTCAAGGAGCAGCGCACGCAGTCGCGCCTGTCCCTGCGGCAGCTCGCCGAGCAGGCCGGCGTCTCCAACCCGTACCTGAGCCAGATCGAGCGCGGGCTCCGCAAGCCCTCGGCCGAGGTGCTGCAGCAGATCGCGAAGGCGCTGCGCATCTCCGCGGAGCAGCTCTACATCCGGGCCGGAATCCTCAGCCCGGATGACGGCGTGGGTGGCTCGGTCGAGCTCGCCGTACTCGGCGATACCGGCCTCACCGAGCGGCAGAAGCAGTCGCTCCTCGATGTCTACGCGTCGTTCCTGGCGCTCAACGAGGCCGACACGGCGCCTGCGCCCGTCGACCGCGACGAGCCCGGCCACACCGACGTGGCGACCGCCCCCTCCCTATAAGACGCACGACCCCCCAACACACGAAGAAGGGTGTTATCCACCATGCCGAAGTTTGAGCTCCCGAAGTTCGAGGTTCCCAAGGTCGACCTGAAGTCGATCGACCTCCCCGAGGTCCCCGAGGCCGCCGCCAAGCCGCTCTACGCGGGTGTCGGCGCCACCGACCTGGCCGTCGAGAAGGTCAAGGTCTACGTCACCGACGTCCAGACCAAGGTCAACGCTCGCGTCGCCGACGTGCAGAAGTCCGTCAAGGAGTTCGAGGTTCCCCAGCCGAAGACCCTGCAGGAGAAGGCCGCCGCCACCTTCGCCGACAACCGCGCGAAGTTCGAGGCCAAGCTCGCCGAGCTCCAGGCCGACGCCAAGGAGCTTCCGACCAAGCTGCAGACGACGGTCAAGAAGCAGTACGACGAGAACGTCGCGACCGTGACCGGCACCTACGCCGACCTCGCCAAGCGTGGCGAGAGCGTCGTGACCAAGCTCCGCAAGGGTGACGCGGTGAAGGCCCCGGCTTCCGTGCCCGGCTCCGTCGCGAAGAACGCTCCGGCGAAGAAGTCGCCCGCCAAGAAGGCTCCGGCCAAGAAGGCTGCCGCCAAGAAGGCTCCGGCCAAGAAGACCGCTGCCAAGTGAGCTAGCGCTTCAGCCGACGAGGCCCCGAGGGTGATTCCCTCGGGGCCTCGTTCATTTGACCGATAGAATCGGGCCATCATGGATGTGTTCCTCGTCGAGAGCTACGTACAGCTCGTGGTCTTCTTCGTGCTGCTCGTGATCAAGATCTTCGCGTTCGTCAGCTCGTTGCTCTACTCGGGGGAGGCCTACCTCGCCGCGGACAAGCTGAACAAGCCGACCTGGTGCATCGTGCTCGGCATCGCCGTGGTCCTGCAGCTGCTGCCGCTCCCGTTGATGATCATCAACCTGGCCATGACGATCGCGGCGCTGGTCTACCTCGCCGACGTCCGTCCGGCGCTCACGGGTCTGCGGCGGCGCTGACCGGTTCGCCGATTTCGAGTCGAATGTTCTCCTGATCCGTACCTTCGGTATCCCTGCCGTCGTTACGGTGGGAGGTATGCACGCCTGTGGGGGCGTGGAGGACCTGGGGACAAGTCCGGTGGAGAGTGGGGAAGACGTTGATCGGTGACAGCGCAGTTCGACCGTGGGGATCGTGGCAGGTGCTCGACGAGGGCGAAGGCTTCAAGGTGAAGCGGATCGTCGTCGAGCCGGGTTCGCGGCTGTCGTACCAGACTCACGAGCACCGGGCGGAGCACTGGACGGTCGTCTCCGGCACCGCCACCTGCGTGATCGCCGGCGAGGTGCTCGTGCTCAACGTCGCCGACTCGGTCAACGTCGGGATCGGTGAGCCGCACCGGATCACCAACGAGCACGACCAGCAGCTCGTCATCATCGAGGTCCAGCACGGGGCCTACACCGGCGAGGACGACATCTGCCGGCTCGAGGACGACTACGGCCGCGTCGAAGTCGGCTGACCGACCTCGACTGAGTCAGACTGACTCACTTCCCCTTGGCGGCGTACGCCGCCTCGATCGCGGCCTTGCCGGGACGCCACCAGTCCTGGTGGTCGGCGTACCACGCGATGGTGCGCTCCAGGCCCGCCTCGAAGTCGCCGTGCTCCGGTAACCAGCCGAGCTCCTCGCGCAGCCGGCTCGCGTCGATCGCGTAGCGCAGGTCGTGGCCGGCGCGGTCGCTGACGAGGTCGAAGTCGTCCTCGTCGCGGCCCATCAGCCGCAGGATCAGGCGCACCACCTCGACGTTCGAGCGCTCCCCGTCCGCTCCGATCAGGTAGGTCTCGCCGACCCGGCCCCGCTCGAGGATGGCCAGCACCGCTGCGCTGTGGTCGCCGACGTGGATCCAGTCGCGGACGTGGGCGCCGGTTCCGTAGACCTTCGGGCGGTCGCCGGTGAGGACGTTGGTGATCTGGCGGGGGATGAACTTCTCGACGTGCTGCCACGGCCCGTAGCTGTTCGAGCAGGTCGAGATCGTCGCGCGGACGCCGAAGCTGCGCACCCAGGCGCGCACCAGGTGGTCCGAGCCGGCCTTGGACGCCGAGTAGGGACTGCTCGGACGGTACGGCGAGTCCTCGGTGAACCGTCGCGGGTCGTCGAGCGCGAGGTCGCCGTACACCTCGTCGGTGGAGACGTGGTGCAGGCGTACGTCGGCCTTCCGTGCCGCCTCGAGCACGGTGAAGGTGCCGACCAGGTTGGTGTGCACGAACGGCGTCGGGTCCCGCAGCGAGTTGTCGTTGTGCGACTCCGCGGCGAAGTGCACCACCGCGTCGTGCACGGCGACCAGCGGGTCGACGACCGGCGCGTCGGCGACGTCTCCGACGACCAGCCGGAAGCGGTCGGGGGGCAGTCCTTCGAGCGCGGCCGGGCTCGCGGCGTACGTCAGCTTGTCGAGCACCGTCACCGCTGCGTCGGTGCGGTCGAGCAGGTGCCGGACGAAGTTGCAGCCGATGAAGCCTGCCCCGCCGGTCACCAGGATCCGCTGCTGCACGTGCGGCATGCTAGTCCGATGCGGGGGATCATCATGGCCGGCGGCACGGGTAACCGGTTGGGCCCGATCACCCTGGCGATCAGCAAGCAGCTGATGCCGATCTACGACAAGCCGATGATCTACTACCCGCTGTCCACGCTGATGCTGGCGGGGATCCGGGAGGTCCTCGTCATCACGACGCCGCACGACGCCGCCCAGTTCCGGCGGCTGCTCGGCGACGGATCGCAGCTCGGGATCGAGATCACCTACGCCGTACAGGCCTCGCCCGAAGGGCTCGCGCAGGCCTTCGTCATCGGCGAGAGCCACATCGGCGGGGGCTCGTCGGCGCTCATCCTCGGCGACAACATCCTCTACGGGCCCGGGCTCGGCGGGCGCCTGCGGCAGTTCGACGACGTCGACGGCGCCGCGGTGTTCGCCTACCCCGTCGCGAACCCCGAGGCCTACGGCGTCATCGAGCTCGACGGCGAGGGACGGCCGACGGCGCTGGAGGAGAAGCCCGAGCGACCGCGCAGCAACCTCGCGGTCCCCGGCCTCTACTTCTACGGTCCCGACGTCGTCGAGCGGGCCAAGGCGCTCCGGCCGTCCGCGCGCGGCGAGCTCGAGATCACCGACCTCAACCTCTCCTACCTGGAGGAGGGGCGGCTGGCCGTGCAGGTGCTGCCGCGCGGGTCGGCCTGGCTGGACTCCGGCACCTTCGAGGCGCTCAACGACGCCAGCAACTACGTGCGCACGCTCGAGGCGAGGCAGGGCACGAAGGTCGCCGCACCCGAGGAGGTGGCCTGGCGGATGGGCTACATCGACGACCAGCAGCTGCGCCGGCTCGGGGAGGGCCTGCGCGCCAGCGGGTACGGCGACTACCTGCTGGGTCTGCTGGCCGAGAGTCATCCACAAGGCTGAAAAACCCGACAAATTGTCGGCGATCCCTCGCGCAGCGGAGCCCGGTGTGTCACGGTCGAAACCGTCCGTCCGGGTCGGGCTCCCCTCCGGTTCCCTGACAGACGGTGGTTGCGATGGCGGCGAGATTCGGGTTGCGAGGACTCGCTCGGACGGTGGTCGTGACGGCCGTGGTCGGAGCGGCGCTGACTGCGCCGGCCGCCGGACCACCCGCTTCCGCCGCTGACCCGTCGAGACCGACGGTGCCTTCGGTCACCGCTGGGACGAACGGCGTCATCGCGTGGACGGAGCTCATCAAGGATCCGGCGAACGGCGCTGTGACCGGCGGCTACCTGCGGTCGAGCGACGGCCGTTCCTACATCGACCTCGACGACGCCAACGCCGCCCTCCGCGACCCGGAGTGGTCACCGGACGGCACGAGGATGGCCTACTGGGCGTTCGGAGCCACCGGGTCGCGCGACGGCATCTGGGTCGTCGCCCATCCGTTCTACAGCCCCGGCCCGAAGGTGCAGATCACCACCGGCTCGTACGACACCGACCCGACCTGGTCGCCGGACGGCACGAAGATCGCCTTCGTCCGCACGCAGGGCGGCAACGGGATCTACGTGGTCGACGCCGACGGTGGGACGCCGATCCAGATCCTGCGCGGCAGCTTCTACGGCAAGGACCTGACCTGGTCGCCCGACGGCGCCAAGATCGCCTTCGCCAACTTCTCCGGACAACCGTTCGCCTCCCCGATGCACGTCTTCGTGATGGACGCCGACGGGGGCACGCCGGTCGATCTGGGCCCGGGTCAGGCACCGACGTGGTCGCCGGACGGCACCAAGATCGCGTTCGAGTTCCCGCAGACACCGTCGAACTACGACATCTACTGGATGAACCCGGACGGCACCGGTCGCCTGCTGCTGCTGAACGCCGGCTACCACGAGCGGGAGCCGGCGTGGGCCCCGGACGGCAGGAGGATGGCGTTCCACAGGCCGGACGGGATCTACACCTACGACTGGACCACCGGAGGCCAGGCGCTCGTCACCTCCGGCTCGAACTTCGAGTCGACGACGTGGGGCGCGAACCAGCCTGTGTGCCAGGGTCGGCAGGTCACCATCGGCGGGACGGCGGGCAACGACACGCTGCGCGGATCGAACGGCGTCGACGTGATCCACGGGATGGGCGGCAACGACACGATCCTCGGCCTGGAGGGACAGGACGTCATCTGCGGCGGTGGCGGGATCGACACGGTCAGCTATGCGGGCCAGACCGCCCCGGCCACGGCGTACCTCGGTGAGACCTCGCCGCTCTCCGGCGTGAGCGACCTGATCGCCGGTGACGTCGAGAACCTGGTCGGCGGCTCCGGGCCCGANGGTCGGCGGCTCCGGGCCCGACACGCTGGTCGGCGACCAGCGTGTCAACCAGATCGACGGCGGTGACGGTGCCGACGAGATCACGGGTGGCGGCGGCTCCGATCGCGTGCTCGGCGGCCGCGGCGACGACCGGCTCGTCGGTGGCGAGGGTGACGACCAGCTCCTCGGCGGCGGTGGCGAGGACGTGCTGATCGGTGACGAGGGCAACGACTTCCTCAGTGGCAGTGGCGGTGACGACGTCCTGCGAGGCGGGGACGGGGCCGACCGCCTGGACGGTGGGTTCGACGCGGACCTGCTGGCCGGCGGGCCCGGGATCGACACCGCCGACTACGGCGCCCGCGCGGTCGGGGTCAACGTCACGATCGGCGGTGGTGGCGACGACGACGGCAGCCGGGAGGACGGCGCCGAGGGTGAGCGCGACCGGGTGCGCGGCTCGGTGGAGAACCTCAACGGCGGCTCGGGTGCCGACGTGCTGACGGGCAACGAGGTCGCCAACCAGCTCACCGGCAACCTCGGCATCGACGAGCTGCGCGGCGGGGCCGGGCGGGACCTGCTGCGGGCCAACGACGGCGTCCGGGACCGGGTGATCGACTGCGGCGAGGGCACCGACGCCAACGCGCTCAGGGACGCGATCGACCCTGCGGCGATCAGCTGCCCTTGACCGCCGGGCGGGGATCCACCCCGTAGGCTCCTGCCCCGTGAAGGTTCTCGTCACCGGCGGCGCCGGCTACCTCGGCTCGATCACGGCAAAGGCGCTCGAGCAGGCCGGGCACACACCGGTCATCCTCGACTCGCTCCTCGTCGGACCCCGGCAGTACGCCGAGGGCCGGATCTTCTACGAGGGCGACATCGCCGACCGCGCGCTGCTGCGCCGGATCGTCGAGGAGAACCCCGAGATCGAGGCCACGATCCACATGGCGGCGCGGATCGTCGTACCCGAGTCGGTGGAGCTGCCCTACGAGTACTACCGCGACAACGTCGCGAAGTCGCTGGAGCTCTTCGACGAGCTCCAGCAGCTGGGCAAGCCGCGGATCCTGTTCTCCTCCACGGCGTCGCTCTACGCGCTCACGCCCGAGTTCGCGGTCAGGGAGACCGATCCGGTCGACCCGAGCTCGCCGTACGCCCGCACCAAGCGGATGATGGAGATGTGCCTGGAGGACATCGCCCAGGCGACCTCGCTGCGCGCGATCATCCTGCGCTACTTCAACCCGATCGGCGCCGACCCCGATCTCGAGACCGGCTACCACCTCAAGGACGCCACCCACGTCGTACCCCTGCTCGCGCAGGCGGCGCTCGGCTACCGCGACTCGTTCACGATCACCGGCACCGACCTCCCCACCCGCGACGGCACGGGCCTGCGCGACTACATCCACGCGTGGGACCTCGCCAAGGCCCACGTGCGCGCCGTCGAGAGGTTCGACGCGGTCATCGAGGCCGAGGGCGCGCCGTACGCCTACCTCAACATCGGTGGGGGTGACGGCGTCACCGTCAAGGAGCTCATCGCCGCCGTCGAGCGGGTCGTCGGCAAGCCGGTCCCGGTGACCGAGGCGCCATCGCGCCCCGGCGACGCGGTCGGCGCCTACGCCAACGCGGACAAGGCTGCCGCGCTCCTGGACTGGCGCACCGAGGCCTCCCTCGACGAGGCCATCGCCTCCGCCCTGGCCTGGGGCGAGAAGCGGAAGTCGGTCCTCGGCTACGAGTAGCTGAGGGGTCTCGTGACGGTCGCTGCGCGACCTCCTCGACCAACGTTGCGCTGCGCGACCTCCTCGACCAACGTTGCGCTGCGCGACCTCCTCGACCAACGTCGCGCTGCGCGACCTCCTCGACCAACGTTGCGCTGCGCGACCTCCTCGACCAACGTCGCGCGCGGCGCCCTCCTCGACCAACGTCGCGCGCGGCGACCTCCTCGACCAACGTCGCGCTCCGCGACCAACGGCCAACTCCGGGTGTCGCGTCACCGTCTGCGACACGCTCGGGCAGTAAAGCTCAGTAGGCGCCTTTGCCGAGGACGACGACACCGAGGGTGCGCCACAGGATGTGGAGGTCCTGGAGCATCGACCAGTGGTCGACGTAGTAGAGGTCGAGGCGGATGGCGTGCTCCCACGAGAGGTCCGCGCGGCCTGAGACCTGCCAGAGGCCGGTCATGCCGGGGCGCACGTGGAGGCGACGGCGGGCGGCGACGTCGTACTGGGCGACCTCGTGGGGGAGCGGCGGGCGGGGGCCGACCAGGCTCATGTCGCCGCGGACGACGTTCCACAGCTGGGGGAGCTCGTCGAGGGAGTAGCGACGCAGCCATCGGCCCGGCTTGGTGATCCGCGGGTCGTCCTCCATCTTGAAGAGACCGCCGTCGTAGCCGGTCGCGACGTGGAGCGCGGCCAGCAGGTCCTCGGCGTCGGTGACCATGGTGCGGAACTTCGCGCAGCGGAACGGGACGCCCTGGCGGCCGACCCGGAGCTGCTGGAAGAAGACCGGCCCACCGTCGTGGAGCTTGATCCGCAGCGCGATCACGAGGAGCAGCGGGCTGAAGAAGACGAGCAGCGCGAGCGCGCCGACGACGTCGAAGGTGCGCTTGCCGAGCCGGGTCGCCTGGGCCCAGGCGGGTGCGCCGAGGTGCATCAGCGGCAGACCGCCGACCGGGCGGAACGAGGCACGGTCGGTGGTGATGCCGGTCGCGCTCTGCGCCACGACCACGCCGATGCCGCGCTCCTCGAGCTGCCAGACCTTCTCCTGGAGCTCCTGCGCGGTGGACGACGAGCCGCCGGCGAACAGGATGAGCTGGGCGTCGCTGCGCAGCGCAGCGCGGGTGACGTCGTCGGTCGAGCCGACCACGGGTACGCCGCCGACGGTGTGGCTGGCGTCGCCCGGGGGCGTCACCGCGCCGACCACGCGGTAGCCGAGCCACGGCGCACGGTCGATGACGCCGTGGACGTCGTCGACGTGCTCGGGAGAGCCGGCGATCAGGACCGGGAGACCGAGGTAGCCGGCGCTGCGCGCGCGGTGGAGCAGGTAGCGGGCGCCCCAGCGGGAGAGGCCGAGGCTGGGGACTCCCACCAGGAAGAGCAGGAGGAAGAACCCGCGGGAGACGTCGGCCTGGGAGATGAACAGGACCAGGGCGAGCAGTCCGGTGAAGGCGAGGCTCGCGTTGAGGACCCGCTTGTACTCGTCGCTGCCGCCACCGAGCACCTGCCGGCGGTAGCCGCCGCCGAGGGCGATCACGACGATCCAGCCCAGCGTGAGCAGCGGCCCGAGGGTGGCGCTGGAGAGGTCGATGTCGGCGGTCGGGTCGAAGTACGGCATCCCCTCGTCGAGGAACGCGGCCACGCCTCCGGCTAGCGACACCACCGCGATGTCCAGGAGGATCAGCGCGCCCGGGAGGAAGCGCAGCGACCGGCTCGACGGGGCGGACAGGGCCTGAGTGCGTGCGGAGGCAGTGTGTCCGATCACCACTGTCACGAAATCACCTCAGCCGTTGCACGCACTTCATGGGGGGTGTGCGAGCTGGGCCGAGCCCCTAGATCAGCACGCACCCTCAACGACGTGCACGGAGATGGGTTACACCGTGGGAAGTTCTGTCTAGACCGCTCCGGCGGCCGGGGCGCCTACGCTCAGGGGCCTATGCCCGTCGACCCGCACTCCGCCCGACGGTTCCGGCGCGCGCTGACCGTGGTCTCGGCCGCCCTGGCGTGGGGACTGCTGATGTCGGCGTGCTCCGGCGACGTCGTCGATCCGCCCGATCCGGAGCCGGTGTCGACGCCGACGAGCGTCGCCACGGCCGCCCCGCCGACGGACCCGACGACCGCACCCAGGACGCCGCGG
>NZ_JACEHF010000164.1 GCF_014180685.1 Nocardioides pelophilus | reverse complement strand
CGACCTTCGAGAGGGCGACGTCGATCCTCGAGTGGCGGCGCACGCCCGAGCGCCTCGACCTGCTGACCACTAAGTTCGTGCTCGACTGCTGGCGCCCGGCGCGTCGGCCGCGGCGTACGGCCAACTGAACAGCGGGCGAGCACAATAGGGAGGTGCTCTACCGAGATGAGGCAATCGTCCTCCGCACCCACAAGCTGGGCGAGGCCGACCGCATCATCACGCTGCTGACCCGCGAGCACGGCCTGGTCCGCGCGGTGGCGAAGGGCGTGCGCCGTACGACGTCGCGGTTCGGCTCGCGCCTCGAGCCGTTCACCCACGTCGACCTGCAGCTCGCGGTGGGGCGCAACCTGGACACGATCACCCAGACCGAGACCAGGGGTGCGTACGCCGCCCCGGTCGGCGCCGACTACGAGCGCTACACCGCCGGCACGGTGATGCTCGAGACCGCCGAGCGGCTGGTGGTCGAGGAGCGCGAACCCGCAGTCCAGCAGTTCCAGCTGCTGCTCGGGGCGTTGCACGCGATGGCGTCCGGCGATCGGCAGCCCGGGCACGTGCTCGACTCCTACCTGCTCCGTGCGCTCGCGGTCGCCGGCTACGCCCCGGCCTGCGTCGACTGTGCGCACTGCGGTCGCTCGCCGGGGCGGACTCCTGACGGGTCTCCGGGCAGCCACCGCTGGTTCAACCCGGCGATGGGCGGCGTGCTCTGCTCGACCTGCCGGATCCCCGGCTCCGCCAGCCCCGCTGCCGAGACCCTGGTGCTGCTCGGCGGGCTCCTCTCCGGCGACTGGCCGGTCGTCGAGGCCGCCGACCCTCGCCACCTCCGCGAGGCGAGCGGCCTGATCGCCGCCTTCGTCCAGTGGCAGCTCGAGCGCGGGCTGCGGTCGCTGGCGTACGTCGAGCGGTAGCGAGCGCGTTTCGCGGCGACCTGTCCGTTTATCAAGGGATGCAGCCGAACGAGCGGTTCCCAGTGTGAATTGGGCCTGGGGAGTGACCATTCGTCTGCATCCCTTGATAAACGGACACAGGTCGGGCCAGGCCAACCCCGCACGGCCACCCTCGTCCCGGATCAGCTCGCCCATCCGAGCTTCCGCTCGAGCCGCGCGCGCGACGTTGCGAGATCGTCGTAGTCCGACCAGATGAACCGAATCATGTTGCAGTCGGACAGCTCCCGAAGGAGATCCTCGCGGACCTTCTCCTCGAAGACGACGTCGCCGGGGTCCTGACCCGGCTTGAGCAGCCGGCCGTACTTGATCCGCCCGTCGAACTCGCCGAGGAGGCGGCGTTCGGGCCACGCCCAATCCGTCACGCCAGCCAGCTCGCCGTTGGGGTGGAAGATCTCGAACTGGGGGATCGGCGCAGGAACTCCGAGGACCCAGAACATCCAGTTGCCACGGGACTCGCCGATCGAGCCGGCACGCGGATCGGCCATCCGGACAGGGATCTGAAGGTGGCGCATGAACGGCCAGAACTGCATCTCCACGAAGCGGCGCCGCAAGGCATCGACGTCGTACTTCTTGTGACGGAGGCCGGACTCGAACAGGCACAGTGCGACCTCGTTGTTGGCGCGCGATCCGGCCTCGAGCACGCATCGTTCGGGGCGGAGCACCAGGTGGCCACCTAGACGCACGACGTCGGCGTCGAGTGCGAGACCTTCGTGGTGGACGACATCTCCCTCGATCCGGCCGGGCCCGCCGTCGAGGCGGGTGACGTGGACGCGGCCGAGGGGTAAGCCCCAGACCTCCAGCTCATGCCTGACGCAGCCCGACACATGGCTCAGCGCAACGGCGTCGCCCAGTGAACGCATCACCGCGTTCGAGCGCACCCTGTGGCGCCCGACCGGGGACAAGGCTCCCCATTCGTCGCCGAAGGAGTAGGAACCGCGGCGGAAGCGGACCCAGTAGCCGGTCCGGACGTTGCGGGCGATGTCGCGACCGGCGAAACCGGCGGACAGCGCCTCCTGTCGGGTGAAGAATCCGTACTCCTGGGTGAGCACGCGAAGTGGGTCCATGGCGCGAGCATGATCCGCCCCACCGGCTCCCATCTTGGTCCACCCGGGTGCCTGTGGATGAGATGCGCCGGGAGTGCTGCGGTGGACGGTTCGTGGGCCCGAGGGATCGCCGCGCGGCTCGTGTTCGGATATCAAGGGATGCAGCCGAACGGATGTTTCCCAAGCCGAATTCACACGGGGAAGCGATCGTTCGGCTGCATCCCTTGATAAACGGACGTCTCCGCACCCTGACAAACTGCACCCGTGACCCGCGCCTCCCGACGGACTGCACAGCTGCAGCGTCGTACCGAGCCCCGCAAGCCCACCCCGCACCCGTCGGGTGCCCGGCCGCCGGCGATCCCAGCGGAGCTGGTGCCGGAGCACGTCGCGATCGTGATGGACGGCAACGGCCGGTGGGCCCAGGAGCGGGGGCTGCCGCGCACGAAGGGTCACGAGCAGGGGGAGCACTCGCTGTTCGACGTGGTCGAGGGGGCGATCGAGATCGGCGTGAAGGCGATCTCCGCCTACGCGTTCTCGACCGAGAACTGGTCGCGGAGCCCCGACGAGGTCAAGTTCCTCATGGGCTTCAACCGCGACGTCATCCGCCGACGCCGCGACGAGATGCACGAGCTCGGGGTGCGGGTGCGCTGGGCCGGCCGCGCGCCACGCCTCTGGAAGTCGGTGATCAAGGAGCTCCAGGTCGCCGAGGAGCTGACCAAGCACAACGACGTCCTGACCCTGACGATGTGCGTCAACTACGGCGGCCGCTCCGAGCTCGGCGACGCGGCCCGCGCGCTGGCGAAGGACGTCGCGGCCGGGCGGATCAACCCCGACAAGGTCAACGACGCCACCCTCGGGCGCTACCTGTACGTGCCGGAGCTGCCGGACGCCGACCTGATCTGGCGGACCTCGGGGGAGCAGCGGCTCTCGAACTTCATGCTCTACCAGGCGGCGTACGCCGAGCTCGTGTTCTCCGACGTGCTCTGGCCCGACGTCGACCGCCGCCACCTGTGGGAGGCCGTCGAGACCTACGCCAAGCGCGACCGGAGGTACGGCGGTGCCGACCCCGCCTGAGTCCGGCGATCTGCTGCCGAGCGACCCGCGGTGACCGTACGCTTCGGTCCCATGATGAAGTCCTCCCGCTTCGCGAGCGTGCTCGCGCTCGCCTTGGTCGGCTCCCTCTCCCTCGCCGCCTGCGGTGGAGACGACGGTGACAGCGTCGCCGAAGACGTCGAGACCGTGATCGTCACCGAGACGCCCGGCGGCGACGACTCGACCGCGCCGACCGACGCCACGAGCAGCCCGACCGAGCCGACCACCACCGAGACCTCGGTCGAGATGACGATCGCCCCGACCGGCGAGGTCGACCAGGCGGAGCTCGCCGAGGACATCCAGACGGCTCAGGAGGTCACCGACGCCTGGTGGGCCCTCCACTGGAACGAGTACTTCACCGGCAGCTACACGCCGCCGAACGTGGTCGGGCTCTACGACGGCTACGACGAGGCGAACGCCCCGACCTGCTTCGGCGAGGTGCTGCCGCCGGGCAACGCGTTCTACTGCCCCGACGGCGACTACGTCGCCTGGGACAAGACGCTGCTCGAGCTCGGCTACGAGATCGGCGACTCCTGGCCGTACCTGATCATCGCCCACGAGTGGGGCCACGCGGTCCAGGCCGACCTGTCGATGGACCTGCAGTCGGAGCAGTACGAGCTGCAGGCCGACTGCCTCGCCGCCGCGGTGCTGTACGGCGCCGCGCGCGACAACCCGCCGACGCTGCAGTTCGAGCCGGGCGACGAGAAGGAGATCGTCGACGGTCTCAACTTCATCGCCGACGAGGTGCCGTGGGGCATGAGCGGCGACCACGGCGACTCGTTCCAGCGGATCGAGGCGTTCAACCTCGGCCGCACCGACGGCGTCCCCGGCTGCCTGCCCGGCATGACCAACTGACCGACCCGGCCCACCCGGCCGGTGAGCCGCCAAGCGGCCCCTATCGAAGCCTGCGTCGACCGCGAGGCCGGCAGCGTGTCGCACCGCGGCGAAGCCGCACGGTGCGCAGCCCCCGGGCAGAGCGAAGCGAGGCCCGGGCGGCGAGCACCGTCTGCGACACGCTCGGCCAATCAGGCTCAGTGCTCGTCGTAGTGCGCGCCGTGCTCGGCGTGCCGGTGCCCGTCGTGCACGTAGTCGACGTGGTCGTCGTGCGGGACCGCCAGGTGGCCGCAGCCGGGCCCGTGCTGGTGCGGATGCGTCTCGGTCGGCTCGTGCTCGGTCGGCCCCGCGTCAGGGAACGGTGCGCGCAGCCGGGCCCGGTGCCGGGTCCAGACGCCGACCGGCCACGCTACGACGTACCCGGCGAGGGCCAGCAGCACGATGGTCGGCCCGGGCGCGGCGTTGACGTCGTACGTCGACGCGAGCGTCGCCAGCACCAGCCCGCCGACCGAGGCCACGGTGCCGAGCACCATCGCCGACGCGATCGTGGTGCGGAAGGAGCGCGTGAGCTGCTGCGAGGTCGCGACGGGCACCACCATCAGCGCTGAGACCAGGAGCAGGCCGACCGTCCGCATCGCCACGGTCACGCTGACCGCGGCGAGCACCGCGACCAGCACGTTGTAGAACCGCACCTGGAGACCCGCCACCCGCGCGAACTCCTGGTCCTGTGCGACCGCGAACAGCTGGGGCGCCAGCCCGAGGCACAGCACGATCACCACCGCGGCCAGCACCATCGTCACGACGACGTCTCCGTTGGAGATGGTCGTCAGTGAGCCGAACAGGTAGCGCTGAAGGGTGGCGGTGCTGTTGCCACCGATGCCGCTGATCAGGATGCCGCCCGCGAGTCCGCCGTAGAACAGCAGCGCGAGCGCGACGTCGCCGTTCGTCCGCCCGCGTTCGCGGACGATCTCGATCAGTACGGCGCCCGCGGTTGCGACGAGCACGGCGGTCCACGTGGGAGAGGTGCCGGTCAGCAGGCCGAGCGCGACGCCGGTCACGGCGACGTGGCCGATGCCGTCGCCCATCAGCGCCAGCCGTCGTTGGACGAGGAAGGTCCCGACCGCCGGGGCAGCGAGGCCGGTGAACAGGGCCGCGATGAGCGCCCGCTGCATGAACGGCTCCGCGAACAGCTCGGCCAGGCTCATCGGATGGATCCGTTCGGCGAGGTGGTCGGGAAGGCGACCTGCGGGGCGTGGTCGGGGTGGGCCGGAGCGGCGTGGTGGTGGTGCGTGTGCGGTTCGCCGAACCAGGGCTCGTGGGCCTCGTGGTCACCCAGCGGCGCCCCGTCGTAGATGACCCGACCGTCGCGCATCACGACCGCCCGGTCGACGAGCGGAGCGAGCGGGCCCAGCTCGTGGGCCACGAGCACGACCGTGGCCCGCCGCTCCTTGAGCGCGGCGAGAGCGGCCGCGAGCGCCTGCTGGTTCGGACGGTCCACGCCGGCCGTCGGTTCGTCGAGGAAGAACAGGTCCGGCTCGCCGGCGAGCGCGCGGGCGATGAGCACCCGCTGCTGCTGGCCGCCGGAGAGGTGGCTCACGGTGTCGCGGCGGCGGTCCGCCAGTCCGACCACCTCCAGCGCCTCCTCGATGGCGGCGCGATCGGCGCGGGAGAGCGGCCGCAGCAGCTTGCGTCGGGTGAGCCTGCCGGCGGCGACCACCTCCCAGACCGATGCCGGGACCCCGGAGGCGGCGGTCGCGCGCTGGGGCACGAAGCCGATCCGCTGCCAGGAGCCGAAGTCGTCGAGGCGGGTGCCGTAGATCCGGACCTCGCCCTTGCTCAGGGGATGCAGTCCGAGCAACGCCCGGACCAGCGTGGACTTCCCGGACCCGTTGGCCCCCATCAGGGCGAGGAAGGTGCCGACCTCGACCGAGAGGTCGATCCCTCGCAGCACGGGACGACCGCCGAGCTCGACCGCCCCACCGGCGATCGAGATCGCGACGTTCGCGGACTCGGGGACTACTGACATCCGTTGGCCTCGCGGAGTGCGTCGAGATTGGACTGCATCAGTGAAAGGTAGTCCTCGTCCGACGTCTCGTCCGTCAGACCCTCGATCGGGTCGAGGGTGGCGGTGGTCAGGTCGAGGTCGCTGGCGAGCCCGGCCACGAGGTCGGGCTCCAGCGGCTCGCTGAACACGGTGGTGATCCCGTCCTCCCTGATGAGCTCCTGCAGCTCGCCCACCACGGCGGGCGACGGCTCGGCGTCGGGGGAGAGCCCGACCAGGGGAGCGACGTGCACGCCGTACTTCTCCAGGTAGCCGAAGGCGTCGTGCGACACGACGATCGCGTCGCGTTCGCAGTCGGCGAGGCCGCTGCCGAAGCTCGCGTCAAGGTCCTCGAGGTCGGACCGCAGGGCAGTCGCGTTCGCCTCGTAGTCGTCGGCGTGGTCCGGGTCGATCTCGCCGAGCTCCTCGGCGACCGCGTCGCCGAGGTCGGCGACCCGCAGGGGGTCCTGCCAGAAGTGCGGGTCGACGTCGTCGTGCCCGTGCTCCTCCTCGCCGGCGTGCTCGTCGTGCTCCTCGGCCGACTCGTCCGCGGCCACGAGGTCGACGACGTCGGCGGCGTCGAGGGTGACGCCCTCTGCGTTCTGCTCGACCGCGTCGTCGACGGCCGGCTGGAAGCCGCGCTCGAAGACGACCAGGTCGGCCGCGGAGATCTCCGCGGTCTCGTTGACGTTGAGCTCGAGGTCATGGGGCTCGGTGCCCGGCTGGGTCAACAGCTCCACCTCCGCGTGGTCGCCGGCGACCCGCTCGGCGACGTACGCCAGGGGGTAGAACGCCGCCGCGACGGTCACGCCGTCGTCGGCGTTGGCTCCACCCTCGTCGAAGGCGGAGCAACCGGCAGCGGTCAGGGCGAGCGTGGTCACGGCGGGCAGCAGGATCGACAAGCGCATGAGAATCATTCTCAACTCCTGCCCGCGGCGAGTCAAACCGAGGCCCTCCCGGCACGGTAAGTGGTTGGTAAGTCCCTCGGCGCACGATCTCCCCAAGAGATCAACCACCAGCCCGGACTTCCCGAGGAGACCGCCATGAAGACCATCACCCGACTCGTCGCGGCGCTCGCGATCGCGCTGCTCGTCCCGCTCCTGCACTCGCCGTCGGCGTCCGCTGCACAGATCCTCCAGCCGAGCGGCCGACCCGGTTACGTGAGCCTCAACGGCCCGATGATCACCGGCTACGACTTCCAGACCCGGCTCGCCAACGGGACCTACTTCTACTCCAAGAGCTGGGAGGCGAGCGGGTTCACCGTCGGCCGCAGCGCGGCGTACAACGGCCTGCAGGACGTCGTGGGGATCTACGCGCTGCAGCGCTTCGTGAACGGTCAGTGGACGACCTGGACGCGGCGCGAGTACAGCGGTCGCGTCAGCGGCACCGGGACCGTCAACTTCCCGCGGTGGGCCTACTACCCGTCCAACCAGCCGAACTCCCGCTACGCCTACCGCTTCGTCTACGTGATCGCGTGGTTCGTCGCCGGCACCACCCAGCGGCTGGGCATGGAGACGATCGTGCCCAGCACCACCTCCGACAACCGCTGCCACACCCGGTTCGGCCTGCGGTGCGAGTCCTACTGGGACGGCATCGTCTTCTGACCCCGGCGCTACCCACAGCCCCACCCTCCCGAGCACGGGCCGACCTGCCATAGTCGGCCCGTGCTCGTCGTCAACAGGTTCCGTGTCCCCGCCTCCGACGACTCCTTCCGAGAGTCGCTCGAGCAGGCGCACGCCGTGCTCGCGGCCCGGACCGGGTACGTCGACGGCACGCTCGGCCGCAACCTCGACGAGCCCGACCTGTGGGTGCTCACCACCCGGTGGGAGAGCGTCGGCGCCTACCGGCGGGCGCTGTCGTCGTACGACGTGAAGCTGAGCGCGGTGCCGATCCTGAGCCGGGCGCTCGACGAGCCCAGCGCCTACGAGATCGTGGAGCCCGGCTCGGTTCTGAACGTGCACGAGGCACGCGTAACCTAAGGTCTCGTGACGGTCGCCAGAGCGACCTCCTCGACCAACGGGGAGGCCGGTCGCCAGGGCGACCCCCTCGACACCGAAGAACGCTCCGCAGCCGGCGGAGTCGTCCCCTAGAGAAGGAACCGCCGTGGCCAAGCCGCCCCCCACCGCCGTCGACCAGGTCGTCTCCCTCGCGAAGCGGCGGGGATTCGTCTACCCGTGCGGCGAGATCTACGGCGGCACCCGCTCCGCCTGGGACTACGGCCCGCTCGGCGTGGAGCTCAAGGACAACATCAAGCGCCAGTGGTGGAAGTCCATGGTGCAGATGCGCGACGACGTGGTGGGTCTCGACTCGTCGGTGATCCTGCCGCGGCAGACCTGGGAGGCCAGCGGCCACGTCGCGACCTTCAGCGACCCGCTCACCGAGTGCCAGTCGTGCCACAAGCGGTTCCGGGCCGACCACCTGCAGGAGGAGTATGCCGAGAAGAAGGGCATCGACGATCCCGACTCCGTCGACCTCGCCACTCTCGCCTGCCCCAACTGCGGCACCCGCGGCGCGTGGACCGAGCCCCGCCAGTTCTCCGGCCTGCTGAAGACCTACCTCGGCGTGGTCGAGGACGAGTCGGGCCTCCACTACCTGCGCCCGGAGACGGCGCAGGGCATCTTCCTCAACTTCGCCAACGTGGTGACCTCGAGCCGGGTGAAGCCGCCGTTCGGCATCGCCCAGGTCGGCAAGAGCTTCCGCAACGAGATCACGCCCGGCAACTTCATCTTCCGCACCCGCGAGTTCGAGCAGATGGAGATGGAGTTCTTCGTCAAGCCGGGCGAGGACGAGGAGTGGCACCAGTACTGGATCGACACCCGCACCCAGTGGTACGTCGACCTCGGCGTCAAGGCCGACAACCTGCGCCACTTCGAGCACCCCCAGGAGAAGCTCTCCCACTACTCGAAGCGGACCGTCGACATCGAGTACCGCTTCCGGTTCGCCGGTTCGGAGTGGGGTGAGCTCGAGGGCATCGCCAACCGCACCGACTTCGACCTCTCGACCCACGCGGCGGCGTCTGGCCAGGACCTCAGCTACTTCGACCAGGCGGCGAACGAGCGCTACACGCCGTACGTCATCGAGCCGGCAGCCGGTCTGTCGCGCAGCCTGATGACCTTCCTGGTCGACGCCTACGAGGAGGACGAGGCGCCCAACACCAAGGGCGGCGTCGACAAGCGCACCGTGCTGCGGCTCGACCCGCGGCTGGCGCCGGTCAAGGTCGCCGTGCTCCCGTTGTCGCGCAACGCCGACCTCACCCCCAAGGCCAAGGACGTCGCCTCCGAGCTGCGCCGCGCGTGGACCGTCGACTTCGACGACTCCGGCGCGATCGGCCGCCGCTACCGGCGGCAGGACGAGATCG
>NZ_JACEHF010000163.1 GCF_014180685.1 Nocardioides pelophilus | reverse complement strand
GGCCGCGCCCGCCGCCGGTGCCGTGGCGGCCGTCGTCGCGTTCGCCGAGGCGGTGCCCGCACTGCGGCCGCAGCCGGCCCAGCTCCCGCTCGCCACCGGGGTGCAGCCGTTGCCCGTGCTCCTCGCGAGCTGCGCCGTGCTCGTCGTCGCGCTCGGCGCCGGGGCGTGGTCTTCCGGGAGCCGGGGGGCGGCCAGCCGCCCGGCCTCGCTCCGCGAGGAGCACGCCGGATGATCCGCGTCGCACTCGACGGGCTCCGTTCCCGCGCCCTGCTCTCCACCGGAACCCTCGCGCTCCTCACGATCGCGATCGCCTCGGCCGTGGTCGGCCCCGCGTTCACCGTCGCCGTCGGCAACGGCTACGCGATCACCCGGCTGTCCGACGAGCCCAACCCGATCACAGGGCGCACCTGGGAGTTCCAGCCGACCGGCTCGCCCACCCCGGCGCAGGCGCTCGAGCTCGCGAGCGGGGCGGTCGACGTACCGGACGGACAGCACGACCTGACGGCCCAGCTCGAGACGACCCGCGTACCGGCACCCGGCGAGTACGGCGAGGTCCAGCTGCTGGCCCGCGACGGTGCCTGCGACCACCTCGAGCTCGACGGCCGCTGCCCGGAGCGGCCGGGTGAGACGACGATCCTCGCCGGCGACGCCGAGGAGGACGGGCTCGCGATCGGCGACCGGATCGAGCTCGGGAGCCCGCTCGGCGCGCTGACGGTGGTCGGCACCTACGCCTACCCGTCCGGCCTCGACGTGCCCGACGACGAGCTCGCCGAGCTCGAGGACTTCTGGTTCGACCCGGGTCGCCTGGCCTCGGTGCCGACCCAGCTGCTGCGCGAGCAGGTGCTGCCGCGACACCCCGCGCCGTACCTCGTGACCACCGACCACTTCGAAACGGTGCCGCGCAACCTCTGGGTGGTGCGCGTCGACACCCGGATCGACGCGCCCCCCGACCTCGATGCGGGCCGCCTCTCCGAGCTCGGCACCGGTACCGACCCCGCCCCGGAGCTGCTCGACTCCGGCACCCTGACCGAGGTCTCGTTGAACGACCTTGGGACGGTCACCACCGACATCGAGCGCGAGCGGCAGGCGGCGGTCTCGTCGGTCACACCGGCGGTCGTGTCCCTGGTGCTGGTCGCCCTCGCGCTCCTGAGCCGGCTCACGTCCGCGGCCGGCGACCTGCGGGTGCCGGACCTGGCCCTCGCCTCGCTGCGCGGCGCGAGCCGGCGTCGGGTGTGGCTGCTCGCGCTGGGCGAGCCGCTGCTGCTGGTCGCGCTCGCGCTGCCGCTGGGAGTGGCGGCCGGCACCGGCTTGACCCACGTGCTGGTCCGCGCCTGGCTGGTCGAGGGGATGCCGCTGCGTTGGCCGGCTGCCGCCGCACTGGCGGTCGCGGCCGTCACCGCCGCCGCGGTCGCGGTCTGTGCCCTTGCCGTCCGCGGCGTCCTGACGCGCACCCTGGCCGACCAGCTCACGGGCCACCAGCGCCCGCGCCATGCCGGGCGCGCGACCGCGCTGGCCGTTCTCGGTCTGGTCGCGCTCACCCTGGTGGTGACCACCGCCGCACTGACCCGGACGTCCGGCGACGCGACCGACTCCTCGGACCTCGTGCTCCCCGTCCTCATCGCGGCCACCCTGGGGGTCGGCGCGACCGCGGCCGCGCGTCTCGGCGCGGCCCGGCTCGCCCGTCGCCGCCCGCGCGGCACGGTCGTGTTCCTCGCGGTCCGGGCGGTCGCCCGGCGGGCGGCCGGCACGTTGGTGGTGCTGCCCCTCACGGTCGCGATCGCGGTGTGCGCCTTCGGCGTCGGCGTGTACGACGCCGCGGCCACCTGGCGCGGGAGCGTGGCCGCGACCCAGGCCCCCGCCGACACGGTGTGGTCGACCGAGCTCCCGATGGACCGGGCGGTGGCGCTCACCCACGAGCTCGACCCCGACGGCCGCTGGCTGATGGCCGCCGGCACCCTCGCGGCGCAGGACACGACCTACGTGGCGGTGGATGCCGCTCGGCTCGGCCGGGTCGCCTCCTGGCACTCGACCTGGACGCCGGGTCGCGATCGTCACGAGATCGCCGCACTGCTGACCGGTACCCCGCTGCCCACGGTCACCGGCCGCCGCCTCGCCCTGACCGTCACCGTGCCGCGCGGGAGCGAGCCGGTCACCATCGAGCTCCGGCTCCGCACCGCCG
Organism: Nocardioides pelophilus; assembly: GCF_014180685.1. Lineage (GTDB taxonomy): Bacteria > Actinomycetota > Actinomycetes > Propionibacteriales > Nocardioidaceae > Nocardioides > Nocardioides pelophilus. The sequence goes on along the minus strand of NZ_JACEHF010000163.1, from coordinate 7,170 downwards.
ACGGCCGGGTCACCGGGGTCTACCTCGGTCCCTTCGAACCCGGCACCTCGACGGCGAGCGACCCCGTGGGCTGCAGCGCGACCTGCGCGATGGAGGGGCTCCTCATCGGCGGCGGCGCCGGACTGCCGACCGACCTCGACGGGACCTACCTGGTCGGCCCGCTCCGCGTCGACGGCGCCGACCGCTCCGACGCGCTGACCGAGGGTGGCTGGCGGCTCTCCTCGTCCGACGAGCTGCAGCAGGCGGCGGAGGAGGTCTCGGTCGCCGACGCCGGGCTCACCATGGTCGCCCGCGGACGGGGGCTGGCCGGGCTGACGGCCGGTGACATCCCCGCGGTCCGGCCGGTGGTCGCCGGACGCCTCGTGGTCGACCAGGTCGGCGAGATCCCCGGCGGCGCCGCGACCTCACCCATCGGTCAACCGCCTCCCGTGCGCGCCGAGGTCGTCTCCGAGAGCCTGCCTTTCGTCGGCCCCCGCGGGGCCGCGATCGACTACACGATGATGAGCGCCAACCGCACGCTCTACAACACCGAGTTCGACGTCCGGGTGCTCGCGACCGCCGCCACGCCACAGCGCGTCCAGGACGCCTTGGCCGAACGGGGACTGGTGGTCGCCACGACCCACGAGCGGGAGCTGGACCGGCTCGACGAGACGGCGTACGCGATCGTGTTGCGCCTCTACCTCGTGTCCGCCGCGCTCGTCCTGCTGATGGCGATCGCCGGGCTCGCCGTCTCGACGGCCGTGCAGCTGCCCGGTCGACGCCTCGACGCGGCTTCCCTCAGCGTCGTCGGCGTCCGCCGCCGCTCGGTGCTGCTCGCGGTGGCTCTCGAGCAGGGCGTCGTGCTCGGCACCGCGGGTCTGGCCGGCCTCGCCGCCGGCTCGCTGGCGCAGTGGATCGTGCTGCGCCGGATCACCCTGGGCCAGGTCGAGGGCATCTCGTGGCCGCGGGTCGTCGCCCGGGTCGACCCGGCGATCCTGGCGCAGGTCGCGATCGCGGTCGCGGTGCTGCTGGCCGCTGTGGCGGTGGTCAGCGCGTGGCTGACCGTACGGCGTGCGCGGGGTGCGTCCCTGCGCGAGAAGGCCCGCTGATCTCCTAGGAGTCGCCCGCGAGCATCTCGGGCGTCAACGACGCCTCGGTGTCCGGCACGCCGAGCTCCTCGGCCCGCTTGTCGGCCATCGCGAGCAGCCGGCGGATCCGGCCCGCGATCGCGTCCTTGGTGAGCACCGGGTCGTGCAGCTGTCCGAGCTCCTCCAACGACGCCTGCTTGTGCTCGAGGCGGAGCCGGCCGGCCATCTGCAGGTGGTCGGGCACCTCGTCGCCGAGCAGCTCCATCGCTCGCTCGACCCGGGCGCCGGCGGTCACGGCGGCCCGCGCCGAGCGGCGCAGGTTGGCGTCGTCGAAGTTGGCGAGCCGGTTGGCCGTCGCCCGGACCTCGCGCCGCATCCGGCGCTCCTCCCAGGCCATCAACGTCTCGTGGGCGCCGAGCCGGGTGAGCAGCTGCCCGATCGCGTCGCCATCGCGGATCACGACCCGGTCGACGCCGCGGACCTCGCGGGCCTTGGCCTGGATCCCGAGCCGGCGGGCGACCCCGACCAGCGCGAGCGCGGCCTCGGAGCCGGGGCAGGTGACCTCCAGCGAGGACGAACGACCGGGCTCGGTGAGCGAACCGTGGGCGAGGAACGCGCCGCGCCACGCGGCGACCGCGTCGCACCCTCCGCCGGAGACCACGGCCGGCGGCAGGCCGCGCACCGGCCGGCCACGCTGGTCGAGCAGACCGGTCTGCCGGGCCAGTGCCTCGCCGTCCTTCACCACCCGCACGATGTAGCGGCTGCCCTTGCGGATCCCGTTGCCCTGCACCATCACCACGTCGGACGCCTGGCCGTACATGTCGGCGATGTCCTTGCGCAGCCGGCGCGCAGCCGCGCCGGTGTCGAGCTCGGCCTCGACGACGATCCGGCCGGCCACGATGTGCAGCCCGCCCGCGAACCGCAACGTCGAGGCGACCTCTGCCTTGCGACAACACGCCTTGGTGACCGGGGTACTGGCCAGTTCTGCCTTGACCTGTGCCGTCATCGCCATAGGGCTGATCCTGCCACGGGGGTCAATCACCCCGGAACCTAGTCGGGCACGGCGGACTGCATGATCCGCGCGTACGCCGCGGCCAGCAGGGCCGGGTCGTGCCGGGGAGAGCCGTCGCCGACCGCGACGTCGTCGACCACGAGCTGCGCGCCGAGCGCCTGCGTGACGGACCGGAGCTCCTCGATCCCGTCACCGACGCTCTCGCGATCGGCGAGCACGGTGTGCACGGCCAGGTCCGGAGCGTGCTCCGCGAGCACCGCCAGGTGGTCGGCCGGACCGAACCCACCGGTCTCGCCCTGCTGCTCGGCGAGGTTGAGGACGACGATCACCCGGGCGTCGGTCGCGACCAGCGCCTCGCGCAGCTGGGGCACCAGCAGGTGGGGGATCACCGAGGTGAACCACGACCCGGGTCCGAGCACGGCCCAGTCGGCCTCGTCTATTGCCGCCAGTGCGGCCGGGGTCACGGGAGGGTCCGGCGGGTCGAGGGCGATGGAGACGATCACGCCGTCGGTCGTCGCCACCTCCACCTGGCCGCGGACCGACACCAGCCGCTCCGGGTCGGGGTCGAGCCCCCGCACCTCCGCCGTGATGTCCATCGGCGCCAGCGCCATCGGGAGCACCCGGCCCTTGGCACCGAGCAGCCGGCCCACCCAGTCGAGCGCGTCGATGTCGTCGCCGAGCAGCTCCCAGAGACCGACGATGAGCAGGTTGCCGACGACGTGCCCGCGCATCTCGCCGTCGCCCGCGAACCGGTGCTGGAGGACCCGGGCCCAGGTGTCACCCCACTGGTCGTCGCCGCACAGGGCGGCCAGGGCCATCCGCAGGTCGCCGGGAGGGAGTACGCCGAACTCGCCGCGCAGCCGGCCCGATGAGCCGCCGTTGTCGGCGACGGTCACCACCGCCGTCAGCTCGTCGACGGTGAGGTCGTCGACGAGCATCCGGAGCGCGGTCAGCGACGCGTGCAGGCCGTGACCCCCGCCGAGGGCGACCACCGCCTGTGCCCGCTCATGGGCAGGGTGCGGGCGGTCGGGACGTGGGGTCATCACTCTCGTCCCAGGTCGCGGTGGAGGGCACGGGCGACGTAGCCGAGCTCCTGCATCCGGCGGGCGATCTCCTCGCTCATCGCGACGCTGCGGTGCTTGCCGCCGGTGCAGCCGATCGCCACCCGCATGAAGCGCTTGCCCTCGCGGAGGTAGCCCTCGGCGACGCCCGCCAGCAGCGGGACGTACTGGTCGAGGAACTCCGCGGCTCCCGGCCGACCGAGGACGTAGTCGGCGACGTCTCGGTCGCGCCCGGTGTGGGCGCGCAGCTCGGGCACCCAGTGCGGGTTGGGCAGGAACCGCATGTCGGCGACGTAGTCGGCGTCGGCGGGGATGCCGTACTTGAAGCCGAAGCTGATCGTGGTGACCCGCAGCCGGGTGGTCTCCGGGGTGCCGAACGCCTCGGCGATGCGGTCGGTGAGCTGGTGCACGTTGAGGTTGGTCGTGTCGATGACCAGATCGGCGTCGCCCCGCAGCTCGGCCAGCACCACCCGCTCCCGCTCCAGCCCGTCGAGCAGCCGACCGCCCTCCTGCAGCGGGTGCGGCCGGCGGGCCGCCTCCTGGCGCCGCACCAGCACCTCGTCGTTCGCGTCGAGGAACACCAGCGTGGTGTCGCGCCCGGTGACCCCGAGCGCCAGCGCGCTGCGCAGGCCCTGGAAGAACGAACCGGACCGGACGTCGACGACGACGGCCACCCGCTGGCTCCTCCCCTGGCTCTCGTCGACCAGTCGGACCACCTCGGGGAGCAGGCTCGGGGGCAGGTTGTCGACGACGTAGAAGCCGAGGTCCTCGAGCTCCTTGGCGGCGGTGCTGCGCCCGGCGCCGGTCATCCCGGTCACCACCACCAGCTCGCCTGCCGGCGGCCGGGCGCTCATGTCGGCGTTCATGGCGCCGTAGTCTTCCGTGTCCTGCGCGGCGCTGTCGCATCACCCGCGGCGACCGCGCCCTTGATCGCGGCGGCGGTGCGGGGTCCGATGCCGGGCACGGCGGCGATCTCGTCGATCTCGGCCTCCCGCAGCTTCTTCAGCGACCCGAAGTGCCGCAGCAGGGTCTTGCGCCGTACCTCGCCCAGGCCCGGTACGTCGTCGAGGACGCTCTCGACCATCGACTTCGAGCGCCGCCCCCGGTGGTGGGCGATCGCGAACCGGTGCGCCTCGTCGCGGATCCGTTGCAGCAGGTAGAGCCCCTCCGACGTACGCCGGAGGATGACCGGGTCCGGCTGACCGGGGAGCCAGACCTCCTCGAGCCGCTTGGCGAGCCCGCAGACCGGGATGTCGTCGATGCCGAGCTCGTCGAGGGCGCGCTGCGCGGCGGCCACCTGCGGCGCACCGCCGTCGACGACGACCAGACCGGGCGCGTAGGCGAACTTGCGCGGGCGCCCCGTGTCGGGGTCGACCAGCATCGGCGTGCCAGGGTCGGCACCGGCGGCGGGGGTGGTGGTCGAGGAGCCCTCGTGAGGAACGAGCGAGGGCGTCTCGAAACCCTCGTCGAGGAGTCGGCGGAACCGGCGCGTGATCACCTCGTGCATCGCGGCGACGTCGTCGGACCCCTCCTGGTCGCGGATCACGAACCGGCGGTACTCGCTCTTGCGCGCCAGGCCGTCCTCGAACACCACCATCGACGCGACGATCTCGGTGCCCTGGATGTGGGACACGTCGTAGCACTCGATCCGCAGCGGTGCCTCGTCGAGACCGAGGGCGTCGGCGATCTCGGCGATCGCCTGGTTGCGGGTGGTGAGGTCGCTGGCCCGCTTCGTCTTGTGCAGCGCCAGCGACTCCTTCGCGTTGCGCGCGACGTTCTCCTGCAGCGCCTTCTTGTCACCGCGCTGCGGCACCCGGATCGTCACCTTCGACCCGCGGAGGTCGCTGAACAGCTGCTCGAAGGTCTCGGTGTCGGGCGGCAGCTCGGGCACCAGGATCTCCTTCGGCAGCGACTCTCCCCCGTCGTCAGCACTGCCGCCGGCATACAGCTGGAGCAGGAAGGTCTCGACCAGCTCCGGGGTCGCCCCGTCGTCGGTGCGGTCGGCCACCCAGCCGCGCTGACCGCGGATCCGCCCGCCCCGCACGTAGAAGACCTGCACGGCGACCTCGAGCGGGTCCTCCGCGAGCGCGATCACGTCGGCGTCGGCGCCGTCGCCGAGCACCACCGCCTGCTTCTCCAGGGCCTTCTGCATCGCGCCCAGGTCGTCGCGGAGCCGCGCCGCCCGCTCGAAGTCGAGCGCCTCGCTGGCGGCGTACATCTGCTGCTCGATGCGCTTGATGAACGGCTTGGTGCGTCCGGCCATGAACTCGCAGAAGTCGTCGACGATCGCCCGGTGCTCGTCGGCGGTGACGGTGCCGACGCACGGGGCCGCGCACTTGTCGATGTAGCCCAACAGGCACGGTCGCCCGATCTGCTGCGACCGTTTGAAGACGCCGTTGCTGCACGACCGCATCGGGAAGACCCGCAGCAGGATGTCGACCGTCTCGCGGATCGCCCAGGCGTGACTGTAGGGGCCGAAGTAGCGGGTGCCCTTGCGCTTGGCTCCGCGACCCACCATCACCCGCGGGAACTCCTCGCCGACGGTCACGGCGAGCCACGGGTAGGACTTGTCGTCGCGGTACTTCACGTTGAACCGCGGGTCGAACTCCTTGATCCAGGAGTACTCCAGCTGCAGTGCCTCGACCTCGGTCTCGACCACCGTCCACTCGACGGAGGCGGCCGTCGTGACCATCGTGGCCGTGCGCTGGTGGAGGTTGCCGATGTCCTGGAAGTACGACGACAGCCGGGCCCGCAGGTTCTTCGCCTTGCCGACGTAGATCACCCGCCGCTGCTTGTCGCGGAAGCGGTAGACCCCGGGCTCGGTGGGGATCTCGCCCGGCTTCGGGCGGTAGCTCTGCGACACGCCACCACCCTACGGACTGACACCGACCACGTTCCGGGAGACACTGACGCCATGGGGTGTCGGGACGACTACGGCTATCCGCTGACGACCAGCGAGCCGGCCGCAGCGGCGTACGTCGCCGGCGTCCGCGACCTGCTGCGGCTGCGCCGCGACGCCCACGTCCGGATCGCGTCGGCGCTCGCCCACGACCCGACCTTCGCGCTCGCCCACGCCGACCTGGCGCTGCTCGGCCACGAGATGTGCGTCGACGTCGACATCACGGCCCGGCTCGACGACGCACGCCGGCTGGCGCCCCGCGCGAGCGACCGGGAGCGCAGCCACGTGCACGCCGTGGACCGGCACCTCCAGGGCGACCACGGTCCGCTCCTCGCGCACCTCGTCGCGTACCCGCGTGACGCGGTGCTGCTGTCGGTCGCGATGCCGACCATCGCCTTCGCCGGGGTGACCGAGGTGCCGGCCGAGGCCTGGGCGATCGTCGAAGGCTCGGCGTCGTCGTACGGCGAGGATCCGTGGTTCCTGGGTCTGCTCGCGTTCGTCCGCCAGGAGCAGCGCAGGTACGACGACGCGATGGCGCTGTCGTGCCGAGCGCTCGCCGCCGACCCGACGGCCGGCCACGCCGCCCACGCCCGGGCGCACGCCCACTACGAGACCGGCGACCACGCGGCCGGGCTGGCGTGGATGGACGCCTGGGTGACCGGCGACGGCGCGGGGACCGAGAGCCTGACCCACTTCTCTTGGCACGCGGCGCTCCACGAGCTGTCGCTCGGCGACCTCGAGGCCGTCCGCCGGAGGTACCAGACCCAGCTGCAGCCGCGGCACGCGGTGGGCTGCCGGGCGCTCGTCGACACCGGCTCCCTGCTCTACCGGTGGGCACTGACCCCGGACGCGGCGGAGGTGCCCGGGCTGGAGGAGGTCGCCCGGGTGACCGGTCGCGGCGTGCTGGAGGCTCCCGCCACCCCGTTCCTCGCCCTGCACGCGGCGGTGACCCTGCTCGCCCTGGGTGACCGCGACGGGCTCCGCCGGCTGGCCGCGCGGAGCGCGACCCATCCCCACGCGCCGCAGCGAGAGGTGGTGGCGCCGCTCGCGGAGGCCCTCTGCCTGCTCGGCGACGGACGCGCGTCCGAGGCCGCCGACCGGCTGGCCGCCCTCGCCCCCACGTGCTGGCGG
>NZ_JACEHF010000162.1 GCF_014180685.1 Nocardioides pelophilus | reverse complement strand
CGTCGAAGCCGCGCTCCATCGCTCCGGACTTCCGGAGCGCCCGCTCGAGCTCCTGCAGCCGCCGGGCGTCGACGGCGGCCTGGTCGCCGAGCTGGCGAGCCAGCTTGTCGAGGTCGACAAACATCCTGCCGTCGAGCCGGGCGCCGCCTGGGCTGCCGGCCTGCGAGAGCTGGTCGGCGAGGGCGTCGAGGTCGGCGAGGTCCTGGAGCATGCCGGTGCCGTCGCCGAGGCCGACTCCCTGGTCGCCCTGGAACCGCTCGGAGCCGTCCCAGTCCTCGCCCGGGCGCAACGCCTGCAGGTTGCCGTCGAGGCGGGCGAGCTGCTGCATCAGCTGCGGCGAGCCGAACGCCTGTGCCGAGAGCCGCATCAGCTCCTCGCGCTGCTCCGCGCTCATCGAGTTCAACATCCGCTGCGCGGCCGCGGACCGCTGGGCCATGGCGTCGATGAGCTCGTCGACGTTCTGGGGGTTCTCCGGGAAGAAGTCGCCGTGCTTGGTCATGAACTCGTCGAAGTCCTGCTGCGTGTCCTCACCCGCGGCGTGCTTCTCCAGCAGCTCGTTGAGGTCCGCCAGCATCTCCTGGATCGCGGCCCGGTCCTCGTCGGTGGCGCCCTCGAGCGCCTGCTTCATCCCGGCGAAGCGCTGGTCGAGCAGCTCGCGGCCGAGCAGGTCCTTGATCTGCTCGTAGGCCTCGCGCGCCTCCGACGACTGCCAGTCGTAGTCGGACAGCTCGGTGACCGCGGCAGCGGTCGAGGTCGGGAGGTTGTCGAGCCGCATCTCGCGGAACGCGCGGTCGCCGTCGTCCATCATCGCGTCGCGAGCGAGCTGCTTGCGCTCCTCGAGCACGGCGCGCTCCAGCAGCTCGCGGACCTCCTGGAGGGTGCCGTCGAGGTCGTGGCGCTGGAGCATCTCGCGGCGCCGCTCGGCCACCCGGCGGGCCAGGTCGTCGAGCCCGTCGCCGTCCTCGCCACCGCGGCGGAGGAACTCGCGCAGCGCCCGCTCCGGGCTGTAGCCGGCCATGACGTCCTCACCGATGGCGTCGAGCGCCTCGGCGATGTCGACCGGGGGCGCGAGCGGGTCGCCGCCGTCGTAGCGCCGGTAGCGACTCATGGCCCGCTCTGATCAGGCGTCGGGTGGTCAGCCATAGATCGTCTCGCTGCCATCGGTGTCCTTGCCGATCTTGCGGGCGAGGAACAGGCCCTCGAGCGCGAGCTCGATCGCGCAGGCGCGCTGGCCGTCGGAGTCGCCGCCTCCGGAGCCGAAGAGGCGCTCGCAGACGTCGTCGTAGAGCTCGGACTCGCCGAGCACCGGCAGCCCGGCCAGTACGTCGCGCGCGGAGACCCCGGCGCCCGTCGTCACGGTCGCGCCCTCCTCGATCGCCTCGACCAGCAGCGCGAAGTCGAGGCCGCGGAAGTGCGCGCGCACGGTCTCGGCGGTCGCGGTGCGGAGCAGGTGGGTGAGGATCTCGGCCTCGCGGCCCTCCTCCCCGGACTCGAACTCGATCTTGCCGCCGAGCACGTCGACCGCGGTCTCGAGGTCGACCACCCGCGCGACGGCGGTGTCCTCGCCCAGCACGGTCGCCCGGCGCAGCGCCGAGGCGGCGATCGTCTCGGCGCCGGCGATCGCGAACCGCGCCGAGACGCCCGAGCGCTGGTCGACCGCGGTCGACTCGCGCAGGTTGCGGGTGAACCGGGCGAGCACCTCGAGCAGCGGCTCGGGCACCTCGGCGACCAGGTGGGCCTCCTGCCGGACCACGGCCATCTCGGCGGCGAGCTCGGCCGGGTAGTGGGTGCGGATCTCGGCGCCGAACCGGTCCTTGAGCGGGGTGATGATCCGACCGCGGTTGGTGTAGTCCTCGGGGTTGGCCGACGCGACGACCAGTACGTCGAGCGGCAGCCGCAGGACGTAGCCGCGGATCTGGATGTCGCGCTCCTCCATCACGTTGAGCATCGCGACCTGGATCCGCTCGGCCAGGTCGGGCAGCTCGTTGATGGCCACGACGCCGCGGTGGCTGCGCGGGATCAGTCCGAAGTGGATGGTCTCGGGGTCACCGAGCGAACGTCCCTCGGCGACCTTCATCGGGTCGACGTCGCCGATCAGGTCGGCGACGGAGGTGTCCGGGGTGGCCAGCTTCTCGGAGTACCGCTCGGTGCGGTGGCGCCACGAGATGCGCAGGTCGTCGCCGTACGCCGCCAGCGCCGACTGCGAGCCGACCGTGATCGGCTCGTAGGGGTGCTCCCCCAGCTCGGAGCCCGAGATGACCGGCGTCCACTCGTCGAGCAGGCCGATGATCGTCCGCAACAGCCGCGTCTTGCCCTGGCCACGCTCACCGAGCAGCACCACGTCGTGGCCGGCGAGCAGGGCCCGCTCCAGCTGCGGGATCACCGTGGACTCGAAGCCGTGCAGGCCCGGCCACGGGTCCTCGCCCGCGGCGAGCTTCGTCAGCAGGTTGTCGCGGATCTCTTCGCGAAGTGTCTTCTGGACGTGCCCGGACGCGCGCAGGTCGCCGAGGTTGGCGATCGCCGGGGCACCAAGTTCGTTGGCCACGAAGCAACGCTACTCAGCCGGGCAACACCCGCGGCGGGCCAGCGTGGCCGCCGTCACTTCTCGATCTCCCTCGCCCGGCGGTGGCTGGCCCTAAAGTGACGCCGTGACGGTCGTGCTGGGGATCCTGTGCGCCATCTTGGCGTGCGTCGTGATCGCCCTGGTCGTCGTCGTACGCCGTCAGCAGGTCGACCTCGCCGCCCACGCGGCCCACGTCGAGGAGCTCGAGTCCGACCTGGCGGCTGCGCTCCGCCCACCGCCGGCCCAGAACCCCACCGAGCGGGCGATCAGCCGGATGATCCGGACCGCCAGCAAAGTGCGCGAGCAGGGCATCACCGGCGTCATCCAGAGCACGATCGAGGAGATGACCGCCTGGGCGAGCGAGGAGCAGGCCGAGATCGTGCACATGGCCGCCCCCGACGGCACGGTCACCCTCTGCTTCTCCGACATCGAGAACTCCACCCAGCTCAACGCCCGGATGGGTGACAAGACGTGGGTCCGGGTGCTGGCAGCGCACGACCAGCTGCTCCGCGCCCGCATCGCGCAGTACCGCGGCCAGGTCGTGAAGACGGCGGGCGACGGCTTCATGATCGTGTTCCGGGATCCCGAGGCGGCCTGCCGGGCCGCGGTCGCGATCCAGAGCGACCTGCGGCGTCCTTCCGAGGTGCTCCGCCGGCACGGCAAGGTCCGGGTGCGGATCGGCATCCACACCGGCCAGGTGGTGGCCAAGGACGGCGACTACTTCGGCGAGAACGTCGCCCTGGCCGCCCGGGTCGCCGACCTCGCGTCCGGCGGCGAGGTGCTGTGCAGCGACGCCGTCCGCGAGGCGCTCGACGACGACGCCCAGGTGCAGCTGGTCGACCCCACCGACCCGCTCGAGCTCAAGGGCCTGCCCGGTGAGTACGTCGTGTGGCGGGTCGTCCCGCCCGAGCGCTAACGCGCGAGCAGCACCGACGAGCCGTGGCCGAACAGGCCCTGGTTGGCGGTGATCCCGACCCGTGGATGGCCGTCCCTCCCCCGGGCACCGTCGACCTGACGTCCCGTCGCCTGGCCGCGGAGCTGCCAGGTGAGCTCACAGACCTGGGCGAGCGCCTGCGCCGGCACGGCCTCACCGAAGCAGGCGAGGCCGCCGGACGGGTTGACCGGGATCCGGCCGCCGATCGTGGTGTCGCCGGCGCGGAGCAGCACCTCCGCCTCGCCCCGCTTGCAGAGGCCGAGGTCCTCGATCCAGTCGAGCTCGAGGGCGGTCGAGAGGTCGTAGACCTCGGCGACGTCGACGTCGTCGGGTCCGATGCCGGCCTCTTCGTACGCCGCCAGCGCCAGGGACTCCTTGAACGTCCGCTCGGGCGCGCCATCGGCGGCATGGTCGGTCGCCAGCAGCGGCATGTCGATCACCGCGTTGGGGAAGGTCGGCGTCACGGTCGAGATCGCCTCGACCCGCACCGGGTCGGCGAGGCCGTGACGGCGTGCGTAGTCGAGGCTGGTGAGCACGACTGCCGCGGCCCCGTCGGACGTCGCGCAGATGTCGAGCAGGTGCAGCGGGTCGGAGACGATCGCCGAGCCGAGCACGTCGGCCACCGCGACCTCCTTGCGGTAGCGGGCGTACGGGTTCTCCAACCCGTGCCGGGCGTTCTTGACCTTGACCTGGGCGAAGTCCTCGCTGGTCGCGCCGTAGAGGTCCATCCGGCGCCGTGCGTAGAGCGCGAAGTACGCCGGGTTCGTCATGCCGAGCAGCCGGAACCGGAGCCAGTCCGGGTCGGTCCACCGCTCGCCCGCGTTCGGGGCGAGGAAGCCCTTCGGCGTGGTGTCGGCGCCGACCACGAGGGCGACCTCGCTCATCCCGGCGAGGATCCGCGCCCGCGCGGTGTCGAGGGCCTGGGCGCCGGTCGCGCAGGCGGCGTACGACGTGGCGATCCGGGCGCCGTTCCAGCCCAGGGCCGATGCGAAGGTCGAGCCGGCGACATAGCCGGCGTAGCCGTTGCGCACCGTCTCGCCGCCCACCACGAAGTCGACGTCGCTCCACGCGATGCCGGAGTCGGCGAGGGCGGCACGCGCGGCGTGCACGCCGTACTCGACGAACGGACGGCCCCACTTGCCCCAGGGGTGCATGCCGACGCCTGCGACGGCCACCTGCTTGCTCACTGGTCGGCCTCCTCGCCCAGCTCCACCACAGGCTTCCAGCGCCAGATCGTGCGCTCGCCGTCGTCGTCGGTGTAGAGCGTCTCCACGACCAGCTCGACCTCGGCGCCGACCGCCAGGTCGGCCACGCCGTACCCGTCGGCCACCTGGCCGAGCACGACCAGTCCCTCGGGCAGCTCGACCGCGGCCAGCGCGAACGGCTGGAACGGGTCGGTCGTCGGGACGTACGGCGGGGGCGGCTGGTACTGCGCGTCCGTGTAGGACCACACCCGGCCGACCCGGGACAGCTCGGCGGGCTCGTGAGCGTCGCCGTCGCACGCCGGGTTGCGGCAGAAGCTCGCGGCCTCCGGCGGGGGCGGCGGGAAGGCGAGGGTGCCGCAGGACGTGCACCGCGACGCCACGAGCCGCGGGTCGTCGCCCGTCGTGAACCACCCGGCGACTGCCGGCGTAGAGGTCGTCATCCATCCACCTCGAGAAAACTAGAACGTGTTCTCACTCTACCGGATGTGCAGGCGTTCCAGCGGGCCGCGTTCTACGGTGACCTCCGTGACAGCTGAGTCCGAGTCCGTGTCGCAGACAGCGCGCATCCCGTACCGCGCCATCGTGGTGACCTTCCTCTGCGTGTTCGTGATCGGGATGTGCCTGGCCTGGGCCTTCCTGTCGATGCGCGCGGTCGCCGGCGTGGGAGGCTCCTGCGCCAGCGGCGGCGCCTACGAGATCGCCACCCCGTGCCCCGAGGGCTCCTGGCTGATCGCGGTGGCGATCCCCCTGATGCTGATCGCGATGTTCTCCGGGTCCGGCTTCGGCATGACCATCGGCGCACCCGCGATGCTGCTGCCCATGTGGGCGCTGCTCTTCACCGCGCTCGGGTGGAACTTCTTCGAGTTCGGCTTCGCGGACGGCAGCGTCTCGTTCATCGTCTGCGGGGTCATGTTCTGGGGCATGGCGCTCCCCGCGTGGTGGGCCATGTTCGTCGCCCTGAAGAACACCATCCTCAAGAGGGCCCCCGAGGAGACGGAGAAGGCGCGCAAGGAACGGCAGGCGGCCAGCGCCTGGAGCTCCGGCTCGTTGGACGGCAGCATCTGGTGGTGGGTCCTCTACACCGTGCTCGGCGCGGGTGGCGCCTTCTTCGGCGTCGCGGTCTACGCCCTCGCCTCCGCCTGAGGCGCCGACCGCTGCCGAGCCGCGCGCACGGGCGGGCGGACGTCATACGTCCGTGGACCTATCGCCGCGCGGCCGTATGACCTGCCGCGCAACGTCATACGTCCGTGGACCTATCGCCGCGCCGCCGTATGACCTCCCGCGCAACGTCATACGTCCCAGCCGCGATCACAGCCGTTGCGTATGACGTACCGCTGATCCTGCCACTGAGCGTGATCTCCCCGGCGTTCACTCCAGCCCTCACCGTCGAACGGTCAGGCCATCACGATCCGGTCGTACTCCTCGGCCCGGCTCTCGCCGCTCTGCCACCGGGTCCGGATGAGGGACAGCCCGGGCAGGCCCCAGGGGCTGCCGGTCCAGTCGAGGAGCGATGCAAGCGCCGGCCCGAGCAGCGTCGGCGAGGTGTCGGGGGCCGCGGTGGCGAACTGGATCATGGGGCGGAAGCGACGCCGGTCGACGTAGAGCCGCATGGACTCGGCCGCCTCGGGGACGAAGCGGGCGAGGTCGGCGATGGGCTCGACGTCACCGGCGAGGCCGAGCGCGATCGTCGCCCCCTCCTCGAGCCGCAGGCCGTGGAACCAGACGATCGGCGCGACGGCGCCCTCGAACGCCGACCGCATCTTGTCGGCCAGCCGGGCACAGTCGGGCGGCAGCAGGTTGCCGAAGGCCGTGATCGGGATCTCCAGGTGGTCCCGGGGCACCGCGGTCACGCCCGGTACCTGTCGTAACGCCCGCGTCGCCGACCACAGTTCTTCGACCGCCTCCGCGGGAGGCACGACCGCAGCACGAAGCAACATCGCAGCCCTCCATTGGTTCTCCGACGTGATCCTACGCCCGGGCTTCCTGCGCGGTCCCGGTTTAGCTCAGCATCGTCCGGCGGGCCGGCCGCCTGAGCGGTTCCTCGGATCAGTCGTCGTCGGGCTTCTGCGGCGCGGGCGCCCGGCAGACGACGGTGTCGGCCGCGGTGTAGGAGGTGTGGAACTCCTCGGTGTGGTGGATCTCGGACTCGCCGTGCTCCCGGAAGATCCGGGTCACGTCGACGTCGAACCCGGAGTAGCCGGTGAACGGCTCGCAGTCGGGCGTGGTGAGGGTCCGGGTCGCGGGGGCACGGTAGTTGTAGCGCTCACCGGTCTCGGACTCGATGTCCCACACCTTCGTGGAGAACATCTGCACGGTGACGACGCCCTGCGTCGAGTAGGTGCTCGGCGTGACCGTCGCGTGGATGAGTACGCCGTGCTCCGTGTCGTTGCGGAAGGCGAGGTCGACCGACGGCCAGGCGACGGTGGCCTCCCGGCCCTCGGGGTAGCGGTCGATGTAGAACGAGTGCGGCTTGTGCTCGACATCCTCGAGACCGGCGAAGAACATCGCGTTGAACACCGTGGTCGCCATCTGGGAGACGCCACCGCCGTAGTCGAGGACCAGGATGCCGTTCTGGATCGTGTAGCCGATGGTGAAACCGTTCTCGGCGGTCCGCTCCCCCACCGTCTCGTTGAGGGAGAAGGTCTCGCCCGGCAGCAGCACGGTGCCGTCGACCAGCTCGGCCGCCCGTCCGATGTTGACGTTGCGGTAGTCGGCGTGCGGGAAGTAGGTCACGAACTCGGAGACCTTGCGCTTGATCCCGAGCGCCTTCGCCTCCGCCGTGGTGAAGTCCGCCTCGCGCACCGTGGCCGCGACCTCGCCGGTCCGCTCACCCTCGGGAGCCGCGAGCAGCTCGGTGAAGACGGCCACGACGTCGTCGGGGACGAACTCCACGCCGGGCTTCGCCGGGATCACCTTGGGCTTGCCGTCGACCAGCTCGATCCGCGCGTCGACCGGCTCGCCGTCGGTGGTCGCGTCCTTCACCAGGCGGGTGACCACGCGCTCGTCGATCCTCGGCACCAGCTCGCCGTCCTGCGGCACCATCGACAGCGCCTTGGCGTACTGCCCGGGCTGGAGCCGGACGTCGGACTTGCCGAACTGCAGCGTCACCGGCGCCGACATCGCCGGGTTGGCGAAGCCGTCCAGCGCCTCCTGGACGTCGCTGTCGTCGATGTCGGGCTCCGCGTCGGTGACGGTCAGCTCGGCCGAGTCCTCCTGCCCCAGGAACGCGGCGGTGATGGTCTCGCGGGCGGCGTCGGGGTCGACCGCCTCGCCCGGCACCGGGTCGACGACGGAGACACGACCGCCCTTGAACTCGATCGCACCGTCCTGCGGCGGCACCCCGAGCCCCTCGGAGAGCTCGGCGAGCCGGGCGGAGAGCAGCGTCTCGTCGACGTCGACGACGGCCTCGACGTCGTCACCGCCGGTGAAGTAGTCCCACTGTCGGCCGGGGCTCCAGCTGTCGCCGGCTCCGGCCGCGTCGACGGTCGCCGCGTAGTCGATCGCGAGCCCGATCTCCTCGGGCCGGACGTCGTCGGAGCGGCCGCCGGCGACCTCTACCTCGATCGGCTCCGCAGCCCGGGCGCCGAAGGTCTCCTCGAGCTCGGCGATCGCATCCGCGCGCGACAGCCCGCCGATGTCGACACCCGACGCCTTGGTGCCGAGCGGCACCTTGTCCCCCGCGACCGCGTGGGCAGCGGCGTACCCGCCGGCGACCAGTGCGAACAACAGCACCAGCACCAGCACGACGATCTTGCCGCCCAGCCGTTCGCGCTTACCGGGCGAGCTCTTGCCCTGCTCCAACAACGTCACGCGGAGCATCCTAAGAAGACGAGGCGTCGCGGACGTTAATCCCGGCTTCGGGCTCGGGGTGGTGACGCAGCCCGACCACCGCCGCGAGCAGCACGCCGACGCCCGCGCCGAGCAGCAGGTAGCCGCTCGCCGTCCGGCCCACCAGCACGTCCCCTTCCGGGCGCTCGCCCGCCAGCAGCAGCACGACGACGACCCAGCCGAGAGCGAGGGGCAGCCGGCGCCACCAGCCGCCGGGGACGGCGGCGAGGAGCGCCGCGGTCGCGAGGATCCCGAGCAGCAGGCCCCACCAGTAGCGGTGCAGCACGACGGCCGAGCAGCCCACGGCGGCACCGGCGAGGAGGGCGAGTACGGCGACCGCCACCCGCGCGGGGAGCGAGTCGATCACCCGGCCGGGATGCCGGCGAACAGGTCGGTCTCCCAGCCGTTCTCACCGACCGGTCCGGGGGTGCCCTTCACCAGCCGGTACAGCTCCCGGCCCCAGATCCAGCTGCCCTCGTTGTTGGACAGCGCGAAGAACGGTCCATCGGTCGTGATCTGGGTGGCGTGCGCCTTGAGCGCGGCCATCTTGTGCTGGGTGTAGTCGCCCGCGTCGACCTCGGCGGTGATGTCCTCGTCGGGAAGGAAGAACGGCGGCAAGTTGTCCGGATCCATCCCCTCGAACGTCGTCGTGTCGCCCGCGTCCCGCAGTCGCTTCAGCCCCTCGCTGATCCGGCTCGCGGACATCGCTCCCCAGTAGATCTTGGCGATGTCCCAGGCCTCCCCCAGGTCGCGGCGGTACGACGGCACCGCGGCCAGCTGCGCGGCGTACATCGCGACCCGGTGCGCCTGGATGTGGTCGGGGTGCCCGTAGCCGCCGAACTCGTCGTAGGTCACCAGCACCTGCGGCCGGACCTC
>NZ_JACEHF010000161.1 GCF_014180685.1 Nocardioides pelophilus | reverse complement strand
CGGCGGTTCCGACGGCAGCGACCGCTGCCGTCGCGAGCCGGGTCAGCTCACGTCGTCCGAGTGGCAAGTCCGAGAAAACCATGGACATCGAGCATGCGACATGTCCGGTCAGAAGCCGCGCACCCGCCGATCCGTGCGCGTGTCAGCGAGGATCAGACGGTGCGTCCGGCGAAGGCCGCGAGGGCGTCGTAGGGGCCCGCGTCAGCAGGCGGCTCGACCTCCGGGCCGAAGGCGTCACCGCGCTTGTCGGCGCTCATGTTGGCTCGCATGAACTCCAGACCGACCTGGGCCACCTCGGCGTCGAGCCGATCGAGCGGGAAGCCGACCGCCACCGCCAGGTCCCACGTGTGCACGGCCAGCTCGGCCACCTGCCACTCCGCAGGAACCGGCGGGTCTCCGTCGAGCGTGTGCCAGGCGTGGAGGAGGTCGTCGGCGTGCACCCGGTAGGAGCCGGCCCACGACTCGGTCAGGTGCGGGGGCGGAGCCGACCAGTCGGGCTGCTCGCCCCGCATCATCGTCAGGAAGTTCGCCGGCGTCTGGACCAGGTGGTCGGCCAGCGCGCTGACGTCCCACTCAGCGCACGGCGTCGGGTCGCCGAGCCGGTCGGCGTGGACGTGGTCGAGCACGTCGCCGGCCTGGTCGAGCGCGTGCACCAGAACGCGGACAGCATCGGTCGTCGTCGACGTCGTCATGTCGCCGACGTTACTCCCGAATCAGGTGAAGTCCAGGTCGCCCGTGCGGCTGCGCTTGAGCTCGTAGAAGTACGGGAACGACGCCAGCGCCACGGCCCCGTCCCACATCCGGCCGGCGTCGTCGCCGCGCGGGATCCGCGAGAGGACCGGGCCGAAGAAGGCCGCACCGTTGACGGAGATGGTGGGCGTGCCGACCTCGTCGCCGACCTGGTCCATGCCCTCGTGGTGCGACTTGGCCACGGCGTGGTCGTACGACGGGTCGTCGATCGCGTCGATGAGGTCGGCGTCGAGCCCGGCCTCCGCCAGTGCCTCCGCGACCAGGGTCCGCCCCTGGTCGGGCTCCTCGTGGAGCCGGCGGCCCTCGAGGTGGATCCGCGACCCGAGCGCGGTGTAGAGGGGCAGCAGCGCGTCCGCGCCGTGCCGCTGCTCGGCCGCGACCAGCACGCGCACGGGGCCCCAGCCGGGCGCCAGGAGCGTCCGGTACTCCTCAGGGATGTCCTTGTCCTGGTTGAGGTACGCCAGGCTCATCACGTGCCAGGTGACGTCGACGTCGCGCACCTGCTGCACCTCCAGCATCCAGCGGGACGTGATCCAGGCGAAGGGGCACAGGGGGTCGAACCAGAAGTCCGCGCGATCGCGGACGCTCTCCGAGACGGTCATGCCGGTGGAACAAACCGGACCCTGGTCCGCATTCCCGGCCCACGCGACCGGGACGGCATTCAGCGCAGGATGCGGACGGTCGAGACCGCCTTCGCCTTCCGGATCGCGCCGCTGCCGGCGTACCAGGCACGAACCTGGCGGTCACCCGGCGCGATGTCGGTGAGGACCAGCTTCGCGCGGCCGTCCACGAGCGTCGCCGTGACCACCTGGGAGCCGACCTTGACCGTGACCTCGCCCGGCACCGTCACGTCCGGGACCGCGAGCCGCACCCGGACCACGGCCTTGCGCGAGCGGCCGTCGGCCGTCAGCGTCATCGTCGGCTTGGCGGTCACGATGCGCGGGGCGGCGACGGTCTCGACCAGGTCGGCGAAGTTGCGCCGCGAGCGGGTGACCTGGACGGACAGGGTGGCGCCGAGGTCCGGCGTGCCCAAGGTGTACGTCGCCGCGGTCGCGCCGTCGACGACCACGCCGTCGCGCAGCCACTGGTAGGCCACTGCCGCGTCGATGGGCCGGACCTCACCCGGCACCGCCGTCAGCACCTGGCCGAGGCGGGTTCTCCCGGTCATCGTGGACGGGGTGGTCTGGGCGAGCTGGCCGATCACCACCGGCCCGACGGGGTCCGACCGCACCGGGGAGTTCCGGTAGCCGGGGGCCCGCGCGTGGGTCGCCACCACGATGTCCTTGCCCAGCAGGGCGCGGGTCAGGGTCAGCGTCGGCCCGTCGGCGCCGTCGATCAGCACGCCGTCCGCCTTCCAGCGGTAGAGCGTGTCCACCGAGGCCGGGGTCCACGTCGCGGGAGTGGCGGTGAGCGCGTCGTCGACCATCGGGTCGCCGGTGATCACCGGAGGCGCGACGACGGTGAACTCGCCGCGCTCGACCGGGGCGGTCGGAACCGTGCTGATCGTGCTCGGGGTGTAGCCCGCCCGCCGCGCGGTGACCGCGACCGTGATCGCCTTGCCCTTCTCCGCCGCAGTGGGCGTGAAGGTCTGGTCCGTGGCCCCGGCGATCTCGGCGCCGTCGGCGCTCCACTGCCAGGAGATGGCGAGGTCGCGGTTCGGCGACCAGGTGCCGCGGGTCGCGGTCAGCTCGACGCCGACCTGCGGGGTGCCGTTGACCACCGGAGCAGTGGTGTTCTGCACGGCCTTGTCGACGAAGTGGATGAACCCGGTCGGCCAGCGGCCGCTGTCGCGGGTGATCCGGCGCCAGTGGAAGTCACCGCTCCAGGAGTCCTCGCTGATCACGATCTCGTCGTCGGAGACGACCTGCTCGACGTAGGCCACGTGGCCGCTGGACCCCACGCCGCTGTCGTAGCGGTCCCACCACGCGATGGCTCCGACGCTCGGCCGGCCGTTCGTGATGTCGGACCGGGCGTGACCCCAGTTGTAGGCCATGCCGGACCCGTCCCACGGCCGCTCGGTCGACATACCGGCCCGGATCATCCGGTAGGCGGCGTAGTTGGTGCAGTTGTGACCGGCGTACATCCGCCAGTACATGCGGTTGTTGACCGCGCCGTAACCCGCGTCGGAGTAGCCCGCGTTGCGGCACCCGGCGTAGCCGGTGCAGAGGTACGTCGACCCGGAGGCCGGCGTGGTGTCCGGACTCTCGGACGGGGCCGGTGAGACCGCCTGCTGCTGCACCCCGACGACGACCGCGACGGTCGCCAGGAGCGTGCTCGTGAGCAGCGCGGTCCCCCCGCGCCAGAGCAATCGTCCAAGGCGCATGAGGGACACTCTGGGTCACTTTCACCCCAGAACGCAACAAAATGAACAAAAAACCCACCCGTCACGGGCGTGTCGCGCTTGACTTTCCTAAGTTACACCGTTGTGGTTCGCACCGCACGGGCGCCGAACCGGTCTCCAGTGTGACCCAGGTCGCTTCCCGATGTCTGACAATCTGAGGACCGGTGGGAGGATGTCGGGCATGCCCGGAACCAACCTCACGCGCGAAGAGGCCACCGCCCGAGCCGCGCTGATCGACGTCACCTCGTACACCGTCGACCTCGACCTCACCAAGGCTGAGGAGGACGGCGTCACGACCTTCGGTTCGACCTCGACGATCGCGTTCACCTGTCGCGAGCCCGGGGCGGAGACCTGGGTCGACCTGGTCGACGCGACCGTCCGCGACATCATCCTGAACGGCAGCCGGATCGACCCCGCGTCGTACGTCGACAGCCGGATCCCGCTGACCGGCCTGCAGGCCGACAACACGCTGGTGGTCAGCGCCGACTGCACCTACTCGCACACCGGTGAGGGCCTCCACCACTTCGTCGACCCCGCCGACGGCCGGGTCTACCTCTACTCGCAGTTCGAGGTCCCGGACGCGCGACGGGTCTTCGCCTGCTTCGAGCAGCCCGACCTGAAGTCGGTCTTCAACTTCAACGTCACCGCCCCGGCGCACTGGAAGGTCGTCTCCAACGCGCCGACGCCCGACCCGGTCGCCGCGGTCGACGGCAACGCGTTGTGGAGCTTCCCGACCACCAAGAAGATGTCCACCTACATCACCGCGGTCGTCGCCGGCGACTACTACGAGGTGCACGACGTCTACGAGGGCCGGCACGGCGTCATCCCGATGGGCCACTACTCCCGCCAGTCGCTCAAGGCGGAGCTCGACCGCGACCGCGAGGAGCTGGTGCTCCTCACCCGGCAGGGTTTCGAGTTCTTCGAGGAGGCCTTCGGCTTCCCCTACCCGTTCGAGAAGTACGACCAGCTCTACGTGCCGGAGTACAACATGGGCGCGATGGAGAACGCCGGCTGCGTGACGCTGCGCGACGAGTACATCCCGCGCTCGCGCCAGCCGCGCTCGTTCTACGAGTTCCGCGCCTCGGTGATCCTCCACGAGATGGCGCACATGTGGTTCGGCAACCTGGTGACGATGCGCTGGTGGGACGACCTCTGGCTGAACGAGTCGTTCGCCGAGTGGGCGTGCTACCACGCCGAGACGCTGGCGACGTCGTACACCGATGCCTGGACCGGCTTCGCCAACATGCGCAAGCAGCGCGGCTACCGCGCCGACCAGCTCCCGAGCACGCACCCGATCGCGACCGACATGGTCGACCTGCACGCGGTCGAGGTGAACTTCGACATGATCACCTACGCCAAGGGCGCCGCGGTGCTCAAGCAGCTGGTCGCCTGGGTCGGGCTCGAGCCCTTCCTCGACGGCCTGCGGGAGTACTTCCGTGACCACGCCTACGACAACACCGAGTTCATCGACCTGCTGACCGCGCTCGAGAAGGCGTCGGGCCGCGAGCTCACCGGCTGGGCCCAGGAGTGGCTGCAGACCGCGGGCGTCAACACGATCACGCCGGTCTTCGAGCTGGCCGACGACGGCACCTACTCCTCCTTCGCGGTCCAGCAGAGCGCGATCGCCGAGCACCCCACCCTGCGCCGGCACCGGATCGGCATCGGCGTCTACAACCACACGGAGTCCGACAACGGGGGCGGCGGCCGGCTCGTGCGCAGCGAGTACGTCGAGGTCGACGTCGTGGGCGAGCTCACCGAGATCCCTGAGCTGGTCGGCACCACCCAGCCCGANGAGATCCCTGAGCTGGTCGGCACCACCCAGCCCGACCTGCTGCTCCTCAACGACGGCGACCTGACCTTCGCGAAGGTCCGGCTCGACGAGCGCTCCCTGGCGACCGCGGTCGCCAGCCTCGGCGCCTGCGACGACTCCCTCACCCGGGCGCTGATCTGGAGCGCCGCCTGGGACATGACCCGCGACGCCGAGCTGGCCGCGACCGACTTCGTCGAGCTGGTCCTCCACAACATCGGCGCCGAGACCGACTCGTGGGGCCTCACCGCGTTCCCGGCGTACGCCGCCCAGGCCGTCACGCAGTACGCCGCGCCTGCCAACAAGACCGCCCTGCGCGCCCGCTGGGAGCGCGGCCTCCGCGACCTGCTCGAGGCGGCCGAGCCGGGCACCGACCACCAGCTGACCTTCGCCCGCTCCTACGCCGGCGCCGCGCACAGCGACGCGGCGATCGCCGACCTGGAGGCGATGCTCGACGGCACCCTGACCTTCGAGGGGCTGACCGTCGACCAGGACCTGCGGTGGACGTTGCTCAACAACCTCGCCCGGGTCGGCCGGGCCGACGACGCCCGGATCGACGCCGAGCTGGCCGACGACAACACCATCTCCGGCAGGGAGCACGCCGCCGCCGCGCGCGCCGCGATGCCCACGGCCGAGGCCAAGGAGCGCGGCTGGCACCAGGCGATGGTCGACGGCTCCGTGCCCAACGAGACGGCGAAGCAGGTCGTCGTGTCGTTCATGCGCGACGGCCAGCAGGACGTGCTCGCGCCGTACGTCGACCGCTACCTCGCCGACGCCCCGCTCGCCTGGGACCGGCTCGGCGCCCACCGCGCCGCCGTCTCGCTGGAGTACATCTTCCCGCGGGTGCTGGCCTCCGACGAGGCGCTGGCCAAGGTCGACGCGTGGCTGGCGACCGAGGCCGACGGGGTCAACCCGGGCGCGCTGCGGTTCGTGAAGGAAGGCCGGGCCGACATGGCCCGCGCCCTCGCCGCCCAGGCCAAGGACGCCTCCTAACCCCGACCCGGCGCAAGCTCGCGCTCAGAACCCGTCGACCCGGCTCGAACTAACGCGAAAAACCCCCCGAGTCGGCTCTTGTCAACAAGAGCCGACTCGGCGGAGGTCAGGCGCGCGCGTGCTCGGCCAGCAGCCGGATGCCGCGGATCAGCCCGCCGGACAGGTCGCCCTCGGCGAAGGACCGCGTCATCTCCTCGACCGCGAGCGCGGCCTCGGCGTCGGTCAGGGCACGGCGGACCTCCCCGCCGGTGACCACCTCGACCGCCCGCAGGGTGGGGTCGACCATCACCAGGATGCTCCGAGAGGGCAGCACCAGCGTGTTGTGCAGGCTGGTCGCGAACGAGTGCGGGTCGTGACCCTCGATCGGGCCGACGAAGACCGAGATCTCGGCCCGGCACGCCTGCTCGGCCGCCCGGATCGTCGCGTCGAGCGCGGCCTGCTCAGCGCTGGAGAGTGCCGCGGTTGGCATCGCGGGCTACCAGGTACCGCCGGCGCCGCCGGCCTTGGAGCCCTCGGTGTCGGGTGCGGCGAGCTCGCCGGCCGACTTCCGCGGGCCGCCGAGCCACTGGGACTCGAGCTGCTGCTCGCCGGGCTTGATCGACTCGCCGCGCGCGAGCGCCGGTCCGAGGACCATCGCCACGATCACGAGGAAGACGAGCACCGGGACGCCGCCGAGGAGCAGCACGGCGTCGAGGATGTCGACGGGCTCCTCCTTCGGCCAGCCTTCAGGGGTGTCGGCTGACGCGGGAGCGGCGGTGGCGAGGACGGTGGCCACGGCGAACCCCGCGAGAGCGGCAGCGGCGAGGAGGCGTCGTACTGTGCTGGTCACGGTGCTGAGGATATCGGCTCCGGTCCCGGGCCCGACAGGGGCGCCGGTTCGATACCGCTGCCGGTCTTTGCCACACTCGGGGGATGCCTTCTCTCCCCGATCTGATCGGACTGGCCGCCAACCCCTGCGCCGACGGCGAGCAGGTCTGCGACCTGGTCTTCGACTGGACCGGCGACGCCCGTTTCGCCGACTGGGCCGACGTGCTCATCGGCAAGCCCCTGGCCATCCTCGGGCTCGTCCTGTTCGGCGTGGTCGTGCGCTGGGTGCTGCACCGCGTGGTCGCCCGGATCGCCCGCCGCGCCGAGAAGGGCGTCCTGTCCGAACGGCTCGACGCACTGGCTCTCGCCCGCCGGGCCCAACGGGCGGAGACCATGGCCGGCGTCTTCCAGAGCATCATCACGGTGGTCGTGATCGCGGTCGTGACGACCATGATCCTCAGCGAGGTCGGGGTCAACATCGCCCCGATCATCGCCAGCGCCGGCATCATCGGCATCGCGCTCGGCTTCGGCGCGCAGTCACTGGTGAAGGACTTCCTGTCCGGCATCTTCATCTTCCTGGAGGACCAGTACGGCGTCGGCGACGTGGTCGACCTCGGCGAGGCCATCGGTTCGGTCGAGGCGGTGACCCTGCGGATGACGCGACTGCGCGACGTCAACGGCACCGTGTGGTTCGTCCCCAACGGCGAGATCGTGCGGGTCGGCAACCAGAGCAAGAACTGGTCGCGCGCCGTGATCGACGTCGGGGTCGGCTACAGCGAGGACCTGGCCCGGGTGCAGCAGGTGCTCCGCGAGGTGGCGCACGACCTGTGGGAGGACGAGGACTTCAAGGGCATCATCATCGAGGAGCCCGAGGTGACCGGCGTCGAGATGCTCGCCGCCGACTCGGTGACGGTGCGGGTGATGGTCAAGACCGCGCCGCTGCAGCAGTGGGGGGTGGCCCGTGCGCTCCGCCAGCGGATCAAGGCCCGCTTCGACCACGAGGGCATCGAGATCCCCTTCGCCCAGCGGGTGGTGTGGCACCGCGAGGACAAGAGGGGGGCCGCCGCGTCGGGCGGCACCACCGACGCGGGATGATGGCGGCGTGACCGAGGCGCAGACGTTCTACGAGGAGATCGGCGGGTTCGAGACCTTCCGGCGGATCGTCGCGAAGTTCTACGAGGGGGTCGCCGGCGACGAGGTGCTCCGGCCGCTCTACCCCGAGCAGGACCTGGGCCCGGCGGAGGAGCGGTTCCTGCTCTTCCTGGTGCAGTACTGGGGCGGACCGACGACGTACTCCGAGCAGCGTGGACACCCGCGACTGCGGATGCGGCACGCCCCCTTCCCCGTCGACACCACCGCCCGTGACCACTGGCTGCGCCACTTCCGGGCGGCGTTGGACTCGGTCGCCCTCACCCCTGAGCAGGACGCCCAGTTCTGGGCATACATCACGCACGCCGCGACGTTCATGATCAACACGCCTGACTAGCTGGTCCAGACCACTTCGGAGTTCTTTCGAACTCGCGTAACAACTGCCCGGTGTCGCGACAGGTAGGGGTGCACGACGAGTTCGAACGGAAGACGAAATGACACGACGGTCCACCCCACGGCTCCGGGTCGCCCCACCGACCCTCGAGCCGGACCCCGTGTTGCTTCACCAGTTGGCGACGCTTGGCGCAAGCTCGGCACCAACCGCTCGAACCGCTCGTTTCGCCGTCGCGCGTGCCCTGACCGGTGCGGCAGCTGTTGCCGTCATCGGGGGCACGACCTGGGTGGCTGGAGCAACACCAGGGTCCGACCCTTCGGTCGGACCCGCGGTGCGGGCCACCCAGGAAGCGACCGGTGCGACGAGCCCCGGAGGTGACGTCGAAGCCCCCTTCGACGTCACGCCCTCCGAGCCTGGCAGCCCCTGGTCCCCGGGGCTGCCAGGCAAGGGGACCTCGGCGACCGACTCGCCGGACCGCACCGGCGCTCCCCGCGAGCCCGGCCAGCAGCCGCCCAACGACAGCGCCGGCCAGGGCAAGGACAAGGGCCGCGGCGACGGCACGGGCAACGGGCACGGTCGCGGTCACGCCTACGGACACGTCAAGACGCCGCCCGGCGCCGACCGCTCGGCCGACAAGCGCAGCGACAAGACCACCGACAAGACCACCGGCAAGAGCACCGGGCGGAACGCCGGCCGCAAGAGCGACAAGCGATCCGCCGACAACGGCAACCACCGGGGCCTCGACAAGCGTCGCGCCCCCGCGCACTCCCACGGACGGGGGCACCGTTAAGGCCGGCCGCGACGACCGTCCCCCACTGACCTCACCGGGACGCAGGACGTGTGCGAGATCGGGACGCGCACGGCTGCATCCGGGAGCACAATGGGACCGGCGCACAAGCACGAACCGGCCGCGCTCGCGGCCATCACACGCGCTCGGGGAATGGGAGCTGGTCACGCGCGGTGAGGTCCGACGACGAACTTGTCGCCGCGGCCAAACGCGGCGACCCTGAGGCTTGGCGCGAGCTCTACCGGGCTCACGCCGGCCGCTTGCTGCTGTGGTTGGAGTCCCGCGCGTCCGGTCTCGACGACAGCCCGGACGACCTGGCCTCCGAGGCCTGGCTGGTCGCCGCGCAGAAGATCGCCGACTTCCACGGCACGTCGTCCGACTTCGCCGGCTGGCTGTTCGGCATCGCCCGCAACCACGCCGCCAACGCGCGGCGCCGCAGCGGCCGCCGGCAGGCCGCGAGCGCGGCGATCCC
>NZ_JACEHF010000160.1 GCF_014180685.1 Nocardioides pelophilus | reverse complement strand
GCCGACGTCGCCCACGGTGCCACCGCCGCCGTCGTCGGCACGGCGGTCGCGGCCGCAGGAGGCGGGGTCCTCGTCGTCGTACTCACCGCCGCCGCCGCGGTCGCCGTCCCGGTGTTCTGGCGCTACCGGCTGGCGCGCCCGCTGGTCTGAGGCTCCATCGGATGCGGCGGGACGTCATACGTTCATGGACCTATCGCTGCTCGGCCGTATGACGTCCCGCGCAACGTCATACGTCGGTGGACCTATCGCCGCTCGGCCGTATGACGTCCCGCGCGATGTCATCCGTCCGGGCGGTCACGACAGGGTTCATCCGGTGTCGACCACCGTCTCGCATCCGTCGAGGTGCTCGGCGACGTCGTCGACCTCGCAGCTGTCGGTGCCCTCGCCGGCGTCGACGGAGTCGAGGGTGTCACCGTCCGCGACGTCGATCACGTCCGCTCCGCCGGCTGCGCGGAAGGCAGTCGCACGCGCGGTGCCGAGGTCGGACAGGACGTCGGCCTGGTTGGTGCCCTCGTACACCTCGAACGCGTCGAGGCCGTCCTCCTCGGAGGTCGCGCCGACCGAGGCCCTGTCGCCGGACACCCCTCCGACCTCGATGGTGACGCCGGTCGCGTCGTGGCTGAGGAGGTAGCTGACCCGGTCGGTGTCGGCGCCGCCGGTCGCCGAGTCGTTGCCGAGGCCGGGGTCGACGAAGTCGGCCCCGCCTCCGCCCGAGAGCGAGTCGTCGTCGTCGCCGCCGTAGAGGGAGTCGGCGTTCGCCTCGCCGTAGAGGCGGTCGTTGCCGTCCCCGCCGTGGAGCACGTCGTCGCCCGGGCCGCCGGCGAAGACGTCGTCGCCGTCGTACCCGTGGATGGTGTCGTCGCCCTCGAGGCCCTCGATGAGGGTGCCGTCGAACAGGAGCCCCACCAGCGTGTCGTCGTGCGCGCTGCCCCCGACGATCTCGATGCCCGTGATCATGCCTGCGGCGCCGGTCTCGACCTGGTTGAGGGGCAGGTCGACGAACACGCCCGCCGACGCGTTCCAGTAGTCCGCCCGGTCGGAGCCGGGGCCGCCGACGACCCGGTCGCCGCCGAGGCGAGGATTGAAGACGTCGTCACCGCCCAGGCCCGTGAGCGCCTCGAACCCGTCGGTGCCCCAGAAGGTGTCGTTGCCGTTCGTGCCGACGGCGCTCTGGACCGACGTGAGGGTGTCGGTCATGCCGCCCCCCGACGCGGTCTGCTGGGCGAGGTCCACGACCACGGCGGCCGCGAGGTTGCTGTAGCTGACGGTGTCCTGGCCGCCGCCACCGGCGACCTGGTTGCTCCCGACCCCGGGCAGCAGCAGGTCGTGGCCGTCGCCGCCGGACAGCACGTCGTTGCCGACCCCGCCGAGCAGCCGGTCGTTGCTGCCGCCGCCGGAGACGGTGTCCGCGCCGTCGAGGCCGTCGAGCACGTTGACGGCATCGTCGCCGACGATCGTGTCCGCCAACCGGGTGCCGCGGGCGTTCTCGACGTCAGCCAGCACGTCGGTCCCGATGAGGGTCGCGCGCCGCGTCACGAGGTTGATGTTGACGCCGCTGCTGGTGATCTCGGCGTAGCTCAGCGTGTCCAGTCCGTCACCGCCGAAGGCCCGGTCGTCGCCCAGGTTCGGCTGCAGTACGTCGTCGCCGAGCCCGCCCCGGAGCAGGTCGTTGCCGGTCTGGCCGTTCAGGGTGTCCGCTCCCAGCCCCCCGTCGAGGGTGTCGTTGCCGGCCCCGCCGAACACGATGTCGGCCCCGCCGAGCGCCTTGATGACGTCGTCGCCGGCCAGGGCACAGATCACGTCCGGGCCCGAGGTCCCGTACAGGGTGTCCGGACCGGTGGTCCCGGTGATGGTGCAGGTCGCGCCCGGCGCGGACGACGCGGTGGCCACCACCACGATCGTCGGCGCCAGCAGCGCAGCGAGCCCCCAGCTGATCAAGCGCCCGGTCATCGTCGTCTCCACTCGCCGCAGGAACCCCCGAGTGGTGTCCGCTCACCGTAGGCGCGTCGGGGGCTGTTGGATAGCGGTCCGGGCGATCCCCGGTCAGGCGATGCTGATCGGCACGCTGACCGGCCGCCGGACGTAGGGGCCGGGCGCCCACTCGATCGCGTCGGTGTCGACGGTGAACCTCGGGATCCGGGTCACCAGCTCCTCGAGCGCGATCCGCGCCTGCAGCCGCGCGGCGGCAGCCCCGAGGCAGTGGTGGTGGCCCTGGCTGAAGGTGAGGATCTGGGTCGGCCGGCGGCGGATGTCGAGGTGCTCGGCGTCCGCGCCGTACTTGCGCCAGTCGCGGTTGGCGGCGCCGTAGAGGAGCAGCACCCGACGCCCGGCGGGGATCACGGTGCCGTGGATCTCGACGGCGCGGGTGGTGGTGCGGGCCAGGCCCTGGACCGGCGAGGTGAGCCGGAGCATCTCCTCGACGGCGTCCGGCACCAGGCCCGGCATCTCGGCGAGCTCCTCGTGCTGCTCGGGGTACGCCGCCAGCAGCTGCATGGTGCCGCCCAGCAGGCCGGTGGTGGTGTCGTTGCCTCCGGTCACCATGGTGAAGACGAACCCCAGGATCGCCATCGCGTCGGCCCGGGCCTCGCCGTCGTCGGCGGCGGCGACCAGGTGGGAGATGGTGTCCTCGCCCCTCACGCCCGCTGCCTGCTCGGCACGACGCTGCTCCATCAGGGCCGCGAAGTAGGCCATCAGCTCCATCGTCGCCCCGGCCGCGCCGCTGACCGCACCGCCCGCACCGTCCGCCGCGTTGGCCGAGACGATCGCGTTGGTCCACGCGTCGAAGCGCGGCCGGTCGCGCTCGGGCACGCCGAGGTAGTGGGCGACCACCATGCTCGGCATCGGCTTGAAGAGCTCCGCGACGACGTCTCCGCCGCCGGTCGCGCGCAGGCGCTCGAGCCGCTCGACGACGAACGCCCGCACCGCCGGCTCGAGCTCGGCCACCTGGCGAGGGGTGAAGCCGCGGGCGACCAACCGCCGGAACGCGGTGTGCACCGGTGGGTCGGTCATCACGAACGGCGGGTTGTCCGCGAGCCCGATCCGCTCGAGCTCGTCGTACTCCACGGTGAGGCCGCGGGCGCTGCTGAAGGTCTCGGTGTCGACCGCCGCCGCGACCACGTCGGCGTGCCGCGAGAGCACGTAGAAGTCCTGCTCGGGCCGACCGTGCGGCACGACGTGGTGGACGGGGTCCTGTTCCCGGAGCGCGGCGTACGACGGCCACGGGTCCCGCCACGCGGCCCCACCGCCCGGCACGTACCGCGCGACGGTCGACTCGATGCTCATCGGCCAAGAATGGAACAGGTTCTCGTTGACGTCGAGCGAATCGGCGTAAAAGCCGATGAATCCGGCTGTCGGTGGCCGTCAGTAGGTTGGCAGAACGGTTGGGGGACTCGGGAAGGGAGAACTGGTGACAGACATGATCCGCGCCAGCGGACTGGTGAAGCGCTACAAGGAGGTCACGGCCCTCGACGGGCTCGACCTGACGGTCCCTGAGGGCAAGGTGCTCGCACTGCTCGGCCCCAACGGCGCCGGCAAGACCACTGCGGTCAAGTGCCTGACCACGCTGATCCGGCCGGACGCCGGCACCGCGGAAGTCGCCGGGGTCGACGTGCTGACCGACCCGGTCGGGGTCCGGTCCCGGATCGGCCTGTCGGGGCAGTACGCCGCCGTCGACGAGCACCTGACGGCCTACGAGAACCTCGTCATGATCGGGCGGCTCTACCACCTGGGCAAGGCGCGGGCGCAGGAGCGGGCCCGCGAGCTGCTCGAGAAGTCCGACCTGACGGAGTTCGCCGACCGGCCGGCCAAGACCTACTCCGGCGGTCAGCGGCGGCGCCTCGACCTGGCCGGCGCTCTCGTCGCCGAGCCGCCGGTGCTGGTGCTCGACGAGCCGACGACCGGTCTCGACGTCCGCAGCCGGCAGCAGATGTGGGACGTCATCCGCGAGCTGGTCGCCGGCGGCTCCACGCTCCTGCTGACGACGCAGTACCTCGAGGAGGCCGACCGCCTGGCCGACAACATCCTCGTCATCGACCACGGCCGCGCGATCGCGGAGGGCACGGCCGACGAGCTGAAGAGCCGCACGGGCGGCGAGCGGATCGAGGTCGTCCTCGCCGACGCCGCCGACCGCGAGGCCGCGACCCGGGTCCTGGCGGAGGTCGCCATCGACGGCATCCGGGTCGGTGACAACGGCCGTGAGCTCACCGCCGCGACCGGCGGCAGCCCCACCGGCGACCTGTTGCGGGTGCTGCAGGGCTTCGAGCGCGAGGAGGTCACCGTCCTCGACGTCGGACTGCGCCGGCCGACCCTCGACGACGTCTTCCTCGCCCTGACCGGCCACGCGGCCGAGGAGTCCCCCGACTCCGACAGCCCGGCCACGCCCGACGAGACCAAGGAGCTCGCACGATGAGCAACTCCACCGAGACCCTCACCCGCGCCATCTCCGACGGCTGGGTCGTCGCGCAGCGCAACGTCGTCAAGATCAAGCGGGTGCCCGACATCCTCGTGTTCGTGCTGATCAGCCCGATCATGTTCGTGCTGCTCTTCGCCTACGTCTTCGGCGGCGCGATCGACGTCCCCGGTGGCGTCGACTACAAGGAGTTCCTCGTCCCCGGCATCTTCGCCCAGACCGTGGTCTTCGGAGCGACGTTCACGGGCTACGGCCTGGCCGACGACATGCAGAAGGGCATCATCGACCGGTTCCGGTCGTTGCCGATGTCGCGGTCGGCGGTGCTGGTCGGTCGCACCACGTCCGACGTCATCTACAACGTGATCTCGCTGGTCATCATGGCGCTCACCGGCCTGCTGGTCGGCTGGCGGATCCGCGAGGGCTTCGTCGACGCCGCGACCGGGTTCCTGCTCCTGCTGGTGTTCGCCTACGCCATCAGCTGGATCATGGCCTGGGTCGGGCTGCTCGTGCCGAGCGTCGAGGTCGTCAACAACGCCTCGTTCATCGTGATCATGCCGCTGACCTTCGTCTCCAACGCCTTCGTGCCGCAGAGCACCTTCTCCGGGCCGCTCAAGGTCTTCGTCGAGTGGAACCCGGTGTCGACGGTCACCCAGGCCTGCCGGGAGCTGTTCGGCAACGCCAGCCCCGACATGGTCCTCGACTCCTGGGCGATGCAGAACCCGGTCGTCTACTCGCTGCTGTGGTCCGCCGCGATCGTGGCGGTCTTCGCGCCGCTCGCGGTCCGCCAGTACCGGCTCTCGACCTCGAAGTGAGCGCCCAGCCGCGAAGGTGGACCTACGCGGTCTCCTCGAGCTCGCCCCACAGCATCACGGGGAGCGCCTCGACGCCGTAGACGGCTGACAGCTTGCGGAAGTCGAGGTCGTCGATGTCGACGGCCATGGTGAGGTCGGGGAAGCGCTCGGCGAGCATCCGGAGGGCGATGCGCAGCTCCATCCGGGCCAGCTCGGCGCCGACGCAGCGGTGCATGCCCCAGCCGAAGGACAGGTGGCGGACCGGGTCGCGGGTCGGGTCGAAGGTGTCGAGGTCGGGGCCGAGCCGCGGGTCGCGGTTGGCGGCGAGCAGCGAGACGCCGACCGCGTCGCCCTCCTGGATCGTGACGCCGCCGACGACGACGTCCTGCTTGGCGAACCGAAGGAAGGCGAGCTGGACGACGCACAGGTGGCGAAGCAGCTCCTCGACCACCTTGTTGACCGACTCCGGGTCGGAACGCAGCATCCGGCCGGCGTCGGGGGTGGTCGCGATCAGGTAGGTGCCGAGCGCCAGCATGCTGGCGCTGGTCTCGTAGCCGCCGAGGAAGACCCCGTCGGCGATGCCGCCGAGGGTGACGTCGTCGAGCTCGTCGCCGTACTCCTGGAGCAGCGCGCCGATCAGTCCGTCGCCCGGGTCCTGGCGCTGCTCGCGGACGGCGTTGATCAGGAAGTCGCGGGTGTGGGCGGCGGCGCCGAACGCGCCGGCCCCGCCCTGGCTGAGGTCGAAGCGCGCGACGCCCAGGTCGAAGAAGCGGGCGCGGTCCTCGACGGGCAGACCGAGCAGGTCGCAGATCACGTCGAAGGGCACCGCGAACGCGAACTGCTCCACCAGGTCGATCCCTGAACCGTCAGCACCGGCGGCCTCCATCGCGTCGAGGCGGCTCCGGACGATCGCCTCGATGCCGGGCTCCAGCCGGGCCAGGCGGCGCATCGTGAACTCGGGGGTGAGGTACTTGCGCAGCTGGGTGTGCAGCGGCGGGTCGGTCATGCCGAGCCCGCCGATCTGCTCCTCGGCGGTGCGCCCCTCCTGCGACACGAACTGCCCGAGGTCGTTGGACCAGTCGGCCTGGTCGCCGGCCAGGACCTCGCGGGCCTCGTCGTAGCCGGTGACGAGCCAGACCCCCCGGCCGAACATGGTCGCCAGCTTCTTGACCGGCTCGTCGGCCTGGGTCTGCATCAGGTCGGGCAGCGGGTCGAGGCCGTCGCGCTTGATGGGGAGCGTGAACGAATCGGGGAG
This sequence comes from Nocardioides pelophilus, assembly GCF_014180685.1. Lineage (GTDB taxonomy): Bacteria > Actinomycetota > Actinomycetes > Propionibacteriales > Nocardioidaceae > Nocardioides > Nocardioides pelophilus. The sequence goes on along the minus strand of NZ_JACEHF010000160.1, from coordinate 3,044 downwards.
GAAGCGGAGCTTGCGCAGATCGATGCCGTCGCGCATCGTCCGCTCGAGGAGGAACTTGCCCACCCGGCGCTTGACCGGGCCGAGCAGATCCAGGGGGAGAACCATGGGCGCTATTCCACCACCCCGTACCCCCGTGCCGCGTGAGTATCCCTACCTAGCCGACCCCGACAGGACCCCTGTTCTTCCCTGAGGGCCGCGCCCGATCCTCGCGACGCCGCCCACAGGCGGCACGGGTGACTACGCTGTCGCTCGTGGCCAGGGTGGACTGGAGTCGGTACGACGCCGCGCTGTTCGACCTCGACGGCGTGGTGACGCCCACCGCCGAGGTGCACATGCACGCGTGGGCGGCGATGTTCAACGACTACCTGGCCGGCGTTCCCGGCCAACCGCCCTACACCGACCAGGACTACTACGACCACGTCGACGGCAAGCCGCGGTACGACGGCGTGCGGACCCTCCTGCTGGCGCGGGGCATCGCGCTCCCGGAGGGCGCGCCGACCGACCCGCCGGAGGCGGAGACGGTGTGCGGGCTCGGCAACCGCAAGAACAACTACTTCGGGAAGGTCCTCGCCGAGGAGGGCGTCGCGGCCTATCCCGGGTCGATGCTGCTGCTGAACGCGCTCCAGGCCCGCGGCATGCCGATGGCGATCGTGTCGTCCTCGCGCAATGCCCCTGCCGTGCTCGCGGCTGCGGGGATCACCGACTACTTCGGCACGGTCATGCACGGCGGCGTCGCGGCCGAACGGCACCTGCCCGGCAAGCCGGCACCCGACACCTTCCTCGCCGCCGCCGTGGAGCTGGGAGCGACCGCCGAGCGATCGGTCGTGCTGGAGGACGCGATCAGCGGCGTCCAGGCCGGGGCCGCGGGCGGGTTCGGGCTGGTGGTCGGAGTCGACCGTGGCGCCGGCCCGGACGCGCTGACCGAGGCGGGGGCCGAGGTGGTGGTGGCCGACCTGGCCGAGCTGCTCCCCGAGGCCGAGGAGCAGGCGTGAACGCGCCACCGCCGGACGGCCCGTCCCACGTCGCGCCGCCCGTCGCCGACCCCCTCGACCGCACCCGGTTCCCCGTCGACGAGTGGCGCCTGGTCGAGACCCGGTTCAGCTCCGACGATCTCGGCAAGACCGAGTCCCTCTTCTCCGTCGGCAACGGCTACCTCGGCGTGCGCGGCAACTTCTCCGAGAGCCGCGACGCCCACGTCGACGGCACCTACATCAACGGCTTCCACGAGACCTGGCCGATCCTGCACGCGGAGGAGGCCTACGGCTTCGCCCGCGTCGGGCAGACGATCGTCAACGCGCCGGACGCCAAGGTGATCCGGCTGTACGTCGACGACGAGCCGCTCCAGATGTCGGTGGCCGACCTGCGGAACTACGAACGCGCCCTCGACTTCCGCAGCGGCGTGCTCTCGCGCGACCTGGTGTGGCGGACGCCCGGCGGCAAGAAGGTGCGGCTCCGCAGCACCCGGATGGTGCCGCTGGCGCAGCGGCACCTGGCCCTGTTCACCTTCGAGGTCACGCTGCTGGACAGCCGGGCCTCGGTCGCCATCTCGTCGCAGCTGATCAACCGGCAGGACGCGGCCGCCGAGGTGGTCACGGAGGAGACGGTCGCCACCGACCCGCGGCAGGCCGAGCGGTTCAACCGACGGGTCCTCGACCCCGTGCTGCACTCGGCCGACGCCCACACCGCGCGGATCGCGCTGGGCTACCGGGCGGCCGAGAGCGGCATGACGATCGGGGTCGTCGCCGACCACGAGCTGGAGACCGAGGCGCCGTACACGTTGCGGGTCCACGCGGACGAGGACCTCGCCAAGGTGATCTACCAGATCTCCGCCGAGCCCGGGGTGCCGATCCGGCTGACCAAGCTGGTCAGCTACCACACCTCGAGGTCGGTGCCGCCGCGCGAGCTGATCGACCGGTGCGAGCGCACCCTCGACCGGACCCGTCAGCAGGGTGTCGACCACCAGTTCGCCGAGCAGCGCCGGTGGCTCGACGGCTTCTGGAGCCGGTGTGACGTCGAGATCGCGGACCATCCCGAGCTGCAGCAGGCCGTGCGCTGGAACCTGTTCGCGCTCTGCCAGGCGGCCGCCCGCGCGGAGGGCCAGGGCATCCCCGCCAAGGGCGTCACCGGGTCCGGGTACGGCGGTCACTACTTCTGGGACACCGAGATCTACGTGATGCCGTTCCTGACCTACACGATGCCGTGGGCGGCCCGGAACGCACTGCGCTTCCGCTACTCGCTGCTCGACTCCGCCCGCCACCGCGCGCACGAGCTGTCGCAGCGCGGCGCCCTGTTCCCGTGGCGCACGATCAACGGCCACGAGGCGTCGGCGTACTACGCGGCCGGCACGGCGCAGTACCACATCGACGCCGACATCGCCTACGCGCTGAGCCAGTACGTCGGCGCCACCGGCGACGGCGACTTCCTGAGCCGCGAGGCGATCGACATCCTGGTCGAGACCGCTCGGCTGTGGGCGGACCTGGGGTTCTGGCGCGACGAGACCCGGCGGACCTTCCACATCCACGGCGTCACCGGCCCGGACGAGTACACGACGGTCGTCAACGACAACCTGTACACGAACGTGCTCGCCCGCTTCAACCTGCGCCGGGCGGCCCACGCCGTCTGGCAGCTCGAGCGCAACGACCCGGTCGCCTTCGCCGACGTGGTGCGCCGCACCGGCCTCGAGCCGGACGAACCGGTCGAGTGGGCCGAGTGCGCGGACGGCATGTACATCCCGTTCGACGACTTCCTCGGGATCCACCCGCAGGCCGCGCACTTCCTCGAGCGCGAGATGTGGGACCTCCAGAACACCCCGCTGGAGAAGCGGCCGCTGCTGCTGCACTACCACCCGCTGGTGATCTACCGGTTCCAGGTGCTCAAGCAGGCGGACGTCGTGCTCGCGCTCTTCCTGCAGGGCGACCAGTTCACGGCCGAGCAGAAGCGCGCCGACTTCGAGTACTACGACCCGATCACGACCGGCGACTCGACGCTGTCGGCGGTCGTGCAGTCGATCATCGCGGCCGAGGTCGGGGACGCCGACCTCGCCC
>NZ_JACEHF010000016.1 GCF_014180685.1 Nocardioides pelophilus | reverse complement strand
GAGCCGTACGCCGGGGGTCTCGAGACGGTCGCCAGGGCGACCTCCTCGACCACCGGGGGTGCCGAGGAGCCGTACGCCGGGGGTCTCGAGACGGTCGCCAGGGCGACCTCCTCGACCACCGGGGGTGGCGTCGCCGTGCCTTCGTCGTACGACGCGGCCACCTACCTCCGCGTGCTCCAGGACCTCGGCTGCGAGGTGGACGCGTGGGAGACGACGTACCTCCACGTGCTCCACGGCGAGGACCCCGTGTTCGCCTGGGTGTCCGCAACCGGTGCGCGCCCGACCCTGCAGGCGCTGCCCGACGACCTGCGCCCTCGGTTCGAGGCGGAGTTCAAGCGCCGGCTGCGCGCGGCCTACCCCGACGACGGCCGCGGCGTCGTGCTGCCGTTCCGCCGGATCTTCGCGGTGGCGAAGAAGGCGTCGACGTGAGGCTCCATCGGGAACGGTCGTCGTTCGAGGGCTACCAGCGCTGCCACGCCTTCGACGGTGCGGGCAGCCGGGTCGAGGTGCTCGCTCCCGCGTGACGTGGCTCTCGGGCGAGGGGGTTGTGGCGCGTTGTTACCCACGAGTAATGTCACGCCCATGAGCCAGGTGGAAAAGCTGTGGAAGACGGTCTCCGGCCTCCCTGTCGTCGGTGACTCGGTCGGCAAGCGGGCCTTCTCGATCGCGTTCAGCCAGAAGGCGCCGTACTTCGCGACGATCCACCCGCGCTTCACGATCGTGGAGCCCAACCACGTCGAGCTGGTGATCCCGAAGCGGCGCAGCGTGCAGAACCACATCGGCACCGTGCACGCCATCGCCCTCTGCAACGGTCTCGAGGCCGCGATGGGCGCGCTGGCCGAGGTGACCATCCCCAAGGACAAGCGCTGGATCCCCAAGGGGATGGAGGTCGCCTACACCGCCAAGGCGAGCAGCGACATCACCTGCGTCGCCGAGACCGACCAGGCGCAGTGGGACACAGCCGACGGCGACCTCGCGGTCCGGGTCAAGGGCGTGCGCGACGACGGCACCGTCGTCGTCGAGGGCGAGATCCGGCTGTGGGTCACGCCCAAGTCGAAGTAGCCGCTACTTCACCGGCCCCTACTTCACCGGTGCAGCGCTCGGGTCTCCTTCGCCGACCATCGACACCTCGAGCACCTTCTTCTCGCCGACGAACTTCCTCTGCACCCAGGTGGCGATCACGGTGAGGATCAGGTTGAGCAGGACGTAGATCCCTCCGATCACGATGACGGTCGGGATCTGGTTCTGGCCGTGATCGGGGTTGGCGTAGATCAGTCGCATCACGAACGTGAGTCCGGGCGCCAGTACGACGTACCCGAGGGCCGTGTCCTTGAGCGCGACGACGCACTGGCTGATCAGTGCGGGCAGCATGATCTTGACCGCCTGAGGCAGCTGGATGGCCAGCATCACCTGGCTCTTGCGCATGCCGACGGCGTACGCCGCCTCCACCTGGCCCTTGGGCACGGCGTTGATGCCGGCGCGGAAGACCTCCGCCAGCACGGCGCCGTTGTAGAGCATGAGGGCGATGACGACCGCCCAGTAGCGGTTGGTGGTGCTGTCCAGGCCGAGCAGGATGCCGAAGAAGATGATGTTCAGCAGCACGGGGACGGCTCGCCAGAACTCCACGACCGCCCAGCACGGCCAGCGGACCCAACCGTGCTCGGAGAGCTTGCCGATGCCGAACAACACGCCGAACCCGACCGCGAGCAGGATCGCCGAGAACGCCATCTTGAGGGTCTCGAGGACCCCGTCCACCAGGATCGTCTCGATGAAGACCGGGCTGACGAACGGCTCCCACTTCTGGTACTCGAACTGGCCGTTCTGCTGGAGCCGCAGCACGGCGTACGCGAGCAGTGCCAGCAGCCCGACGCTCGCGATCACCGTGTAGACCCGGTGCCGGGCGATCGTCCGCGGCCCCGGAGCGTCGTACAGAACGCTTCCGCTCATGCGACCCTCACTCTCCGCTCGAGCCGGTTGGCGACGAACGACAGCACCTCGACCAGGACCACGAAGATGGCCGCGAACGCGATGAACAGGCTGATCCGGGCCGTGGGGTTGTCGTTGAGCAGCCCGCGCATCCTGATGAACGCCTCCGAGACGCCGAGCGCGCCGGCGACCGTGGTGTTCTTGAGCAGCGCGATCTGCACGTTGGCGAGCGGGGGGATCGATGCGCGGAACGCCTGGGGGAGCACGACGTAGCGCATCACCCCGGCGAACGGCATGCCGATCGCTCGCGCGGCCTCCGCCTGACCCAGGGGGACGGCGTTGACACCCGACCGCAGGGCCTCGCACACGAACGCCGCCGTGTAGACGGTGAGGCCGACGGTGCACGCCGCGAAGATGTTGTTGATCCGCACATCGCCGACCGTGGTCGGCAGGACGACATCGACGAAGTCGAACCTCAGGTCCATCTTCGGCGCGGCGAGCCGGAAGAAGAAGATGACGATGAGCAGCGGTGTGTTGCGCACCAGCGTCACGTAGATCGCTGCCGCCCAGCGGAGGACCTTGATCGGGCCGACCCGCATCGCGGTGAGCAGGGTGCCGCCGATGAGCGAGCCGACGCCCGCGAAGACGAACAGGAGCACCGTGTAGGCGAACGCAAGCGCGATCGCCTCACGGTGCTCCCATACGACGTCCACCCTTGCTCAGGCCTGGCACTCGTCCAGCGTGGGCGGCTCGGGGGCTTCTTCGTCCTCCGAGCTGAGGTGTGCGTTGAAGGACTCCTCCCAGGTGCCGTCCTCGAACGCCTCGGTGAGGACCTCGTTGATCCACTCGCACATCTCCGGGTAGTCCTTCGAGTAGCCGATGCCGATCCGCTCCTCGGAGAACTCGGGACCGACCACCTTCACCTCGCCCTCGTACTGCTGGGCGAGCCCGCGGAGGATCGAGCCGTCGGTCGACATCGCCGGGACCGTGCCGTTGACGACGTCCTCGGCGCACTGGCCGTAGTTCGCCGCAGGCACGCCGACGGCGCCGGCCGTGTTGATGTTCTCGAGGGACGTGGAGCCCTCGGCAGCGCAGACCTCCTCGCCCTGGAGGTCGTCGATCGACTCGACGTCGGAGTCGATCGGGACCAGGACCTGCTGGCCGGTGATCATGTACGGCCCGGCCTGGCCGACCAGCTGGCGACGGTCGTCGGTGATGGAGTACGACGCGGCCACCAGGTCGACGACGCCGTCCTGGAGGAACTGCTCCCGCTGCTCGGACACGGCCTCGGTCCACTCGACCGCGTCCGACTCGGGGTCGATGCACAGGTCGGCGATGAGCAGCTTCGCCATGTCGATGTCGAAGCCCTCCGGCACCGAGTCGGGGGTGTCCTGCTGGCCGAGGCCAGGCTGGTCGACACGGTTGCCGATTGCGATCTCGCCTGCGTCAGAGAGCTCGGCCATCCGCGAGCCCTCCTCGAACTTGTCGTCACAGTCGGACTCGGCCTCGACCTCGGGGGCGTCGTCATCCTCTCCGGCGTCTCCGCACGCCGTCAGCGATCCGGCAAGGAGAACCGCAACCGCGGCCATCCCGAGCTTCATCCTGCGCATATCCCTACTCCTTAGTGTTTGAGGATCTTGCCGAGGAAGTCCTTGGCACGATCGCTCTCGGGGTTGGTGAAGAAGGTCTCGGGGTCGGCCGACTCGACGATGGCGCCGTCGGCCATGAAGACGACCCGGTTGGCCGCCGTACGGGCGAAGCCCATCTCGTGCGTGACCACGATCATCGTCATGCCTCGCTCGGCGAGGTCGACCATGACGTCGAGGACCTCCTTGATCATCTCCGGGTCCAGGGCCGAGGTCGGCTCGTCGAAGAGCATGACCTTCGGGTCCATCGCGAGCGCCCGGGCGATCGCGACCCGCTGCTGCTGGCCGCCGGAGAGCTGGGCGGGGTACTTGGCTGCCTGGTGGGCGACACCGACCCGCTCGAGGAGCTCCTTGGCGCGTGTCTCGGCCTCGGCCTTCGACTTCTTGCGGACCTTGATCGGTCCGAGGGTGACGTTCTCGAGCACGGTCTTGTGGGCGAAGAGGTTGAAGCTCTGGAAGACCATGCCGACGTCGGCCCGCAGTCGGGCGAGGCCCTTGCCCTCCGCGGGCAGCGGCTCGCCGTCGAGGAGGATCTCGCCCTCGTCGATCGTCTCGAGCCGGTTGATCGCACGGCACAACGTGGACTTGCCGGCGCCCGAGGGGCCGATCACCACGACGACCTCGCCGCGGGCGACGTCGAGGTCGATGTCCTTCAGCACGTGCAGGTTGCCGTAGTGCTTCTGCACGCCGGCCAGGCGCACGAGCGCCTGGCCGGCGCCATTGGTAGGCGCGGCCTCGGCCCCCCGGTGAACCGTCATGCAGGGGACGCTAGCGCTGCTCTAGACCATTCGGCTAGACCAGTGGAGATCGCTGCGCCAATCTGTGACCTTGCCGGGACCCTCTCAGGTGGTCGTCGTCGTGGTGGTTTCTCGCATGCCACCGACGTCGCGCATGCCGAGCCCGATGAGGATGAACAGCACGCCCATCGCGATGGCCATCGCCGCGACGCCGTAGGCGACCACGGAGGTGAAGAGCGAGGCCTGGAGGAAGGCGCTGTTCATGGCGGTCTCGCGCAGCGGGTCCTCGCGGTCGAGCTCGGCGTAGGTCTTGCCGCCGGTGGTGTCGAGGGTGTGCTTGTCGATGATCTTCGCCTCGCAGTAGGCGGAGAACGGCCCGTTGACGTCGTCCTCGGCGAGGCAGTCGGCGTCCTCGGCAACCGTGATGTTCTGGTCGGAGAGGGTGTTGGTGACGACGAACCAGGTGGCGACGCCACCGATGATCATGATGGCGCCCAGGACGATGGCGACGAGAGAAGCGATCTTGCGCATCTGTTCCTCCGTGTTGGTCGAGCTCGTGGGGTCGAGCCGTCCCTGGTGACGCTAGCCCTCCGCGGCCTGCTTGTGTGCGATTGAGAAGCGGGGTCAGAGCGGGTCGCACGGAGCGAGGTTGTCGGGCTCGTGGGCGATCTGCGGGGCGAGGAGCTGGTTGAGCCGGTCGAAGGCCCACTTGTTGTAGAGGCCGACGGTCACCTGGTCCGACATCGAGCCGCCGCCCCCGTTGCCCCAGTCGTCGGAGCCGAGCCAGGCGGCGTACCGGGTCTTGCCGTCCTCGACCCAGGTCGCCGTCATCTCCTTGTCGTGGGTGTACGCGTACGGACGGGAGCGGCTGCCGGTCCGCCAGCAGCCGTCCTCCATCCGGGCGCCCGCGTTGCGCAGGGTCCGTACGACGGACGCGTCGACGTCGGGTCCGACGACGACGGTCAGGCGCGAGCCTGCGTTGACCATCCTGGCCAACCTCTGGGCCAGCCAGGCGCCCCGGTAGCCCTGCCAGGAGTACATCGAGATCACCATCCTGGTGCCCGGACCGCTGCGGATCGCCCTGAGCCGGTCCATCACCGGATCGTTGTCCCGGGTGATGGGCAGCGACGGCATGAAGTAGGCGTCCCACCCCTCGCCGGAGACGCGGCGCTGCGGGTTGCCGGGTGGCTTGCGGTCCTTGGCGGACTGCAGGAAGACCCGCTGGACGTCGTCGTACAGCTGGGGCAACGCCACCGTCACCATCGCGGAGTAGGCGCGGGCGTCGGCCGCATCGCTGTTGTTGTACGAGCCGATCATCGTGACCTTGCGGGTGCGACCGACTCTCGAGAACTGCCAGACCTTCGCATGCATCGTGGTCTTGCCGTCCCTGCCGCGGGCGGAGTTCTTGGTCCACACCACCCACGACCCCCGGCGTCCGTTCGCCCGTCCCTGCTGGATCAGCTTGGTGAGCTTCACGCCCCCGGAGGACACCCCCGAGAGCGGCTTCCCGGCCGGTCCGCCGTAGAAGATCGCGTGGATGTCGACGCCCCGCTCGTAGGCCGCCTTCAGCGCCGGCCAGGTGATGGACGACGCCATGTAGAACGACATGATCGAGATCGTGGCGCCGCGCGGCGTGTGCTTGATGAACGTCCGTAGCTGCCGCGCCACCTGGCCGCGGTTGTGGGTCGGGTCGTTCATCGACATCGCCCGGGTGACGGTGAAGGCAGCCTGCGCCCTCGGGAGCTCGCGTGAACCAGGGGAATCGCTGGCGGCGGGGGACGACGTCGAGCTCACGAGAACGACGAGCAGTGTCACGACTGCCGCTGCCACGCGGATCACAGCGGTGAGACTACGGCGCCGTACCCTTGAGCGGTCATGAATGCAGCCAGAACCTACGAGGTCCGCACCTACGGGTGCCAGATGAACGTCCACGACTCCGAGCGCCTGTCCGGGCTGCTGGAGGACGCGGGCTACGTCGCCTTCCGACCTAGCGCCGCGGGGGACCAGGCGGGCTGTGCTGACGTGGTCGTGTTCAACACGTGCGCCGTGCGCGAGAACGCGGACAACAAGCTCTACGGCAACCTGTCGCACCTGGCGCCGATCAAGGCCGCCAACCCCAGCATGCAGATCGCGGTGGGCGGCTGCCTGGCGCAGAAGGACCGCGCGACCATCACCGCGAAGGCGCCGTACGTCGACGTGGTGTTCGGCACCCACAACATCGGCTCGCTGCCGGTGCTGCTGGAGCGGGCGCGGGTGCAGGAGGAGGCGCAGGTCGAGATCCTCGAGTCGCTCGAGGTCTTCCCGTCGACGCTGCCGACCAAGCGGGAGTCGGCGTACGCCGCCTGGGTGTCGGTGTCGGTCGGGTGCAACAACACCTGCACGTTCTGCATCGTCCCGAGCCTGCGGGGCAAGGAGAAGGACCGCCGGCCGGGGGAGATCCTGGCCGAGATCGAGGCACTGGTGGCGGAGGGCGTCTCCGAGGTCACCCTGCTGGGGCAGAACGTCAACAGCTACGGCGTCGAGTTCGGCGACCGGCAGGCGTTCTCGAAGCTGCTCCGCGCCTGTGGCGGGATCGACGGGCTCGAGCGGGTGCGCTTCACCTCGCCGCACCCGGCGGAGTTCACCGACGACGTCATCGAGGCGATGGCCGAGACGCCGAACGTGATGCCGCAGCTCCACATGCCGCTGCAGTCGGGCTCGGACCGGATCCTCAAGGCGATGCGCCGGTCCTACCGGCAGTCGAAGTACCTCGGGATCATCGACCGGGTGCGGGCCGCGATGCCGGAGGCCGCGATCACCACCGACATCATCATCGGCTTCCCCGGCGAGACCGAGGACGACTTCCAGGCGACCCTCGACGTGGTGCGCCAGGCGCGGTTCGCCGGAGCATTCACGTTCCAGTACTCCAAGCGGCCCGGCACCCCGGCCGCCACGCTCGACGATCAGGTCGCGCCTGCGGTCGTCACCGATCGCTACAACCGGCTCGTCGAGCTGGTCAACGCCATCGCGTGGGACGAGGGCAAGCGACTCGTGGGCCGCGAGGTCGAGCTGATGGTCTCCGAGGGCGAGGGCCGCAAGGACCCCGCGACCCACCGGCTCTCGGGCCGTGGACCCGACAACCGGCTGGTCCACTTCGAGGCCGACTTCAGCCAGGTGGTCTCGACAGGCTCGACCTACGAGGGGGCGCGACCCGGCGACCTGGTCACGGTCGGCATCACGTACGCCGCCCCCCATCACCTGGTCGCCGACGGACCCGTGCGCGCGCTGCGTCGTACTCGCTCGGGCGACGCGTGGGAGCGGCGGACGGTTGCCCCTCCGACCGGTGTCACCCTCGGCATGCCGAGCGTCGGCGTTCCGGCGCCGCTGCCCGCCGCGCCCGCCTGCACCTGACGCAGACCCCTTTCGAAGGGGCGGCCCCGGTGCTGTCGATCGGGGCTGGGCGGGGGGCTGTGGATGGAGAGCTGGGGAGGCCGGCCTGCGATGGCAACCTGTCGTCGTGTCTCCCTTCGTCCGGCCAGACTCCGCCCGCCTCGACGAGATGCTCGCCGACGGGGCGGTCGCGCTCCTGCGCGATCGGAGCGTGGATGCGCTGAACGTCAGCGCGCTGGCGCGGTGGATGGGCGTGACGAGGCAGGCGCTGAGCGAGCGGCTCTGGTCCTCGGGCGGGACGCGGCGCCGGATCCTTCAGCTGACGGTGGTGGCCTTCGCGGATCGATGGGCCGGCTGGGTGCAGGCGGCACTTCTCGAGGACCCGCCGGTGCCCGCGCTTCCGCGCTCGGCGGAGGAGGTGCACGGGCTCAGGGTGTGGGCGGCGCTGGTCGAGCTCGCCCGCGGCGAGCTTGCGCGCGGGAACCCGGACCCCGCTGCCGCGATCGTCGCGACCCGTGAGCTCGAGCGCGAGGTGATGCGGGATCGGACCACGAGCTGGCTCGGCACGGACGTCTCGGATCAGGACGTGCTCGAGCTGGGCGCGCTGGCGGACGGACTCCGCGCGGACCTGATCCTCTCGGTGCCGCGATCGTCGTTCGACGACGCCCACCGGCTGCTCAGCCGACGCCTGGAAGCGATCCGCGTCTCGACCACCGGGATCGAGCAGCAGTGAGCTGGACGAGGGCGGCGAGGACGGCGAGGCGGCGGCCGTGGGGTTCTCGGATCCGCACCTTGCAGGACGTCAAGCAGCCAGGGTGTCCTGCTTGACAGCGCGCAGGGGCCCCGCCCAGGCGGCAGCCTGCAGGACGTCAAGCAGCCAAGGTGTCCTGCTTGACAGCACGCAGGGTCCGCCAGGCGGCAGCAGCCTGCAGGACGTCAAGCAGGCACGCTGCCCTGCTTGACAGCATGCAGGAGCGCTGCGCGGCCCCCGGGTGGCAGGATCGACAGGTGCCTGCTGACGCTCCCACGATCCTGGCCACCTCCGGTGGCGCCGTGCCCAGCGACCGGATCCGGTGGTCGGTCGGACCGCTGACCGACTACGCGGTCGAGCTGTCGGGCGTGTCCGGCCGGGCGCCGCGGGTGTGCTTCCTCGCCACCGCCTGCGGCGACAACCCGCAGGTGGTGCGCGACTTCTACGACATGGCGCAGGAGGCCGGCTTCCACGGCACCCACCTGCAGCTCTTCACGATGCCCAACGTCGACGACATGCGCGAGCTCCTGCTCGGCCAGGACGTGATCTGGGTGTGGGGCGGCAGCGTCGCCGGCCTGCTCGCGATGTGGCAGCTGCACGGGGTGGACGACCTGATGCGCGAGGCGTGGGAGGCCGGTGTCGTGCTGACCGGAGTTTCGGCCGGGTCGATCTGCTGGCACGTCGGCGGCACGACCGACTCGTTCGGCCCGGACCTGCGACCGATCACCAACGGGCTCGCGCTGGTGCCCTTCTCCAACGGCGTCCACTACGACTCTGAGGAGCAGCGGCGGCCGCTCTTCCAGTCGCTGATCGCCGACGGCACCCTCCCCGCCGGCTACGCGACCGACGACGGGGTCGGGGTGCACTACCGCGGCACCGAGTTCGTGGAGGCGCTGACCGAGCGGAAGGGCAAGGCCGCCTACCTCGTCGAGCGTGGCCCGGACGGGGCGGTCGAGACCCGCCTCGAGACCCGGCTCCTCGGCTGATGGACCCTTTCCTCGCCGCCGGCGCGTCGCTGACGCCGCTGGACGGCGGCTGGTCCGGTGAGACGTTCCTGGCCGAGGCGGGCGGGGAGCGGACCGTCGTACGCATCTACGCGGACCCGCGGCACCCCGCGCACGCGGCCGAGATCGCCGCGTCGCTGCTGCGGCTGGTGCGCGGGCTGCTCCCGGTGCCGCAGGTCCGGGAGGTACGACGAGCCGACCCCGACGCGGGCACACCGGCGCTCCTCGTCACCGAGCTGCTGCCGGGCACGCGGGGAGACCTGCTGCTGCCGACGCTCGACGACGCAGGGCTGCGCCGGCTCGGTGAAGGCGTGGGAGAGGTCGCCACCGTACTGGCGGGGATGCCGACGCTGCGGGGCGGCAGGTTCGCCGACGGCGAGCTGACCATCGAACCGTTCGAGATCGACCTCCCGGGCTGGGTCGAACGGAACCGGGCCGGCCTCGAGCGTCAGGACTGGTCGGCGGGCGACCTCGACCGGCTCACGACGATCGCCGGGCGCGCGCAGGCCCGGCTCGACTCCGTCGACCGCACCAGCCTCGTGCACTCCGACCTCAACCCGAAGAACCTGCTCCTCGACCCGGACACCTTGGCAGTCACCGGCGTGCTCGACTGGGAGTTCGCGCACAGCGGCCACCCCTTCACCGACCTCGGCAACCTGCTCCGCTTCGACCGCGAGCCCGCCTACCAGGCCGGGGTGCTCGCGTCCTGGACGTCCCGCTTCGGCACCGCCGCCGCCGAGGCGACCGACCTCGCCCGCTGCGCCGACCTCGCCGCACTCGTCGATCTCGCCGTCCGCAGCGGCTCCAACCCGGTCGCCACCCGGGCCGAGGCCCAGCTGCGCGCGATCGTCCGCGACAACGACTGGCACGCCACGTCGGACGCACCAGGGCCGCTCAGCCGCTAGCGATCGAACCCGAACTGCGTCAGCGGCGGTACGACGCCCTCCCGCAGCGCCTCGAGCACGGTGAGCTCGTGCGGCACCACCGGGTCGGGCAGGGCGTCGAGCGGGAACCAGCGCAGGTCGGCGCACTTGGCGGGCTCGACGATGCGCGGCTCCCCGCTCCACGAGCGCGCGGCGAAGAAGAAGTCGATCCGCTCGTCGATCGGCAGGTCGTGGGCGGTGCGCTGCATCGAGGTCAGGAACTCCAGCTCGACGTCGGTGAGGTCGACCTCCTCGGCCGCCTCGCGCGCCGCCGCAGCCGCGGCGCTCTCGCCCCGCTCGACGTGGCCGGCGGCGGCCGCTGCCCAGTGGTCGTCCATGTAGCCCGTGCCGCGGCGCAGCTGCAGCAGCACCTCCGTGCCGGCCGCACCGTCCGACCGCAGGAAGAAGACGTACGACGCCGGGACCACCACGAAGCGCTCGGCGCCGGTCTCGGGGTCCTGCACGGTCAAGGGAGGTGGGCCTTTCGTCGGTTCGTCCGTGAGCTGGCGGGTTGGTCCGGAGCGGGGCGCGACCTCAGCGGATGTCGTCGTTCTTGCCGTCGAGCCCGTCGAGGACGTCCTTGGCCTTGTCGGCACCCTTGTCGATCTGGTCGCTGTGCTTGCCGCCGGTCTTGTCGTCGACGAGGTCGGCGGCCTTGTCGAGGCCGTCGCCGATCTTGTCGCCCGAGCTGTCGACCGCCTTGGTCACCTTGCTCTTCACGCTGTCGAAGAAGCCCACGAGAAACCCCTTGCTGGATGGCCGGCCCCGCGGTGGGGCGCGTCCGATCCAACCTATACCGGTTGGCAGACTGCGCCCATGGACGAGCGCGGCGCCCCCCGGTCGGTGACCCCGATCGTCGCGATCGTCGGGCCGACCGCAGCCGGCAAGACCGGCCTGTCGCTCGATCTCGCGGAGCGGCTGCACGGCGAGATCGTCAACACCGACGCGATGCAGCTCTACCGCGGCATGGACATCGGTACGGCGAAGCTGCCGATCGCTGAGCGCCGCGGGATCCCGCACCACCTGCTCGACGTGCTGTCGGTGCGCGACCCGGCGACGGTGGCGGAGTTCCAGGGCTGGGCCCGGGAGGTGATGGCGGCGCTGCGTGCCGCCGGGAAGTCGCCGGTGCTGGTCGGCGGCTCGGCGCTCTACACCCGGGCCGTGCTCGACCGCTTCGAGTTCCCGGGCACCGACCCGGAGCTGCGCGCCCGGTGGGAGGCCGAGCTCGCCGTCCGCGGTGCGCCGGCGCTGCACACCCTCCTCGCCGAGCGCGACCCCGACGCCGCGGCCCGGATCCTGCCCGACAACGGCCGCCGGATCGTGCGGGCGCTGGAGGTCATCGAGCTCACCGGCCGGCCGTTCTCGGCGACCCTCCCGCAGCAGGAGTACGTCGATCCCGCCACGGTCCAGATCGGCATCCGGATCGACCGCGAGCTGCTCGAGCAACGGGTGGAGCAGCGGGTCGCCGAGATGTTCGAGGCGGGCCTGGTCGACGAGGTGCGCCGGCTGCTCGACGACGGTCTCGCCGAGGGCCGTACGGCGTCGCGGGCGATCGGCTACCAGCAGGTGATCGCGCACCTGGCCGGCGAGCTGACCCTCGACGAGGCCCGCGAGCGCACCGTGATCGCCACCCGCCAGTTCGCCCGCCGCCAGCTGGCCTGGTGGAAGGACGACCCCCGGATCACCTGGATCGAGCACGACGCCCCCGACCGCGTCGACCAGGCCCTTGCCGCGATTGCTTCGGTCGGGAGCTCGTAGGTCGAGGAGCTCGCTCTGGCGAGCGTCACGAGACCCGTTTCCGCCGCAGGTCTCGTGACGGCTGCTGCGCAACCTCCTCGACCAACGGAGCGGAGCAAGAACGGTCAGGCGCCGACCGGCGATCCCGGGTGAGACTGTCTGCATGGCCGACACTCCGCGCGACCGACTGCGCGAGCTGCTCGACGCCGTGCTCGACGAGGACCACCACACGCTCGACGAGATGGCGGGCGGCGCCTACGCGTCGCCGTACCACTTCAACCGGCTGCTCTCCCGCAACGCCTACGAGGCGCCGGTCGCGATGCGGCGGCGGGTGATGCTCGAGCGGGCGGCGTGGCAGATCCAGCAGGGGACGAGCGTCACCGACGCGGCGTGGGCGGCGGGCTACGGGTCCGTCGAGGGCTTCAGCCGCGCCTTCACCCGCGCGTTCGGCCGCCCCCCGAGCTCGCCCGCGACCACTCACTGGCTGCCGGCGAGGAACGGCATCCACTTCCATCCGCCCATGTCGCTGTGGGTGCACACCACGGAGCAGCCGATGAACCCACTGACCGAACAGCTCGTCGGGCACGACCTCGACGACACCCGCCGACTGCTCGAGATCGCCAAGGGCCTGCCGGACGAGGAGTACCGCAAGGAGCGGTTCCCCGCCCACACGGTGCTCCGCTGGGACGGCGAGGACTCCTCCATCGTCAACGTCCTCGAGCACCAGGTGTTCACCAAGGAGGTGTGGCTCGCGGCGATCGAGGGCACCGACTTCCCGCAGGACCGGGGCGACGACCCCGCCACCCTGCTCGAGCGGCACGACGCGGTCGCCGCGCGCTGGCTGGGCTTCGTCCGCGACACCGAGAGCCGCGGAGCCTGGGACGACCGCTTGATCGACGCGCTCTGCGACCCGCCCGAGAGCTTCCAGATGGGGAGCGTCGTCGCCCACGTGCTGACCTTCGCGTCCCACCGGCGCCAGCTGGTGCGGCAGATGCTGCGCGGCGCCGGCGTCGACCCTGCATTGTTTGGCGACGGCGACCCGATCAGTTGGCTGCGCGCCAAGCGCGGCGAGGACGCGGGGGCAGGGGCATGACAAAGCTGACCTACTACACGGCGACCACGCTCGACGGCTACATCGCCGATCCCGACGACTCGCTCGACTGGCTGTTCCGGCAGGACCAGGACGAGCAGGGCCCGCTCAACTACGAGGAGTTCATCAAGGACATCGGAGCGATCGTGATGGGCTCCACGACGTACGAGTGGATCCTGAACCACGAGCCCGACAAGTGGTTCTACCCGATGCCCGCCTGGGTGATGACCCACCGGGACCTGCCGCTGCCGTCCGTCGAAGGAGCGGACGTGCGGTTCGCGACCGGAAGCGTCCAGGAGGTGTACGACGCCATGGTGGCCGCCGCGGGTGGCACGGACCTGTGGGTGGTCGGCGGGGGAGACCTGGTCGGCCAGTTCGCCGACGCGGGCCTGCTCGACGAGGTGGTCACCTACATCGCGCCCGTCACCCTCGGCGCCGGCCGCCCGATCCTGCCGCGCCGCCTCGACCTCGAGCTGGTCGAGGCGACGCAGAACAAGGCGTTCATCGCCGCCCGCTACCGCTTCGTCGGTCCCCTGACCGAGGACCGCGCCTGAGTGCCTTGGTTTCGAGGCTCGCTGCGCTCGCACCTCAACCAGCGGCGGGGCTGCGGTGCGCTCGCACCTCAACCAGCGGCGGGCTGTGCTTGCGCTCGCACCTCAACCAGCGGCGGGCTGTGCTTGCGCTCGCACCTCAACCAGCGGCGGGGTCCATGCGAACCGTCGGTGTGCCGCCGCTGGTTGAGGTGCGACGAGCGCAGCGAGGAGCCTCGAAACCAAGGCCACCCTCTACCCTTGAGCAGTGACCGCCTGGACCGAGATCACCACCGCCGACGAGCTGAGCGCGCTGCTCGGCGAGCCCGCGGCGGCGGCGGTGGCCAAGGAGCGGTCCGAGCTGACCGACGTCGACCGCGACTGGCTGGCGGCCTCCCCGTTCTGCTTCGTCGCGACCGCTGACGCCGACGGCAACCTCGACGTCTCGCCGAAGGGCGACCCGGCCGGGATGCTGGCCCACGTCGTCGACGCCACGACGATCGCGATCGCCGAGCGGCCCGGCAACCGGCGGGCCGACGGCTACCGCAACATCCTCGCCAATCCGCGGGTCGGCCTGAACTTCCTGATCCCGGGTCGTGGCGACACCCTCCGCATCAACGGCCGGGCGCGGCTGGTCAGCGAGGCGCCGTTCTTCGACGCGATGGTCGTCAAGGGACACCGCCCGCTGCTCGCGGTGGTCGTCGACATCGACACCATCTTCTTCCACTGCGCGAAGGCGTTCCTGCGGTCGAAGCTGTGGGATCCCCAGACCTGGGACCCCGATGGCATCGTCCCCCGCCGGGCGGTCCTCTCCCACCAGCTGGAGAAGCCGGACCAGAGCATCGCCGAGCTCGACGAGTACTACGGCGCGAGCTACGAGAGGGGTCTCTATGAGCAGCGCTGAGACCTCGTCGGTCGAGGAGGTCGCGCAGCGACCGTCACGAGACCCGTACGCCTTCCTCAAGGGGCACGGCACGCAGAACGACTTCGTGCTGCTGCCCGACCACGACGGCACGGTGCACGGCGAGCTCGGCGCCGAGCGGGTGCGCGCGCTGTGCGACCGCCGGGCCGGGATCGGCGGCGACGGCGTGCTGCGGGTGATCCGGACCGCCGCCATCGACGCGGGTCGGGGTCAGCAGGCCGAGTGGTTCATGGACTACCGCAACGCCGACGGGTCGCTCTCGGAGATGTGCGGCAACGGGATCCGGGTGTTCGCGCGCCACCTCGCGCTCGAGGGGCTCGTCGATCCGACCGGTCCGGTGCCGATCGGCAGCCGCGACGGCGTGAAGACCCTGACCTTCGCCGGCGGCGTGGCCGAGGGCGAGATCACCGTCGACATGGGTTCGCCGAAGGTGCTGGAGGAGACCGAGGTCTGGGTCGAGGTCGCCGGGATCGAGCGGGAGTGGACCGCCCTCCACGTCGGCATGGGCAACCCGCACGCGGTGGCGTTCGTCGAGGACCTGGCCGACGTCGGTCCGCTGACCGACCCGCCGGCGTACCGCGAGGAGATCTACCCGGACGGGGTCAACGTCGAGTTCGTCGTACGACGGGGGCCGGGCCACGTCGCGATGCGGGTGCACGAGCGCGGCTCGGGCGAGACCCGCTCGTGCGGCACCGGTGCCTGCGCCGTGATGGTGGCCGCCGCCCTCGCCGACCGAGCGCCCCGCGACACCGACTACCGGATCGACCTCCCGGGCGGCACGCTGCGGATCAGCTGGACGGCCGACGACCGGATCCTCATGACCGGACCCGCCGTCCTCGTCGCGGCGGGCACCACCAGCCTGTAGGTCGACCAGGGACTTTGGTCCCAAGGCCCCTCGTTTCCGGGACGGGCGGTCGGGACCGCTGCGACCATCGAGAGCGGCACTGGGAGGTGCTGTGGCCGTCCGACTGGTGGGCGGTCGGGAGGGAAGCACATGAGTGCCATGGGGAGTGCTCGCTGGGCGTACATCGCGCTCGGGGGAGGGCTGTTGATCATCGCGCTGTTCGGCGTGTTGATCGACACCGCCGCGGGCTCTGTCGTCTACCTGCTGGGTGGGCTGTACGGCACGCTGCTGTCAGTGGTTGCGGCGTGGCGGATGCCGCCCGCGCGACGACGCATCTGGTGGGCGTTCGCGGTCGGGCAGGTGATGTGCCTGATCGGTGACTCGCTGTTCACGCTCTTCGAGGACGTGCTGCACATCGAGCCGTTCCCCTCGGTGGCCGACGTGGCCTACCTGGCGCAGTACCCCGCACTGGCGGTGGGCCTGCTGTGGCTGATCCGCAAGCAGCGCCGAGGTCGCGACCGCGCCGCCTTCCTGGACGCCGCGATCTTCACGACCGGCCTGACCGTCGTCGGGACGGTCTTCTTCGTCGGGCCGGCAGCGGCCAACGGCGGATCGACCCTGCTGAGCCAGGTCGTCGCGGCGGCGTACCCCGCCGGGGACCTGCTGGTGCTCGCGCTGGCGGTGGGCCTGTTCACGGCCGGCGTCGTGCGCAACGACGCCCTCTGGACGCTGGTCGTGGCGATCTTGGCGCTGCTGGTCGCCGACCTGGTCTACGTCGCGAGCGTGGTCAACGAGGCGGCGTACCCGTCCTGGATCGACTACGCCTACCTGATGTCCTACGTCGGGCTCGGGTTCGCTGCGCTCCATCCGTCCGCCCACCTGCTCTCCGAGCCGACGCTCGATCGACCGCCCCGGATCACCGTCACGCGGATGGTGCTGCTCGGCCTCGCGCTGATGCTGGCGCCGCTGACCAACCAGGTCGCCTTCCTGACGGGCGTCGACCACGGCACGTGGGTGGTGTTCGTCGGCGGCTGTGTCGCCGCGGTCCTCGTGGTGCTCCGGCTCGGCGACCTGGTGAAGGACCTCCAACGCAAAGCGGTCCAGCTGGCCGCGCTCGCCCGCAAGGACGGCCTCACCGGCATCCCGAACCGTCGTACGTGGGACCACGAGCTCTCGCGCGCCTGTGCGCTCGCCCGCGAGGAGGGCACCCCGCTGACGGCGGCGGTGCTCGACATGGACAACTTCAAGCTGTTCAACGACACCTTCGGCCACCTGAAGGGCGACCTGGTCCTCAAGGAGACGTCCGCCGCGTGGGCGTCGATCCTGCACGGACGGGGCTTCCTCGCGAGGTTCGGCGGCGAGGAGTTCACCGCCCTGATCCCCGCCGCGTCGACGGACGAGGCGGTGGCGCTGCTCGACCACATGCGGCGGTCGGTGACCCACGGTCAGACGTGCTCGATCGGGCTCGCGACCTGGGACGGCGTCGAGACCCCGGGCACCCTGGTGGCCCGAGCCGACCGCGCGCTGTACCACGCCAAGCACAACGGCCGGAACCGGATCGCGGTCGACGCGGACGGGACCTCCACGGTGGTGACCCGGCACAGCGACCTGAACCCGATGGTGGAGGCACTGCGGTCGGTCTACCAGCCGGTCGTGGACCTGCGCACCGGGACCGTCATCGGGAGCGAGGCGCTCAGCCGGTTCGCCGGCCAGAACCCGCGCGACGTGTTCGACGCGGCCGCTCGCGACGGGTCGTCGGCGGCGCTGGAGTCGGCCGCGATCCGCAAGGCACTGGACGGCTGGAACGGCGTCGGACTGCTCGGACTGAACACCAGCCCCAGCGCCCTCCTGACCCCGCAGCTGAACGAGGTGCTGCCCGCCGACCTCACCGGCATCGTCATCGAGATCACCGAGGCGGACCTGGTCGGCTACACGACGGAGGTGATGCTCGCGATCGACGCACTGCGCGCCCGTGGCGCCCTGATCGCGATCGACGACTTCGGCATCGGCTTCTCCAACATCCAGCGGGTCGTCACCCTCCGACCCGACTTCGTGAAGCTGGACATGTCGCTCGTCCGCGGCATCGACGCCGACCCGACGCTGCAGGCCGTGGTGGCCGCCGCTCTCCTCTTCGCCGAGCAGACCTCCTCAGTCGTCGTCGCCGAGGGCATCGAGACCGCCCAGGAGCGCGACTGCCTCGTCCGCCTCGGCATCGCCTACGGCCAGGGCTTCCTCCTCGGCGCCCCCGAGCCGTCGCGCGTCGACCACTGAATCGACCACTGATCCGCACGACGGGTGGTCCCGCTCGCGCCGCTGCCCGCCCTCGCTAGAGTCCGCGGCATGGAACTCACCGGATCATCCGCCATCGTCACCGGCGGCGCGTCGGGCATCGGCGCCGCCTGCGCCCGTCAGCTCGCCGCTCGCGGGGCCACCGTCGTCGTCGCCGACCTCCAGGCCGACAAGGGCGAGGCGCTCGCTGCCGAGATCAACGGCGTCTTCGCGCAGGTCGACGTCACCAACACCGAGCAGATCGCCGCGGCGGTCAAGACCGCTGCCGAGATCGCCCCGCTGCGTGCCGTGGTCAACTCGGCCGGCATCGGCTGGGCCCAGCGCACCATCGGCCGCGACGGCTCGGTCGAGTCGGCGCACTCGCTCGAGGCCTTCCAGAAGGTGATCGCGATCAACCTGGTCGGCACCTTCGACATGGTCCGCCAGGCCGCCACCGCGATGAGCCTCAACGAGCCCGACGAGGACGGCTGCCGCGGCGCGATCGTCAACATGGCGAGCGTGGCCGCCTTCGACGGCCAGATCGGCCAGGCGTCGTACTCCGCCTCGAAGGGCGGCGTCGTCGGCATGACCCTCCCGGTCGCCCGCGACCTCTCGGCCGCCGGCATCCGGCTCAACACCGTCGCCCCCGGCCTGATCGACACCCCGATCTACGGCGAGGGCGAGGCGTCGGAGGCGTTCAAGGCCAACCTCGGCCAGAACGTGCTGTTCCCCAAGCGCCTCGGCTCGGGCGACGAGCTCGCGTCGATGGTGATGGAGTGCCTCACCAACTCCTACATGAACGGCGAGGTCGTCCGCGTCGACGGCGGCATCCGGATGCCCCCGAAGTAGCGCGGCGCCCGGATCAGTCGGCGAGCGTGGCCCTCTCCTCGGCGGTGTAGGCCTCCATCGCGGGCGCGGGCGCGCCTGCCAGGTGCGCGGCCATCCGGTCCTTGCGCAGCTTGCCGACCTTGCCGGCGCTCATCGCCATCGCCTCGCGCGTCTTGCCGCGGCCGTAGGTGACCGACGCCGCGGCGCTGACGCCGAGCGAGACCCCGACCTCGATGGCGTCCTGGTCGGCGCCCATGTAGAGGAACTGCCAGGAGTAGTCGTTGGTCTGCTGCTCGACCAGCGCCTTGATCGCCGGGTGGGTCCACTCGTGGCTGGCGTTCTCGTAGCCGTCGGTCATCACGGCGACGATGACGGTGGCCGGTCGCTCGTCCTCCGGCAGTGCCGCGAGCTCCGCACCCGCGGAGGTGACCAGCCGGCCCATCGCGTCGAGCAGGGCGGTCGAGCCGCGCGGCTGCAGGTCGAGCGGCGGCACGTCGGCCAGCACCTTGTCGGAGTAGACGACGTCGTACTCGTTGTCGAACTGCGCCAGCGTCACCCGGCACTCGCCGGGGGTCTTGCGCTGCTCGTCGATGAACGCGGCGAACCCGCCCTCGGTGTCGGTCTTGATGGACTGCATCGAACCGCTGCGGTCGAGCAGGAAGTACAGGTGGGTGAGGTCCGCTCGGGTCATCGTGACTCCGTCCCGGGAGCGGCCTGCCGACAGCTCCCTACTTGGTGGGTCGACGCGGCTTGAACCGCATCGGGGCCGGCGCCGCGGCCGGTTGCCGCGGCACCCCTGACTCCAGGTCGTACTTCGCCCGCTCGACTCCCGAGGCGGTCACCCGGCCCCGCTCGTCGGCGTAAGCGCTGAGGGTGCGGGTCCGGGCCAGCCGCGGTCCGACGGCGTTCTCCGTCAGCCCGGCTTGGGCACCGGCGCTCCGGAGAGACGCCTGGCCGGTCAGGACGGCGGCCGCCATCGACTCGTCGATCAGCTCGGTCAGCCGGTCGGCCGCTTCCCGAAGGTAGGGGAGGGCTCCGACGGAATCCTTGCCCTCTGCTTCGTCGAGAGCGCGGCGTACGTCCGCCAGACCTGCCAACCCCTCCCTGTCGGGCCCTCCCGCAACATCGGACGGGTGCGGGTCGACCGGTGGATCCTGGGTCATGCGGCGACGATACCGCACAAACTGCGGATACGCAAGAAGTGCGGCAGCGCACTTCATGCGTCCCGGGGGCGGTCCGGGGGTGGATCGAAGGGTTTTCCCCGCTGCTGCGCCCGCACCGCCCGCAGCACGCTGCTGCCGTGGGAACGGGTCTGCACGTCACCGACATCTGGGTGAGCGAGCACTACTGGCCGGCGATGGCGGCCGAGCTGGTGACCGCGCACGCGCAGCGGCTGGCGTACTCGGGTGCGCTGGCGACCGTCGTACTCCCCGGCGAGCGAACCGCGTTCGGCCTCCACGTGGCCGGCGGCGCGGCCGACGTACGGCGTGCGCTGGCGGAGGTCGGCCTCGGCAGCGGCTCGATCGGGCCGGGCTGGCTCCTCGACCGGGACCCGGGCTGAATTCTCCAGATTTCGTGGTGACAGGCCCTGACTCGGAGCAAACTGCCTTCCGTGGGGGTCGTCGTGGGGCGAGAGGCGGAGCTTGCCGCTTTGCTGGCTTGCGTGGATCGCCTCGCGGAATCCGGGCCTGCGACGGCGACGGTCGTCGCGCCCGCCGGGATGGGCAAGAGCGCGCTGGCCGTGGCGTTCCGCGATGCGTTGGTCGGACGCGAGCTGACCGTCCTGACCGCCCGTCCGTTGATCGCCGAGCGCCGGTTGTCCTTCTCGGCGCTGACCGAGCTGCTCGGCCCCGTCCCGCACGAGGAGTACGACGCCCTGCCGGGTCCGCAGCGGGCGGCGATCCGCTCCGCGCTGCTGCTCGACGACGGCGACGGCGCCGACCCGCGGGCAGTGGCCGCCGCGGTGCGCGGGGTCCTGCACGCGCGTGCCTCGGTGAGCCCGGTGGTCGTCCTGGTCGACGACGCCCAGTGGCTCGACGACGCCTCCGCCGGCGCCCTGGGCCAGTCCCTGTCCCGGCTCGCCGGTGCGCCGATCCTCGTGGTGGCGTGGGCCCGGCCCGGGGGCCGGGCGTTCGACGAGTGGCTCCCCGACTGGCCGAACACCGAGATCGGGCTCGAGCCGCTGCCGATCTCCGTCCTCTTCCACGTGGTCCGCGAGCACCTCGACGTCCAGCTCACCCGCAGCGAGCTGCGCGCCGTCGCGGAGGCGTCGGGCGGGAACCCCTTGCACGCCCTGGAGTTCGCCCGGCACCGGGCGCTCGGCCCCGGCGCGAGCTTCGAGGGGTTGCTGAGCGACCGGCTGCTCGCCCTGTCGCGACCGACCCGCAGCGCGCTGCTGGCGGCAGCGCTGTGCGCGGCGCCGACCGCGTCGCGGCTGGCCAGGGCGCTGGGACGCAACGTCGACCAGCTGCTCGACGACCTCGAGCCCGCGGTCGCGGGCCGGCTGATCCGGGTCGGCCGGTCGATCGGCTTCCTGCACCCGCTCTACCTCGAGGCCGCGGTCGACAGCGCGGCGCCGGAGGAGCGGGTGGCCATGCACGCGGCGCTCGCTCCCGTCGAGCCGTTGGAGGAGGCCCGGGTCCGGCACCGGGCGCTGGCCGACGACGCGCCCGACGAGCCGCTCGCCGTGGAGCTCACCGACGCCTCGCGCAAGGCGTGGGCCCGGGCGGCGTGGCTGTCCGCGACCGAGCTGCTCGAGCTCGCTGTCGAACGGAGCGAGGACCCCGCTGCGCGGGACCGGCGGGCGCTCGAGCTCGCCCAGCGACTGGTCACCAACGGCGATCCCCGCGACGCGGAGGAGATCCTGCACCGGCTGCGCGCGGACCCGGCAGGTCCGTCGTACTGGCCGGCGACGGTGGAGCTGTGCAAGCTCTACACCCTCGACGAGCGGTACGACGACGCGCGCGCCGTCGCTCGTGAGCTCGACGCCGCGGAGCTCTGTCCCGAGGACTACGCCAGCGCCGTCGTGCACGCCGAGGTCGACATGCTGCTCGGCCGGATGGATCAGGTCGCGCAGAGCTACGCCGAGGCACACCGCCGGCTGGCCGAGGTGCCCGACCGGCCGGGCCTGAGCCGCCTGCGCGCCGAGGTGCTGGTGCCGTACGCGTACAGCCGCTACCAGCAGGCGGAGCCGTTCCAGCACCTGCTCGACGAGGCGATCGAGCACGACCGCCGCGAGCCGGGCGAGCGGATGCTCTACCGGCCGGTGATGCTCGAGGCGGTGCGCCAGATGACGAGCGGCCGGTTCGCGGAGTCGCGGGCCAACTTCGAGGCGATCCTCCGCGACACCGCGGAGTCGGGCGACGACCTGTCGCTGCCGGTGATCTACTCCTACCTGGCGTCGCTCGAGGTGAGGGCGTGCCGGTTCGACGAGGGGCGCAGGCGGGCCGAGGAGGGCCTCGCCGTGGCCTCGGCGTCGATGCCGGCGTTCCTGCCCATGCTCACCAACGTCCTGGTCTCGGCGGACGCGCACGTGGGTGACGCGGCGCGGGCGCTCGAGCGGTCCGAGGAGGTGCGGGAGCTCCTCGGCCCGCTCGACGACCCGTCGCAGGAGGTCACCTGGGCCGTCGGGAGGCTGGCCGCGCTGGCGGCTGCGGGCCGCACGGAGGAGACCTACGAGCTGTCGGTGCGGGTGCGCGAGCTGGTCGCGATGCTCGGTTGGCGGCACCCGGCCGACCCGATGATCCATCCGAACGTCCTCGACGTGCTGGTCGAGACCAGCCGGCTCAACGAGGCGGAGGAGTACCTCGCCGACGTACGGACGCGGGCGCAGCAGATCGACCTCCACGCAGTCGTCGCGGAGCTGGCCCGGGTCGGCGTGGCGCTGGCCGCGGCGCGTGGCGACCTCGAGGGCGCCGCGGCGGCGGTGCCCCCGATGCTGGCCGGGCTCGACGACCTGCCGCCGGGCGTGGAGGTGCAACCCGTCGAGCGGGCGCGGGCCTGGTGGACCGCGGGCAAGGTCTACCGGAGGGCGCGGATGCGGCGGCAGGCCACGGACGCGCTGCAGACCGCAGTCGCGCTGTTCGAGGAGATCGGCTGCGCCGGCCGTGCCGAGCAGGCGCGCGCCGACCTGGAGCGCGCCGGAGGTCGCCGCAACGGGCAGGTGCTCACCCCGACCGAGCTCGGGGTGGCGCGGGCCGCGGCCGGTGGTCGGCGCAACACCGAGATCGCCGAGGAGCTCTTCTTGTCGGTCAAGACCGTCGAGTCCCTGCTGACCCGCTGCTACCGCAAGCTCGGCATCCGGTCGCGGGTCGAGCTCGCCGCTGCGCTCGAGCGGGTGACCACCGAGGATTAATCGGGAAGCCTTCGGCGCGCTGCGTGGTTACCCTGGACAGACCTATGACGAACCACGCAGAAGAATTCTCCCTCGACTCCGAGCTCGCGCAGACGACCGGCTGGGAAGCCGACGACTTCGACGAGGCCGACGACTTCGAGTCGGGCTACGCCGACCTCGACGGTGCCGACCCCGAAGAGCTCACCGCCGGTGAGCTCGACCTTGCGGCGCGCCACGAGCTGCGCCGGGTCGCCGGCCTCCGCACCGAGCTCGAGGACATCACCGAGGTCGAGTACCGCCAGCTGCGCCTCGAGCGCGTCGTCCTGGTCGGGGTCTGGACGTCCGGCACGATCGAGGACGCCGAGAACTCCATGGCCGAGCTCGCGCTGCTCGCCGAGACCGCCGGCTCGGAGGTGCTCGACGCGATCTATCAGCGCCGCCAGAACCCCGACCCCGCGACGTACGTCGGTCGCGGCAAGGTCGACGGCATCCGCGAGATCGTCCAGGCCTCCGGCGCCGACACCGTGATCTGCGACGGCGAGCTCGCGCCCAGCCAGCTGCGCAACCTCGAGGACAAGATCAAGGTCAAGGTCGTCGACCGCACCGCGCTGATCCTCGACATCTTCGCCCAGCACGCGAAGTCCAAGGAGGGCAAGGCGCAGGTCGAGCTGGCCCAGCTCAGCTACATGAAGCAGCGGCTGCGCGGCTGGGGCGGCAACCTCTCCCGCCAGGTCGGCGGTCGGGTCGCCGGCGGCGCCGGCATCGGTGGCCGTGGCCCCGGTGAGACCAAGATCGAGACCGACCGGCGGCGCATCAACGACCGGATCGCCAAGCTGCGTCGTGAGCTGAAGGCGATGGCCGGCACCCGGTCCACGATGCGTCAGGAGCGGCACCGCAACCACGTGCCGTCGGTCGCGATCGCGGGCTACACCAACGCCGGCAAGTCCTCGCTCCTCAACAAGCTCACCGGCGCGGGGATCCTCGTCGACGACTCGCTGTTCGCGACCCTCGACCCGACGACGCGGCGCACCACCGCCTCCGACGGCCGGGTGTACACGATGAGCGACACGGTCGGCTTCGTGCGCCACCTCCCGCACCAGCTGGTGGAGGCGTTCCGCTCCACGCTCGAGGAGGTCGCCGAGTCCGACCTCATCGTCCACGTGGTCGACGGCTCCCACGCCGACCCCGAGGGCCAGATCGCCGCGGTGCGCGAGGTGCTCGCCGAGATCGGCGCCTCGGGCATCCCCGAGCTGATCGTGATCAACAAGGTCGACGTGGCCGACCCGATGGTGGTGTCGCGGCTCAAGCAGCGCGAGCCTCACTCGGTGGCCGTCTCCGCGCGCACGGGTGCGGGCATCGCCGATGCCCTCGCCGCCATCGAGGCTGACCTGCCGCGACCGCAGGTGGCGTTCGACGCCCTGGTGCCCTACGCCCGCGGCGACCTGGTCGACCAGATCCACCGCCTCGGCGAGATCACCTCGCTCGAGCACACCGCCGACGGCACCCGCATCGCCGGGCGTGCCACCGAGGCACTGGCCGGCGAGCTGGCGGCGTACGCCGTCTGAGCAACGATCTGGCCATTCGCCGGACAGGGTCGTCCTGAGCGTCGCACCATCTCCTCGTGCGCATCCGGGGAGCATGGTTCGTGGCGGTCGGCCTGACCGTTGCTGTGGTGACGGCCGGGCTGCTGGTGATGACGCGGGCGGGCGCTGACGCCGACCGGTGCACGGGGTTCCGCGTCGCAGCCCGGGAGCGCGCGGAGCTCGTGACCGGATCCGGTGACGAGCTCCTGGTGATCGGCGACTCCTACTCGGTCGGGCTCGGCGTCCGGGCCTCGGAGAGCTGGCCGACCCGGCTCCCCGGTCGGGTCGTCGTCAACGGGTTCTCGGGGTCGGGGTTCAGCCGCGACGCGAGCCCCTGCGGTGACGTGTCGTACGGCGCCCGCGCGGCCCGTGCTCTCCCCGAGGGGACGTCGTCCGTGGCCGGTCCGGTCGTAGTCGAGGGCGGGCTCAACGACGTCGACCAGCCTCGGCGCGCGATCGTCGACGGCTTCCAGCAGCTGATGTCCGAGCTCGCCGGCCGCCCGGTGCTCGTGGTCGGCCCGGCGCCGGCGCCGGAGCGGGCGGGCGCCGTACCTGAGGTGGATGCGCTGCTCGCCCGCCTCGCCCTCGCGCACGGGGTCGGCTACCTCTCGATGCTCGACGCCGACCTGTCCTACCTCGACGATGGCCTGCACCTGACGCCCGAGGGCCATCGGCGGTTCGGCGACCTGGTCGCCCCGGCTCTCTCCACAGCCCGCGCGCCCGGGCGCTGACCTGTCCGACCTGCGGTCTAGGGTTCCGGGCATGTCCGGGGTCGACCACGAGGCGCTGCGCGCCACGCTTGCGGCGGCTGTCGAGGCGCTCGGGGGCCGGGAGCGGACGGGTCAGATCGCGATGGCCGAGGCGGTCGCGGAGGCGATGACCGAGCACCGCCACCTCCTGGTCCAGGCCGGCACCGGCACGGGCAAGTCGCTGGGCTACCTCGTGCCCGCGCTCCGCCACGACAAGCGGGTCGTCGTCGCGACCGCGACCCTCGCCCTGCAGCACCAGCTGGTCGAGCGTGACCTGCCGCGGCTGACCAAGGCCGTCGAGGGGCGCACCGGCGTCGACACCAGCTATGCCGTGCTCAAGGGGCGCTCCAACTACGCCTGCCTCCACCGGATCCGCGAGGGCGTGCCCGACGAGCAGGGCGTGCTGGTCGAGGTGCCCGAGGGCTCGCTCGGCAAGAAGGTGCTCGAGCTGCGGGAGTGGGCCGAGGGCGAGGTCAAGGCCAAGGGCACCGGTGAGAAGGACGCCGCGCCCCGCCACACCGACCGCGAGTGGCGCCAGGTCAGCGTCAGCGCCCGCGAGTGCCTGGGCGCGACCAAGTGCCCGTTCGGCGAGGAGTGCTTCGCCGAGCGCGCCCGCGAGAAGGCGCACAAGTCCCACCTCATCATCACCAACCACAGCCTGCTCGCGATCGACGCGATCGAGGGCGTGCCGATGATCCCCGAGTACGACGTCGTGGTGATCGACGAGGCCCACGAGCTCACGGCGCGGGTCACCCAGGCGGCCACCGACGAGCTCTGGGCGTCGGAGGTCGAGCGCGCCGCGCGCCGGTCCGCGCGCCACACCCGGTCCGACAAGGGCGAACCGGCCGGCGACCTCGAGGACGCCGCCGTGGCGCTGCGCGCGGCCGTCGGTGAGGCCAACCCCGGCCGGTTCGACACGGTCCCCGACGATCTCGCCGACGCGCTGGCGCTGGTTCGCGACGCCGCGCGGGCCCTGGTCAGCGCCTTTCCGAAGGCCGACGCCGGCGACGAGGCCGACGCCGGGCTGACCCAGGCCAAGGGGTCGGTCCAGGAGGTCTTCGTGACCGCCGACCGGATGGCCGCCAACGCCGACTCCGACGTGCTCTGGCTGACCGAGGGCACCGAGCGGCTCCCACCCCGGCTCTGCATCGCGCCGCTCCAGGTGTGGGGTCCGCTGCGCGACAAGCTGCTCTCCGACAAGACCGTCGTGATGACCTCGGCCACCTTGATGCTCGGCGGCGACTTCACCTCCGTCGCCACCTCGGTCGGCCTCAAGCCCGCCGAGCGGGTGCCGCTCGGCAACGTCGAGACCGAGGCAGACGAGGACGCCGAGCCCTGGGTCGGCCTCGACGTCGGCAGCCCGTTCGACTACGCCCGGCAGTCGATCCTCTACGTCGCCCGCCACCTGCCTCAGCCGGGTCGCGACGGCCTCGGCCCGGCCCAGCTCGACGAGATCACCGAGCTGGTCGACGCCGCCGACGGACGCGCCCTCGGCCTCTTCTCGAGCCGGCGGGCGGCCGAGACCGCGGCCGAGCACGTCCGTGCGAAGCTGCCCCACCTCACCACCCTCGCGCAGGGCGACGCCCAGCTCCCCGAGCTGGCGCGGCAGTTCGTGGCCGACCCCCACACCTGCCTGTTCGGCACCCTCGGTCTGTGGCAGGGGCTCGACGTCCCCGGCGACACCTGCCAGCTGGTGATCATCGACCGGATCCCGTTCCCGCGACCCGACGACCCCTTGATGAGCGCCCGTCAGCGCGCGGCCGACCAGAGCGGCGGCAACGGCTTCATGCAGGTCGCCGCCACCCACGCCGCGCTGCTGCTCGCGCAGGGGTCCGGCCGGCTGATCCGCACCCATGACGACAAGGGCGTGGTCGCCGTTCTCGACCCACGGCTGGTCACCGCCCGCTACGGCAGCTTCCTCAAGGCGAGCCTGCCGCCGATGTGGATGACGACCGACCCGGCCGTCGTCCGTAAGGCGCTGACCCGGCTGTCTGCCTCCGCCGGCGACTGAGACACGCCTGCCGCCGCTGGTTGAGGTGCGAGCGCCGCTGGTTGAGGTGCGTCCGCCGCTGGTTGAGGTGCGAGCGCCGCTGGTTGAGGTGCGAGCGCCGCTGGTTGAGGTGCGAGCGCCGCTGGTTGAGGTGCGTCCGCCGCTGGTTGAGGTGTGTCCGCCGCTGGTTGAGGTGCGAGCGAAGCGAGCCTCGAAACCAAGGCGCTGCGATCAGCTGCGCTCGGCCCGCGCCACCACCCGCTGCGCGACGTCCTGGTCGAGCGGACGGCCGTGGCAGCTCCACCGGGTGCCGAAGCCGCAGCGGTAGCGGGTGCTCGCGTTGACCACGGTCAGCTCGACCGCGGTCACGTCGGTCGCCGAGAACGCCACGGTGCCGTCGTGGTCACCGGTCTCCGACAGGTCGAGCACGACGGTGCGCACCCCCCCTGCCTTCAGGAACACCCGCGCGAGCGCCCGGCTGCCGCGCCGCTCGGGCGCGAGGTCGAGGATGAGCCGCAGCTGCCAGTCAGCGGCGGCCATGCCCGACGCGGGCTCGAACCGGTAGGTGTCGGAGGTCAGGTGGTCCTGGACCAGGCGGATGTCCGCCACCGGATCGGTCCGGGTGAGCCACCACGTGCCGGCGAGCGGAGCGCGGGGGTAGCGCCGACCCTCGGCGTACCACCGGGTGGGGTGCTGGTTGGCGGCCGACATCCGCAGGAATTGGTCGGCCACGCTCGAGCCCTGGTCGGCGAGAGCGCGGTCGACCGCGGCCAGCGAGTAGTGGTCGGGCGCGCCGGACCGGGCCGCGTCGGCGTACCGCCACATGGTGCGGACGATCTCCGGCAGCCCCGCCTGCGAGGTGCGGAACCGCTCGGTCAGGTGGCGGAAGAAGATCCAGGCGCCGTAGTAGTAGCCGTCCTGGAGCGAGTCGAGCGGCAGGTCGGGCTGTCCGAGCGGTCCCCACGACAGATAGCTGACGTTGTCGTCGACCCGGTCGAACACCTCGTCCTCGACCCAGGTCGCGGTGGCCTCCATGAACCACGCGTCCTCGCCGACGTCGTAGCCGAACTGCACGGCGTGGAAGTACTCGTGCGCCGCCGTCACCTGCATGTTCTGGATCGGCGTGTGCAGCGGGAACTCGCGCTTGCGGTAGTCGTTGTCGAGCACGCAGTAGGCCCAGGTCGCGCCGTGCTGCGGCACCGCGGCCGCGTCGGTCGCGCAGTAGCCGTAGAGGGCCTGGTCGCCGATCTGGGCGAGGTAGACGTCGGGGCGCGCGTCACCACCGCGGGTTCCGTCGCCGAGCGGACGGCGGTAGCCCGCGTCGACGTACGTCCGGTGCACCCGCACCATGCTCGCCAGGACGGTCTCGACGTAGTCCGGGCGCCCGTCGTCGTCGCGGTCGCGGGTCGGCACGCCGTTGGCGCGGTCGTCGGCGCGCTCCACGTAGTGCACGCACAGCAGGGCCGTGCACACCCGGCGGACGTCGCGGGTCGTGTAGCAGGAGAAGTCGGCGCACCTTTCCGGGTTGCCCGTCGGGCGGGAGAGGTACGACGCCGCGCGCCGCTGCAGCTCCGCCGGCAGCGCGTCCTTCAGCTGAGCCAGGTCGCGCAGCGCCAGCGTCCGGTCGCCCGCGAGTGTCTCGACCCGGTCCAGCGTCGCGACCGCCCGCGCCTCGCGGCCGTTCACCGGCACCGGGTCGGCTGCAGTGGGCGCGGCGGGCACCGCTGTGACGAGGGCCGAGCACACGAGCAGCGCCAGCGCGCGACGGATCATGCGCTGACCCTAGAGCGAAGCGCGCCTGGCCGCTGGTTGAGGTGCGAGCGAAGCGCGCGTGGCCGCTGGTTGAGGTGCGAGCCAAGCGCGCCTGGCCGCTGGTTGAGGTGCGAGCGAAGCGCGCGTGGCCGCTGGTTGAGGTGCGAGCCAAGCGAGCCTCGAAACCCGGCCTACACCCGCCGCAGCACGGCCGTCACCTTGCCGAGGATCGTGGCGTGGGTGCCGTCGATCGGCTCGAACGCATCGTTGTGGGGGAGCAGCCAGACCTGGTCGCCCTTGCGCTGGAAGGTCTTGACCGTGGCCTCGCCGTCGATCATCGCGGCGACGATCTCGCCGTTCTCGGCCGTGGGCTGCTGGCGGATCACGACGTAGTCGCCGTGGCAGATCGCTGCGTCGATCATGGACTCACCGCTGACCTCGAGCAGGAACAGCTGGCCGTCGCCCACGAGCTGGCGGGGGAGCGGGAAGACGTCCTCGATCCGCTCCTCGGCGAGGATCGGTCCGCCGGCGGCGATCCGGCCGACCACGGGCACGTTGGTGGGGATGGGGGCGGAGTCGCCGAACCCGGTCTCGTCGTACGTCGACTCCTCGGCCGCGCCGATCGACCGCCGCTGGCGCATCGCCTCGGGCAGCACGACCTGCAGCGCGCGGGGGAGGTTGGGGTCGCGCTTGAGGAACCCCTTCTCCTCCAGCACCTTCAGCTGGTGGGTGACGCTCGAGGTGCTGGTCAGGCCGACGGCCTTGCCGATCTCGCGCATGCTCGGCGGATAGCCGCGTTGGTCGATGCAGTCCTTGATGTGCTGCAGGACCCGCTGCTGGCGAGGGGTGAGCCCCGTCGCGTCCGGGGGTCCGTCGGGCAGCTCGCTGACCTTCTTGCCGGCTGGGTTGTCCGCCTTGGTGTTCGGCATGACGTCGACGGTAACGCCGATCACGCTCCGATTTCAAACATCTGTTCGAACTGGCGTGTCGCGACACGCCGTCGAACATCTATTCGAACAGGTCCTTGATTCGTTCGAACAGGTGATCTACTCTCGTACATGTGTTCGATCGAACGTTTGATCGGACGGCCGCCGAGATCATCTGTCGGGGGTCCTCGATAGACATCGGGTCGAACACGAAGTCCAGAGATCTCACCCTTCCCCGGAGGTCACCATGAGCACCATCACCTTTGCCCCGCACGTCACTCTCTCCAGCCCGCGCCCGGTGCGTCTCACCCGCCGCGGTCGACTGGTGGTCTTCGCCTTCGGGGTGCTCCTGGCCTTCGCGCTCGGCGTGTGGTTCGCCGCCGGCTCCGTCGCCACTCACGAGGCCGGCGTCGAGCAGGTCGAGGTCGTGACCGTCGCCCCGGGCGACACCCTGTGGGACATCGCCGCCGACGCTGCCGCCACAACCGGCGAGAGCAACGTGGGCGACATGGTCGACCGCATCAAGAGCCTCAACAGCCTCGACTCGAGCATGGTCTACGCCGGCCAGACGCTCCGCATCCCGACCGACTAGGTCGTCGACTTCGTCCGCGACCTCGACCCTCGCGGACGGCAGGGCCCACTGCCCGGGCCCGAAGGGGAAGACGAAGGGCGGACCCGCGACCCCGGGTCCGCCCTT
This sequence comes from Nocardioides pelophilus, assembly GCF_014180685.1. Classification (GTDB taxonomy): domain Bacteria; phylum Actinomycetota; class Actinomycetes; order Propionibacteriales; family Nocardioidaceae; genus Nocardioides; species Nocardioides pelophilus. The sequence continues at coordinate 14,253 of NZ_JACEHF010000016.1, read as the reverse complement.
CGCGCTTTTCGCCACTGTCGGTCGAGGAGGTCGCGCAGCGACCGTCGTGGGGCCCGTTGGTCGAGGAGGTCGCGCAGCGACCGTCACGAGACCCGTTGGTCGAGGAGTCTGGAGACCCGTTGGTCGAGGAGGTCGCGCAGCCTGCTCGTTGGTCGAGGAGGTCGCGCAGCGACCGTCACGAGACCCGTTGGTCGACGAGGTCGCGCGGTCGAGGAGTCTGGCGACCCGTTGGTCGAGGAGGTCGCGCAGCGACCGTCACGAGACCCGTTGGGTCGAGGAGTCGGGAGGCCCGTTGGTCGAGGAGGTCGCGCAGCGACCGTCACGAGACCTACTCGTAGCCCACCAACGTCGGCCTCGCCTCGATCGCCCTGAGGTCGGTGGGTTCGCCGGCGATGTTGGCGGTGCCTGCCACCGGCCTCCACGGGCCGCTTTCGACGCGCCACTCGGCCGTGTAGGTGGTTGTCACCCGGGGCCGGTACGCGCCCTTCTCGAGGTAGTTGTGGGTGACCTCCAGATCGGGGTAGCGGGCACCCGGAGACTCGGTGGTCACTGACTCTCCGTCGCCGAAATGCCACGTGTAGCTCGTCGGCCAGATCCGAAGCTGGACTGCCCGGCCGAGCAACTGGACTGTTCGGGTGAACGGCTGGTCGTTCGTCGTAAAGAAGTTTGTCTCGAAGTTGACGAGGGTGCGTCCACCTGGCGGCTGGACATGGAGACTGCTAGCGGGCAGTTCGATTCGGCGGAGCACTCGCGCGACCATTCCGTCAGTCACTATGGGTGCTGCGGCGTCAGTCGAACCGCCGCACACGTCTTCGGGCGGAAGGCCGAGCACTGCCGCCGCGGCTAGGCACGCGGCAGACCCCACTGGTGGCGCGGCATTCTGCTCGTCCGCTGTTTGCTCGGCAGACTCGCTGTGCTCCGGACAGACGCGGACGATCGTCGTGATGACCTGCCCGTGCGATATCCGAGTTCGCTCCACCTCATAGCAGTGACCGGCGCGCGCGGCAGGCGCAGGTATGACTTGGATTAGTGCCGCCAACGCTCCGCCGGCCAGCGTCATGGCCGTTCGCCGGTCGGAAATCACGACAGGTACACGATCTCTGCGATGAGCCAGCCCTCGCCCGACCGCTCGAGGCGGATGTCGAGCACGAACTTCTCAGGTCCGTACCTGACCGGCTCGGCGCCTCGGCGCGAGAGTGTCACACCACCTGCCGACGATATCGCCGAGTACACCGAGGCGGTCTTGCCGTCTCTGTCTGATACTCGGGCACGGACGACCGACCATCTCCCACCGCGGAACCAGCCGCCACTTTCGAGAGCCTTGATGACCGGATCGACATGTTCAGCGCATGTCCAACAGTCTGCGGTCGTGAGATCCGTCGCCTCTCCTGGGTCTCCCCCGCGCAGGGTTGCGTTGAACGCGGTCACCCAAGCGCGCACGACGTCGACAGGTTCCTCGAGGGTGGTGGCGTCGGACGTGCCGGCGGTCGGCGCCGTCGAAGGGCTCGTCGCGGACGGGATCGGCTTGCCGGTGGGGGTGACCGGATCCGCCGGCTCGGCTTCCTCGCACCCGGCAACAGCGAGAGTGAGCAGCAGCGTGGCCGCGCCGATAGCGGCTCGCGTGGGCGATGACTTCATGCAGGCCTCCCGAGATGGTGCGCCGCCCCGACCCAGTGGCGGCGCTCGAAGGTACCCCGCAGGCGTGGGGTTCCGACAGCCCCCCGCACTGCCCTGTGGACGCTCACGGGACCCGGCGGATCTCGGTGATCGCCGACTGGCCGGCGACCCGCCCCACCTCGAACTCGAGCGCAACGCGCGCCCGGCGCCGGGTGTCCTCGATCGACGCCCGCACCGTCGCCGTCCGGACGGTGTGACGGGTGACCCGTGCACCAACGACCACCCAGCGGCCGCCGTCGAGGTAGCTGTCGCAGGCATCGCATCCGGGTCCCGTCAGGTCGTCGACGGCCGTGGCGCTGCCGGTCCGCACCGACCGGTTCCGGGCGTCGATCCACGCCTGGACAGTCGCCACCGCCGACAGCTCGGCACCCTTGGCGGCCGCGCTTCCGACTGGCGCCCCCGGATAGGGACTCGACTCGACCAGCGTCGCGACCACGGTCGCCGGCCGGCGTTCCTGCTCGTTGCATCCGGCCAGCACACCGACCAGCAGGCCGGCCAGCAGCAGCGCAGCGATCCCTGTCGCCGACCGTGCACGAAGTGACGCATTCATGGGGCCTCCCGAGACAGATCGAGCCGCCCTGACCCACGGCGGCGCGCCGAACGTAGCCCCTCGCCGCCCGCCCTCGACACCCCTCGATCCGAGGGTTGTGGATAACCATCGGACACGCCCGTGGGACTGCCGGTGGCGGATGTGCTGGCGGACGTCATGCGGCCGCCCATCCATGGATCAACTGACGTATGACGTCCCGCCGGACGTCGTACGCCCTGCCACCGATAGGTCTACTTGCGTATGACGTCCCGCGGCTGTGGACGACCGGTCAGGCCGGCCCGCAGTGGACCGTTCCCGGCCTCAGCGAGCGGCGCGCTTGCCACCCTTGGGGACGCTCGGGTCGCGCTTCGGCCGCGGCTCGGGGGCGTGGGTGAAGCCGAGCGCGCGGGAGAAGCGGGCGACCAGCATGAAGCCGAGGAAGAGGCAGGCGACCGCGCCGACGGCGGCGACCGCGAGGAAGCCCCAGGCGGCGGAGTTGCCGTCGTGCCGGGCCTCGGAGCCGAAGTCGATGGCGGCGTACACGAGGTAGCCCCACGCGACGACGCAGAGGGTGATGCCGACGGCGAGGAGGAGCAGCACGGGTCGGAATCCCCGCTTCTGCCGCGCTCCTCCGTGCTTGCCGCTGCTCACGGCGGTCATTGTGTCCGATGTTCAAAGGCGGCAAGGGCAAGACCCGCCAACCGATCCGAGCCGCCCAGCGTCCCCACGATGCTGAGCGGCCCCGGACCGGCCGGCCCTGTGGTCGCGGCCTACTTCGGCGAGACCAGGTAGTTGACGACGATGCCGTTGGAGTCGGTGACCGCCAGGGACACCGTGTAGGTCGCCGTGGCGTAGACGCCGCTGATCGACGTGCCGTTGTCGACGGGCTCCTGGACCACGTCGGCGCCGAGGGTCGAGGCCGCCTCGTCGTACGCCGCCTGCTTGTCGCCGCCCGGCTCGCCGACCTCGATGGTGGCGTTCCAGGTGGCGGGGTTCTTGGTGTAGGTGCCGCCGAGGATCTCGCCGTCGACGACCGGGACCTCGTCGGTCGGGAAGTCCTTGGGCAGCTTGCCGGTGGTGGCGCCACCGTCGGTGGTGTCGATGTTGATCTCGCCGTCCTCGAGGTCGTCGAGGTCGAGGTCGACCCCTTCGCTCTTGGCGGCGTCCTCGGCCTTGTTCTTGACGGCGTCTTCGATGGCGTCGCCGCAGCCCGTGAGGGACAGCGCCAGCAGCAGCGTGGGTGCGGCGACGAGCAGGCGAAGAGTACGACGGGGCTGGTGCATGGGAGCCTCCGGGCAGGGTTCAGTGACGGATGGATCGAAAGGTGGGCCCCGAGGCCTGACTTCGAGCTAGCCCAACGCTAGTGACGAGACTGTTCCTCCGGTACCGCCGTCCGAACCATTTGCTGGTGGTGTGAGACGGATCTGAGACGGCGACACGCCCGGCGTCGCGCCGTACTTCTGGCGGCGAAGGAGCCCCTGACCTGCGCAAACGTGACGCACTCAACATTCGTGCCAACTCTTTCGCCACTCCACTTGCACGCCTGGTGGTGGCGGCGTAAGGTCACCACTACATCTAGTAGTTACAAGCGTGTAGTTCCTCCACATCTAGTCCACAGAACCAGTGCCGGAACTGCACAGATTCTGCTCCGATTTCCACAGGCACGGCCCGTTCGAGGGTCTGTTTCGCCATGCCCAGGCACCCCGACCACGAGAGGAGGGCCGCCCGATGCACTGCCCCTACTGCAAGCACATCGACACCAAGGTCCTCGACTCCCGGGTCTCCGACGACGGCTGCTCGATCCGCCGCCGCCGGGTGTGCCAGAGCTGCGAGAAGCGGTTCACGACCGTCGAGCTGATGCAGCTGACGGTGCTGAAGCGCTCGGGCGCCACCGAGCCGTTCAACCGCGACAAGGCCGTCGCCGGCGTCCGGAAGGCCTGCAAGGGCCGGCCGGTCAGCGAGGACGACCTCGCCCGGCTCGGCCAGGAGGTCGAGGACCAGCTGCGGCTGGCCGGGAGCCCGGAGATCGCGGCCCACGAGGTGGGTCTCGCGATCCTGGCTCCGCTGCGCCGGCTCGACGAGGTCGCCTACCTCCGGTTCGCCTCGGTCTACCGCGGGTTCGAGTCCGCGGCCGACTTCGAGAACGAGATTTCGTTGATGCGGGCCGAGCGCGAGCTCACCACAGCCCCTTCGGGCTGACACAGACCGCCCGGGCGAGGCGTGGGGAAGCGTCCTCGCCCGGGCGCACCAAACGCAGGCATCCGATGTCGGTGCCACGAGCAACACTGGAACTAGAAGACCCAGCCACGGGGGATCAGGAGAAACATGACCGAGACGGTGAGCAACAAGGCCGGAAGCCCGAGCACGGAGCCGAAGGGTCTCGGCATCGAGCGGGTGTTCAGCACCGAGGGCGTGCACCCGTACGACGAGATCACCTGGGAGCGACGCGACGTCGTCCAGCAGAACTGGAAGACCGGTGAGACGGTCTTCGAGCAGCGCGGCGTGGAGTTCCCCGACTTCTGGTCGGTCAACGCGAGCACCATCGTCACGACGAAGTACTTCCGCGGCGCCGTCGGCACCCCCGAGCGCGAGACGGGTCTCAAGCAGCTCATCGACCGGGTCGTGAAGACCTACACCAAGGCCGGCATCGAGCACGGCTACTTCGCGAGCCCGCAGGCCGCCGACATCTTCGAGCAGGAGCTCACCTGGCTGCTCGTCCACCAGTACTTCTCGTTCAACTCCCCGGTCTGGTTCAACGTCGGCACGAAGTCGCCGCAGCAGGTCTCGGCCTGCTTCATCCTGTCCGTCGACGACTCGATGGACTCGATCCTGAACTGGTACAAGGAAGAGGGCTTCATCTTCAAGGGCGGCTCCGGCGCCGGCCTCAACCTCTCCCGCATCCGCTCGTCCAAGGAGCTGCTGAGCAGCGGCGGTACGGCGTCCGGCCCGGTCTCCTTCATGCGCGGCGCCGACGCCTCGGCCGGCACCATCAAGTCGGGCGGCGCGACGCGTCGGGCGGCGAAGATGGTCGTGCTCGACGTCGACCACCCCGACATCGAGGAGTTCGTCGAGACCAAGTGGCGCGAGGAGGACAAGATCCGCGCCCTGCGTGACGCCGGCTTCGACATGGACCTGGGCGGCAAGGACATCACGTCCGTGCAGTACCAGAACGCCAACAACTCCGTCCGGGTCACCGACGAGTTCATGCGTGCTGTCGAGGACGGCTCCGAGTTCGGCCTGCGCGGCCGCAAGACCGGCGAGGTCATCGAGACCGTCGACGCCCGCTCGCTCTTCCGCAAGATCAGCGAGGCCGCGTGGGCCTGCGCCGACCCCGGTCTGCAGTACGACGACACGATCAACGACTGGCACACCAACCCGGAGACGGGCCGGATCACCGCGTCCAACCCGTGCTCGGAGTACATGTCGCTCGACAACTCCTCCTGCAACCTGGCGTCGCTCAACCTGCTCAAGTTCCTCAAGGACGACGACACCTTCGACGCCCCGCTCTTCGCGAAGGCCGTCGAGCTGATCATCACCGCGATGGACATCTCGATCTGCTTCGCAGACTTCCCGACCGAGCCGATCGGCAAGACCACTCGCGACTACCGCCAGCTCGGCATCGGCTACGCCAACCTCGGCGCGCTGCTGATGGCGATGGGTCTCGGCTACGACTCCGACGGCGGTCGCGCGATGGCGGCCACCATCACGAGCCTGATGACCGGCACGTCGTACCGTCGCTCGGCGGAGCTCGCCGCGATCGTCGGCCCCTACGCCGGCTACGCCCGCAACGCGGAGGCGCACAACCGGGTGATGCGCAAGCACCAGGCAGCCAACGACACCGTGCGCACGCTGCACATCGCCGACGCCGAGGTGCACAGGCTGGCGACCGACGAGTGGGCGCAGGTCGTCGAGCTCGGTAAGGTTAACGGCTTCCGCAACGCGCAGGCCTCGGTGCTCGCGCCGACCGGCACCATCGGCTTCATGATGGACTGCGACACGACCGGCATCGAGCCGGACTTCTCGCTGGTCAAGTTCAAGAAGCTCGTCGGTGGCGGTTCGATGCAGATCGTCAACCAGACGATCCCGCGGGCGCTGAAGAAGCTCGGTTACGACGAGGAGAAGGTGGAGGCGATCGTCGCCTACATCGCCGAGCACGGTCACGTGGTCGACGCGCCTGGTCTGAAGCCGGAGCACTACGAGATCTTCGACACCGCGATGGGTGAGCGGGCCCTCAAGCCGATGGGCCACGTGAAGATGATGGCTGCCTGCCAGCCGTTCCTCTCCGGTGCGATCTCGAAGACGGTCAACCTGCCGGAGTCGGCCACGGTCGAGGAGATCGAGGACATCTACCTGCAGTCGTGGAAGCTCGGCCTCAAGGCCACCGCGATCTACCGCGACAACTGCAAGGTGGGTCAGCCGCTGTCCGACGGTGGCGGCAAGGCCAAGAAGGACGCCGCCGACGCCGCGGAGACCGCTGGTCGAGGTGCGAGCGAAGCGAGCCTCGAGACCAAGGTCATCGAGAAGGTTGTCTACGCGCCGACCCGCAAGCGGCTCCCGAAGTCGCGCCAGGCCCGCACCACGTCGTTCACCGTGGGTGGCGCCGAGGGCTACATGACCTCGGGTGCCCACGACGACGGCTCGCTGGGCGAGATCTTCCTCAAGCTCGGCAAGCAGGGCTCGACCCTGGCCGGCGTGATGGACGCCTTCTCGATCGCGGTCAGCATCGGCCTTCAGTACGGCGTGCCCCTGGAGACCTACGTCTCGAAGTTCACCAACCTGCGCTTCGAGCCCGCCGGCCTGACCGACGACCCCGACGTCCGGATGAGCCAGTCGATCATGGACTACATCTTCCGCCGCCTGGCCCTCGACTACCTCGACTTCGAGGCCCGCTCCGCCCTCGGCATCTTCTCCGCCGAGGAGCGCCAGCGCCACCTCGAGACGGGGAGCTACGAGCCGATCGAGGAGACCGGCAGCGCGTCCGAGCTCATCGACGACTCCGTTGGTCGAGGAGGTCGCCCTGGCGACCGTCACGAGACCAAGGACGAAGCCGACGACGAGGTCGTCATCACCGACAAGGCCCCCGACGCCCCCCAGGCCCGTACGTCGGCCGAGCTTCTCGAGCAGATCACCGGCCACGCCGTCGACAGCCCGCTCTGCATGACCTGCGGCACCAAGATGCGCCCGGCTGGGTCGTGCTACGTCTGCGAGGGCTGCGGCAGCACCAGCGGCTGCAGTTGATCGGGGCATAGACACGAAAAGCCGACGGCCGGCACCTTCGGGTGCCGGCCGTCGAGCGTATCCGCGGCCCAAGGGGTCGCCCTTGAGCTGGCAAGAGTCGAGCGCCCGCGCCTGAGTGGAATGGGCGGCTCCGGCCTACTGGGCTGCGACGGCGGCCGAGTTGTAGAAGTCGATCGGCATGGCGTGCTCGAGCTTCCATGTGATCGCGATTGGCCGCTCGCCCTGGTGGCTGACGTAGGTCGCCGGTCCCAGGAAGAGGTACGGCGCGGTGCCGAAGTCGTTCGTCCTTGCCTCGCGTACGAAGAACAACACTGTGCTCCGACGGTTGAGGTAGCGCTGACCGGTCGGTGAGTCGATGCTCGTGACTGACTGAGATTCCCAATGGAAGAGCGTCGGGCTGATCGGGTAGTCGCGATACATCGTCGTGGGGGAGAACTCCTCCTCCGACTTCTTGAGGTTGACGAAGAAGGCGTCGACTTTGCGCTCGGGCACGAAGAGGACCCCTTCGCGGAACGAGTTCGGCTTGCGATCCAGGGAGGCGTAGCCGAGGGCCGCGAGAACCTCTTCGCGCTGATAGCGCGCATGGATACGGAGGGGCACGTCGATGAGCGATCCGGTGAGTTCGATGGCCTGATGACGTGCGGCGTCGAAGGAGATGTCGATGACGCTGCGAAGCTCCTCACGTGTCGCGTGCTCGTGACGGAGAGCAGTGAGTCCCTCGTCGATCGTCTTGAAGCCGCCGCCGTCCGGCCAGAGGGAGAAGAAGAGCATCTGCGCGACGCGTTGCTCGACCGCTGACATCTCGGAGAAGCGCGTCCCGTCGTCGTTCAGAAGACGGCGATATCCCTGAGTACGCAGCCTGTCGTCGACGTGAGCGAACGCGCGTACGCGCCGAAGGAGTCGATCCTCCAGCGCACTGCCAGTAGGCGTCGGCAGACCGGCATCGCGTCGGGCCCGGGTCCATGAGTGGCTCCCGCGACGCAGAATGTCTGCCAGTTCTATTCCGGACTCGTCAAGGAAGGCCGCGAGGTCGGTGTCGCCGGAGGTTCTGAGTTCGCCGACGATCTGGCTCCACCTCGTCGTGATCTGCGACTTGACGTTGTCGAGGATCATCTGCTGCGCCTGACGGTCCAGCACGATCTGGCAGCCCGAAGGGAGGAAAGGGAACCCATCCTCGACGCCCTTGACCAGCCGCTTCTTCGTGTGGCCGGTCAGTGCGCGAAGCTTCTGATCCCACCTGAACTGGCGGTGTTGGTAGCCCACGAAGTCGAGCACCGTAAGGACGGCCTTCTCCCGAGTGCGTCTCAGCCCGCGCCCCAACTGCTGCAGGAAAATCGTCGCGCTATCGGTCGGTCGGAGCAGCAGCACCGTGTCGACGTCGGGGATGTCCAAGCCCTCGTTGAAGACGTCCGCTGAGAAGAGGATCTGGAGCTTCCGTTGCCGAAGATCGGATAGGGCTTGCTGGCGTTCGGCAGCGGGCGTCTCACCGCTGACGGCAGCGGCTGGGATGCCTGCCTCGTTGAAGACCTCGGCCATGTACTTCGCGTGCATCACCCCCACGCAGAAGCCGAGTGCTCGCATGCTGCTGACGTCAAGCACCTTGTCTTGAAGCTCGCGAATGACGATCTCAGCGCGTGCACGGTTGCCGGTATAGAGGTTCGACAGCTGAGTCTCGTCGTACCGTCCGCGGGACCACCTGATCGCCGAAAGGTCGGTGTTGTCGGCTACAGCGAAGTAGTGGAATGGGCACAGCAGATCCGCTCCGAGGGCATCCCATAGGCGCAGCTCAGCGGCAGTCCGCCCACCGAAGAACTCGCGCACATCGATCCCGTCGGCACGCTCGGGCGTTGCGGTGAGACCGAGGAGCTCACGGGGGCTCAGATGGCTGAGAAGCTGCCGGTACGTCGCCGCCGCGGCGTGGTGGAACTCATCGATCACCACGATCTGAAAATGGTTTGGCGGAAGGTTCGCCACGCCATACGAAGTCAAGGACTGAACGCTGGCAAACACGTGCTGCCACCGTTCCGGTCGGGCACCACCGACATAGAGCTCACCGAAGCTGCCGTCAGCAAGCACCTCGCGGTAGGTCCGCAGCGACTGCTCCAGGATCTCCCTGCGATGGGCAACGAAGAGAAGCGATGGGCGGGGTCCGGGCTGGGCTTCACAGAGCCGTCGATAGTCGAGTGCAGCGATGACCGTCTTGCCGGTGCCTGTCGCCGCGACGACGAGGTTGTGGTGGCGATCATGCACCACGCGCTCGGCCTCGATCGCTTCCAACATCTCGGCTTGATAGGGGAATGGACGTACCTCCAAGCCTGAGATCGAGATGGTGACGGAGTCGTGCTGTCGAGTGCCGGCCGCATCAGCGAGGGCGTCGTCGAGTCGATCACGGTCACGATCGGGGTGGTAGGGCTCGAAGCTCGAGTCATTCCAGTACGAGTCGAATGTGGCCTCGAACTTCTGTAGCAGGGTCGGTGTCGACACTCGGGAAAGGCGGACGTTCCACTCCACGCCGTCGAGTAGCGCTGCCCGCGACAGATTCGACGAGCCGACATAGGCGGTGTCAAAGCCGGTTCGGCGTCGGAACAACCACGCCTTCGCATGCAGACGGGTGCGTTGGGCGTCGTACTGGATGCGGACTTCGGCCCCGAAGTCGCGGATCATCCGGTCCAGCGCGCGTCGCTCGGTTGAACCCAGGTAGGTCGTCGTGAGGACTCGGAGCGGTACGCCCGCATCGCGCAGCGCCAGAAGGTCGTGCTCGAGCAGACGAACGCCGTACCACTTGACGAATGCGCACAGCAGATCGACGGAGTCGGCTGATGTCATCTCCGTCTTGAGTTCCGCGGCAAGGCTTGGCTCGTCCGGGGAGTTCGTCAGAAGCGCAGCCTCTGAGAGCGGAGTTCGCGGCCGCGCAGTTCGACCTGGCCGGACCCCCTCGAAGCCGTCGCTCCGAACTGCGAGCAACTGGCGCGCCGGCGGGTCGACGGCGAGGTCTGGGTCGAGGGCGTGAAGGACATCGTTGACCAATGCCAGCCGTTCGTCTGCGCCACTAATCGCTACCAGACGGGCGGCAACCGCATCAGCGACGTGGCGCGCAAGTATGTGCGGCTCCTCCGCGTGATCGATTGCGGCCTCGTCGTGTGTCAGGCCCGCCAGCGAATCGATCTTCGTCTGCAGCTCATGGCTGATCAGCGACTCGTAAAGACCTTCTTCCACCCGCGGGAGCTTGCCACGAGCTCCCGACTGAGTCCGGTGAATGAGTAAAGGGATTGTGCTGCGCCGACGGCTTGAGCAGAAGTACCGTCCGGGCCTGGAGGGAATAGGGAGGAATCGTGGCCGGAGAATCGGCAGGCCGTTCGGCGCGGCGGATGAGGGAGAAGGCGGACCGGCTCGGCCGCGCCGCTGAGAAGTGGGAGCGCGGCGCGGAAGGGGAGCGACGTACAGCGCACGCCCTCTCGACGTTGCCTGCGGAGGAGTGGACCGTTCTCCACGACCTGCCCTGGCCGGGCAGGCCTCGCGCGAACATCGATCACGTCGCAATCGGGCCGCCTGGGGTCTTCGTAATCGACTCGAAGAACTGGACCGGCAGCATCACCGTCACGGATGGAATCCTTCGGCAGAACGGTCGGCGACGCGACACCGCTGCCGCCTCCTCGGGAGACGCGGCGGCCGCGATTCGCCATTTGCTCCAGACTCCGCCTGCGGTGCCGGTTTATGGGGTGCTCTGCTTCGTGCGGGACGCGGAGGTCCTCGGTCGAGCAGCCGACGCCCTCCTGTGCTCTACCGCCAACGTCACAAAGATGTTGCAGACGCGGCACCCCGTACTCGACTCCGCAGCACGCGCGGTCGTCGTGAGTCGAGTGGCGACGGAACTATCCAGCTCGACCCGGCCGAGCACCGCGCAGCTCACACTCGGGGAGCGGGTGACAACAGCGCGGGAAAGCAGAGAGCGATCCGGAACGAGCCGTCGGTCCCGCGGGCGCAGAAGGCAGAGTGTTATGTCGACGCTCGTGGGCGCGTCGATCGCGATCGGGTTCCTCGGAGTTGCAGTGGGACAGCCACAGGTTCTCGATCGCATCGGCGAGACGCTTGTGTCGTTCATGACCGATGGCACCGATCCCGAGGCGCCGGTCGAGCCGCCGGCACGGGAGCCCAAAGACCAACCGGCGAAGGAACGGCGGAGCGAGTAGCACCGCTCCGCCGCCCGGGTCAGCCCTGCAGGCACGTCAGTGCGGAAGCGAAGCCGGTGCACACACTCGGCGCGTTCCGCCGGAGGACGGCGAGGGCCGCTACCGCACGATCTCCGCGGTCATGGTCATGTCGCCGATGGAGCTCGTGAGCACCATCGAGACGGATATCCGCTGCGCACCCTCGCTGACAGTGACCGCCCACGGGCCCGTGTCGGAGTAGCAGTAGAAGAGGTCGGAGTCCTCGCCGAGGTCTAGGTAGTCCTCTTCGTACGTCGGCGCGGCGCCCGCTGCGTCGCGCTCCTGCGCGATCGCCAACAGGTCGTAGCTTCCGTCGCCGATGTAGCCCGGCACCTGGAACCGCCAGCTGGCCAGCTGATGGCTCGACAGCGACACCGAGTTCCCGGACTGGGGGTACAGCTCAACCGACAGGTAGGGACGGTGCGCGTAGGGGTCCGGGTCGGGATACTCCGGATCCGGCTCCTCCGGTGTGATCACCTCCCAGCGCAGGCGCATGGGGCCGAACCAGGCGTCCTCCGCCCAGCCGGTGACCCGCATCTGCACCTGAGCCACGGGGAGGGCCGCGATCTCGTCGCGGTGCTTCTGCAGGCGGTCCTCCTCGGCCTGGCGCTGGTTCTCCTCCTGCTTGTCCTGCCACTTCGCGAGCCCGGGGAACGCCGTGCGCATCAGCTGTTCGCCCGCGTCGCTCTTGGCCTGCCGCTCGGTCGCGTCTGCCTGAGCCGAGGCGCTCTGCGCCTTCTGGCTATCACTCGACAGCAGCTCGGTGGCCTTCGACTTCGCCCACTGCTTGGCCAGGTCTCCCAGTCCCACGTGTTCCTCCCCGTCTCTGCGCTTCCTCGGGGACACGCTATGTCCGGAATCGGGCGCCCGCCTTGGTTTCTGCGCGTCTCCGTCGTCCGACCGGACAGAGCTCCGCCGAGGGTCAGTCAGTCGGCTCGGCGGGTGGAACGAGGCCGGACGAGACGAGGAAGCGGTCGACGTCGATCCGCAGGGCTACCCGCGACGGGTTCGGGCGCGGGATCCGGTAGCGCGCGGCGTACCGCTCCTCGGCGCGTACGACGGACTCGCGGTCGGTCCTGACTTCCGCGGTGCCCTCGAGGGTGGACCACCGCCGACCGTCGACCTGGCACGCCGCCATCCGACCGTCAGCCGCGGCGTGCACGGCCTTGAGCGAGTCCCTCGAGGTGATGACCCAAGCGCACTGGCGTTCCAGGTCGAGCGCGACGCCGACCGGAGTCACGTGGGGCCGCCCGTCCGCGCGGAGCGTGGTCAGGGTGCAGAGGTGTCGTTCGCTCCAGAACTCGAGGAGCGCCGACGGAAAGCTGTCCCACCCAGGAGTCCACGAGGTCACGCCGCCATCCTCACACCCGACCTGGTGTCCATCGTGCCCGGGATCAGGCCGTCCTCACCGAGACCGGCGCCGCGGTTCGCTCGTCCAACCGGTCACTCGCAAGCAACTCCGTCGCCGTCCGCGTCCAGGTCGTAGGGGTCGTAGCCGGTCACGCGGACGAACCCGGTGTACTTCGGACCGTCACCCGAGCCGCCGGCGCAGTCGTAGTCGGACGCGGGTGTCAGGCACGGGTCGTATCCGGGCGTGCAGTTCTGCGGCGGTGCCACCGGGCGGATGACGGACGAGACCACGATCGTGATGGAAGAACCCGGCTTGGCACGCGCGGTGCCGGACGGGCTCTGGCGGAGGACGACGCCGTCCTTGCCGGACGTTCGCGACTCAGTCGTGACGCTGACCTTGAACCCAGCGTCCTTGAGGCGCTCCACTGCAGCGGCCTTCAGTCGTCCGACAACGCCCGGCACCTGGGGGTAGGCCTTCGCTACCACGAGCACCACGGTCGTGCCCGCCAGGAGCGATGCGCCGACCCTCCTGCTCTGGCTCAGCACCGTGCCGGGCGCTTTCGGGGAGAAGACCTGACGCACCTCACCTAGCTGCAGTCCGGCGGTCGTCAAACGTTCCTCGGCCTTGTCGCGAGTCATCCCGGTCAGGCGCGGCACCACTGACTTCGGCGGCTCGGTCTCCGTCGGCGTCGGTGTCGGTGTTGGTGAGGGCGCCGACGTGGACGCCTCTGCATCCGACGGCTCCGAGGCGGCCGGAGTGCTGTTGTCGTTCGAACTGCGACCAGCGCTCTCCGTTGGCTCCGGCGTCGAAAGCACGGTGCCGATCACGGCAAGGGTGGCCACACCAACGAACACGACCAGCGCGACGACCGCCCAAGCCGGAAGTCCCGTTCGAGTCGACCCTTTGTCGGGAACGCGCTGGGTGCGAGACGGCTGCGAGTAGGGCGACCACTCCTGACCACCCCAACCCGCGGGTCGTGGCGATGTGTGCGCCGTCCACTGGTGACCGTCCCAGTACCGCAGCAAGGCGGGGTTGCGGGGGTCGGGGTACCAATCGGCGCGCGCGCTCGGCCCGGAACTCGAGATGGTCATTGCGTTGTGCTCCCTGTGTCTTCGTCCACAAATATCAAGCGGCGAAGGGAGCGTCTGGGAATCGCGATAAGTCAGCGGGGAGGTACCAGCCTGGCGATAATGCGGGCTCGCGCTGGGTCGTCCGTGTGAGCGTGACCGACAGGCCACGCTCACACGGAC